>JBDTXR010000010.1:0-51679 GCA_040006075.1 Byssovorax sp. | reverse complement strand
GCTCGACCTCGCGAGCCGGATCGAGCTCGACACGACCGACAAGGTGCGCGAGGCCATGACGCGGCTCCTGGTCGCGCCGAACCCGGCGCAGCGGCCGCTCACGGGCGACGTGCAGGTGTCGGCCGAGTGGTCGGGCGGCTCCGATCTCGACGTCGCGCTCATCGACGCGCAGGGCAAGCGAACGTCGTGGATGGGCTCGCCCGGCAAGGCGACGACGACCGCGCGCGACGTGACCAGCCAGCACAACGAGACGCTCGCGGTCTCGGCGCTCCCGCAAGGGAATTACGTGGTGGAGATCTCGCGCGCCGGGGGCGTCGGCGCCGACACGGCCTCATCGGTCCGCGGCGAGGTCACGCTCCGCCTCGGCGGCGACGTCCGCAAGCTGCCGTTCACGCTCGCCGGCCCTCGCGCCGAGGTCGGCACGGTGCGCGTCTTCTTCACCTCGCGCCTCGTCCCCGTCGACTTCGGCTTCGGCGGCTGGCGCTGACACCGCTGCAGGGCGGCGCTCGCCGCCCTGCTGACTTCGGCAAAGCCCCTCGACTCCGCCGCGAAACTGCGGCAATCCTCCCGGCCATGAGCTCCGGGTCCCACGACACCCACGCCGCCGCCGATCACGACCACGCCTTCGACGGGGAGCCCACCGACGAGCTCCCCGCCGACGAGCCGCGCACGCCGGGATGGCTCCCCGCGCTGGGGATGATCCTCTTCGTCGTCGCGGCCACAGCCTTCCTCGCCACCCGCGAAACGCCGGCGCCCACCGATGCGCCCGCCCCCGAAAAGGCCGCCGCTGCCGCGCCTGTCGCCCCGGCCCCGCTGCCGCCGCAGCAGCGCATCGCGCAGCCCATGGCCGCGCCTGCGCCCGCCGGATCCGACGCCGCCGCCGCGCTCGCCCGCCTCTCGCCCGAGCAGCGCGCCGCGCTGCAAAAGCAGCTCGAGATCATGAAGGCCAAGGCGGCTGCCAACGGCGCGCAGCCCGCGCACTGAGCGAGCTCACCATGACCATCGATCTCGCCGCCTCGCACCCGATCCGCCGCGTGCTCGTGCTCGGCACCGGCACGATGGGCCAGGGCATCGCCCAGATCTCGGCCCTCGCCGGCTACGTCACCCACCTCTACGACGTCGACCACGCGCGCATCGACAAGGCCGTCGACGCCGTCAAGCACCTCACCGATCGCCTCGTTCAGAAGGGCAAAATGCTCAACGAGGCCCGCAGCGAGATGATCGGGCTGCTCGTGGCCACGCCCGACCTCCCGCGCGCGGCCGAGGGCATCGACCTGGTGATCGAGGCCGTCCCCGAGGTGATGGAGCTCAAGGTCGAGATCCTCTCCAGGGTGAAGCTCTTCGCGCCCGCGCACACCATCTTCGCGTCGAACACGTCGAGCCTCTCCATCACCGAGATCGGCCAGCGCCTCGGCATCGGCGCGCGCACCATCGGCCTCCATTTCTTCAACCCGCCGCCGGTCATGGAGCTGCTCGAGATCGTGCGCAGCCTCGAGACCGACGACACCACCCTGGCCACCTGCCTCGGCGTGGCCAAGCGCCTCGGCAAGACGCCGATCGTCGTGCGCGACATGCCGGGCTTCGCCACCAGCCGCCTCGGCGTCGCCATCGGCGCGGAGGCCATGCGCATGCTCGAGACCGGCGTGGCCTCGATCATCGACATCGATCGCGCGATGGAGCTTGGCTACCGCCACCCCATGGGCCCGCTCAAGCTCACGGATCTCGTCGGCCTCGACGTGCGCCTCTCGATCCTCGAGCACCTGCACAAGGAGATCGGCGAGCAGTTCCGCCCGCCGGTCATTTTGCGGCAAATGGTCCGCGCTGGCCGCCTCGGCAAGAAGACGGGCGAAGGCTTTTACCGCTGGACCGAGACCGGCCCCGTCCCCGCCCGTTGACAGCGTTGGACGACGGGCAACGTCGTCCCGCGCTACCGGTTGAGCTTGTCCTTCTTGGCGTTCTCTTCCGCCTCTTTCGTCCGCTCGAGCTCGCGCTTGGCGATGCGATCCTTCACCGCGCCGTAGTCGACCTCGTCCTTCATGCGGCGGTCGGCCTGCTTGGTGCGCTCGGTGGCCGTCGCCGGGTAGCCGACCACCTTGCTGTGGTTCTGCAAGAAGGCGGAGTACGAGGCCCAGGCGTCCTTCGCGGCCTGCCACTTGTGCTGGCGCTCGCGGAGATCGGCGATGACGAAGAGCAGCTTGGCGTTGAGGTCGTCGGTGCCCTTTTTCCCGAGGGCCGTCGTCCAGGTCGAGTCGGCGTCGTCGGGCTTGCCCGACTCGAGCTGGGCCTCGCCGAGGCGGAAGAAGCCGAGCATCTTCTCTGTATCCAGCTTGATCGCCTCCTGGAACGCGGCGATCGCGCCGGGGATGTCGCGCGCGACATAGGCGCCCTCGCCCTTGGCGATGGCCTCGGCGTAGGGGCTGATGCCGCGCTTGCCCTCGGGATCGCGGCGGATCTCCTTCGTTCCTGCGGCCGCCGTCTTCGGCCCGTCGGCCAGGGCGCTCGCGTTTCCGAGGGCCACAGCGGCCACGACGAGAGAGGAGAGGGCGTAGCTCGCGCGCATGCGCCGAGCGTACCCGAGGACGGCTCGCCGGGGAAATCGTTCCGCGCGCGCCCGCCTTCGCCCCTGGGTTTTCCGCGTCAAAGGCTCGCGCCCGGCGCGCCTCGCCCGCTATGCTGCGGCCTCGCCGATGGAGCTGCCCGCGCTTCCCACGCACGCTGTCGTCGTCGTCGACGAGCTAGAGACGCGCGATCCGCCCGGCTTTTTGCGGCTGCGACGCTGCCAGCTCCGGGTCCGCTTCGACGACGGCCGCGAGAGCTCGGCCCTCGAGTACGACACCGTCGCGCGCTCGCGGCTCGACGCCGTGGTCATGGCCGCGCACTACCGCGACGCGAGCGGGGCGCGCTGGGTCTACCTGCGATCGTCGCTGCGACCGCCCGTCGCGCTGCGCTCGCGCGACGACTCGCCCATGCCCGAGCGCGCCACGCTCGGCGCGCTGTGGGAGCTGCCCGCGGGCCTCGTCGAGCTCGACGAGCGCACCCCGCAAGGCCTCCGCAACGCCGCCGCGCGCGAGCTCCTCGAAGAGGTCGGCGTCAAGGTCGACGCGGCCGATCTGAAGCCCCTCGGCCCCTCCAGCTTCCCCGCGCCCGCCCTCATCGGCGAGCGGCATTTCTTCTTTCACGTGGAGATCGATCCGCGCGCCGTCGGCCGCCCGACCGAGGACGGATCGCCGCTCGAAGAAGGCGCGATCGTGGTCGCGGTCCCGCTCGCCGCGGCCATCGATCTCTGTCGCGCCGGGGTGATCGAGGACGAGAAGACCGAGCTCGCGCTCCGTCGCCTCGCGGAGATCTGATCATGCCGCCGTCCCGTCTCCCGAAGACCACGAGCGACGCCCCCGCGCGGGCGCTCCGCGTCGGCGTCGTGGCCAAGCGATCGGCCTGGCAGATCCACATCGAAGATCGCCGGGATCCCAAGCTCAAACGCCTCGTGGAAGAGCACGACCCCACCGTCGCGCCGCTCCGCGCCTCGCACGACGCCCACCAGGGCACGGTGCGCGAGGTCACGGACGCGCTCGACGCGGTCCACGCGGAGATCGTCTTCCAGCGCCTCGTCGGCGAGCCGTTCGAATCGAAGGACCTCGATCTCGTGATCACCGTCGGCGGCGACGGCACGCTGCTCAGCGCCTCGCACCACGTCGACGACGCGCCGATCCTGGCCATCAACAGCGCGCCCTCGCACTCGGTGGGCTTCTTCTGCGGCGCGCGCAGCGGCGACGCGAAGGCGGCGATCACCGCGGCGCTGCGCGGGACGCTGCGGCGCACGGCGCTGACGCGGATGAAGGTCACGCTCAACGGCGTGCTGGTCGCGGGGCGCGTGCTCAACGACGCGCTCTTCTGCCACGCGTCGCCCGCGGCCACGTCGCGCTACATCCTCGAGCTCGACGACATCTGCGAGCAGCAGAAATCGAGCGGTTTGTGGATCGGCCCGGCCGCGGGATCCACCGCGGCGCAGCGCTCGGCCGGCGGGCGCGTCCTCCCGCTCACGTCGGAAGAGCTCCAGCTCGTGGTGCGCGAGCCGTACACGCCGCACGGCGAGCGCTACAAGCTCTACCGCTCGCTGATCCCGCCGGGGTCGCAGCTCCTGGTCCGGAGCAAGATGCACGACGCCAAGCTCTTCTTCGACGGCCCCGACAGCGTGGCCGACGTCTCGTTCGGCGACGTGATCACCTTCGCCGAGGCCGATCGCCCGCTCAACGTGCTCGGCATCTCGTCGCGCCGGAAGTGGGGCACCACCGTCTGAGCGCGATCAGAAGCTGCCGCTGAGGCCTGCGCTGCCGAGGCCGATCCACGGCGTGACCCGCGCGCCTTCCTTCGGCGACTCCTTCTTCGGGTCGCCCGACGGCGTGGCGATCAGCGCGATGATCCCCGCGCCGACGAGCGCGCCGCCGGCGATGAACCCCGCGGTGGAGATGGTCCCGCTCAGCTTCGATTTGTCGATCGACGCCTGCGACGACGGCGGGCACACGTTGCCCGCGCACTGCGCCTTGGCGTCGTTCGCCTGCAAGAGCGCGGCGATCCCCGCGCCGCCGCCCACGAGCAAGCCCGCGCCGCCGAGCACGAACAGGGTGATCGCCGGGGCCTTCGAACCGCCCGCGACCTTCGGCGGCGCGGCCTTCGGCGTCGGCGTGAGATCGAGGTGCACGTGCTCGTGCGCGCCCTCGCGCAGCGTCACGTTGCGCGTCGCGGTCTCGAAGCCGTCGGCGCTGACGGCGACGGCGTGCTCGCCCGGATCGAACGGCACCTCGTTCGCGGCGTCGACGTCCTTGCCGTCGATCGTCGTCAGCGTGCTGCCCGCGCTCGGGCCGCCGACGTCGATCTGCATCCAGGGGATGCGCGGCTCGATCGCGGCGAGGAGCTTCTTGCCGGCGTCGTGAAATCGCTTCGTCGCGGGCGAGGCCACCGTGCCGTCGGTGACGCCGTGGAGCACCCGGCTGGCGTCGACGAGCTTGCCGTCCTCGGTGAGCGCGGCGGCGAGATCGAGCTTGATTTGCGGGCTGGAATCGAGCGTGTCCGCGCGCCGCAGCGCCGTCTCCGCGTCGGCGAAGCGCCGCTCCTTCATGGCCTTCTTCGCCTCGCTCGCGAGGGTCCGCGCCTCGGCTTTCTGCTTCGGAGAGGCCGCAGAAGCGACGCCGACGGAGAGGAAGACCAGGGCGAAGACGGGGAGGGTACGGCGGAGGATCATGGCTCGTCGATGCTACCGAGATCCCCCCCGCGCTCCTACCGGCGCGACGATGGAGCTGCTTTTCTCGGCCTCTGCGTCAAGCGTCGGTAGCGATGAGGCCGGACGTTTCCGGTCAGATCAAAGCGACGCCGGCGTCGAAACTTCGTCGCGCGGGCCCCGCCGAGAGCGCTGCCTCGCCAAAATCACTCGAAAAAACAAGGCGATCCCGCGCATCTCTGCGGTTTCGGTCCAGCCTCGCGCGGCGTTCGCGCTCGGGGTCGAGACCCGAAAAGCGCCTTTTTTCTCGCTCGGAACGTCGATTCTGCTCTGGATCTGCGCCCCACGTTGTGATTGTTTGGGCCCGCGACAGGCTCGCCCTGGAGGAGAAATCATGGCTGGAAAGAAAACGGACGCGAAGAAGGCCGGCTCGATCAGCAAGAGCGCCCTGGTGAACGCGGTGGTCGAGGCTGCGGGGGACGTGAACCGCAAGCAGGTCAAGAGCGTGCTCGATGCGATCTCGGACATCGCCTACAAAGAGCTGCGCAAGAACGGGATCTTCACGATGCCCGGCTTCGCGAAATTCCGCGTGGTGAAGAAGCCCGCCACCAAGGCGCGCCAGGGGATCAACCCCTTCACCAAGGCGCCGACCACGTTCGCGGCCAAGCCCGCGAGCAAGTCGGTCCGCGCTCGTCCGATCAAGTCGATCAAGGACGCGGTGGCCTGAGCACCACAGGGGGCAGGCGCGATCCTGCTCTCTTCGCGAGCCCTCGACGAGGCTGTCCGGCGGCGTTTCACGCCCACCCGGCGGCCCTGTCGAGGGCTTCGCACTTCCATGGGTCGCCCGAGCGGCAGCTCGCGGCTAGCATCCCCCGCCCGTGCTCTTCGTCCGCCTCGTCCGCTCGTCGTTCGCCTTCGGGGTGATCTTCGTCAGCTACCTCTGGCACCTCGGCCTGGTGCGGGTGTTCGGCACGGTGATGCGCGACGCCGACGCGCCGAAGGGCCCGCGCCGCTTCGAGACACGCAAGCTCCCGCCGTGGCTCATGGAGCGGCGCAAGCGCGTCGATCAGAAGAACGCGCGCCGCCTGCTCACCGCGATGCTCCGCCTCCGCGGGGTGTTCATCAAGCTCGGCCAGGTGCTCTCGATCATGGGCGGCTTCCTGCCGCGCGTGTACACGAAGGAGCTGGAGCAGCTTCAAGATCAGGTGCCGCCGCAGCCTTTTTCGCAGCTCGAGGCCGCGCTCCAGGCGAGCTTCGGCCGCGGCCCCGACGAGATCTACCGCGACATCGAGCGCGAGCCGCTCGCGGCCGCCTCGCTCGGGCAGGTCCACGTCGCGCACCTCCACGACGGCCGGAAGGTCGCGGTCAAGTTCCTCTATCCGGGGATCCGCGCGGTCATCGCCGTCGACATGCGCGTGCTCGGCTGGGCGATCGCCGTCTACAAACGCTTCGTCCCCGTCGCGAAGATCGAGCGCGTCCACGAGTCGCTGGTCGATCTGCTCCGCCGCGAGACGGACTACCTGCACGAGGCCGCGTGCATGGATCGCATGCGCGAGAACTTCGAGGGCGACGCGGGCCTGGCCTTCCCCTCGCCGATCATGGATCTGACCACCCGCGACGTCCTGACGATGACGTTCATGGAAGGCTTCAAGATCAGCAAGCTCGAGGAGCTCGACGCGGCCGGCATCTCGCGCACCGAGGTCGCGGTCCGGTTGATCCAGACCTTCTACAAGATGCTCTTCGTCGACCGCTTCTTTCACGCCGATCCCCACCCCGGGAATTTCCTGATCGAGCCCCTGGGCGAGGGGAAATTCCGGATCGTGGTGCTCGACTTCGGGGCGATCTCCGAGGCCAAGGACTCGCTCGTCGACGGCCTGATCGACATCCTGAAGGGCGTGTTCACCCAGGACGACGCGCTGGTCCTGAAGGGCTTTCGCGACATGGGCTTCGTGGCCGAGGGCGCCAACGACGCGCTGCTCGAGCGCACGGTGAAGGCCTATTTCGGCAAGCTGCTCAAGCTCCAGGATCGCACCCCCGCCGCGCTGATGCGCGCGCGCCCCGAGGCCCTGGAGAAGCTCGCCGATCCCGAGGTCGAGCGCGGCGAGCTGCAAGAGCTGATGCGCTCGGTCGAGTACCCCGAGGACTGGTTCTACGTCGAGCGCGCCTGCGTGGTGATGTTCTGGCTCACCGCGCAGATCGATCCCACGCTCGACACGCTGATGGCCGGCTTCCCCTACGTGATGCCGCTGATCGCCGAGCGCGCCGAGCGCGAGGCGCAAGCCGCGAAGAAGCCCGCCGCGTAGCTCAGGCCGGCGTCGCCGCGCGGAAGGCCTCGAGGAAGGGCGCGTAGCTGCGGTCGCGATCGGCGCGGATCTCGCTCATCAGCGCTACCAATTTTTCGAGGAAATTCCCGTGGATTTTCGCGAAATTCGCCTGCGCGGGGTCGAGCTCTTCGCCGGTGGTGGTCTCCTCGAGATCGGCCGCGCCGGCGAACATCGTCCCGCCCGCGTGCAGGCCCTCGGGGATCAATTGCACGAACGGATCGGGCGCGCGGCGCAGCAGGCCCACGAGACGAAATGGATTCGATCCATCGCCGGGCAGCGCCGGGTGGAACGTCGCCATCACCGGCGGATCGCGGAACGCTTTCTTCAGCGCCTCGCCGAGGCGGCCCGCGAATTTCTCGAACGGCGACGGCGGCCCGAGGGTGCACGGGTACACGAGGTGAATGACCGACGTCCCGGCCGCGAGCGCCGCCGCGAGCGCCGAGTCGACGTCGGGCTCGGGGTCGAGCATCACGCAGAAGCGACCGAAGCCGGTGTCCACGTCCTTCAAAAATGGGCAAAACCCGTTCTTTGCGACCACCTCCGCGGCGTAGCGCCGGTGGACCCGGTGCACCTCCGCGGCGAAGCTCGCGGCGAGCGGGTGACCCTGAAGCGAGCCTCGGACGAGGGGAGCGAGCGCGGCCATGCGGGAGGAATACCAGGGATCTTCCTGGGTTTCAGCGATCTGCCCTCGGACCGCCCCGCGCCGCCGAGCCAAGCGTGGCGGGGCCGAAAAGGATGCGCGCTAAAGCCGCTCGGAAGGCTGCCGCACCCGTGTTACGTTTTGCCGCGCTGCGGCGACATGGTCGACGAAGGAGGACGCGTGCAGGAACGGGCGAAGCTCACCCTCGGTGGTGAGGGCGAAGAGCAGACGATCGAGCTGCCGATCGTCACGGGTACGGAGCGTGAGCGCGGGATCGACATCTCGTCGCTGCTCTCGAAGACGGGGCACGTGACGCTGGATCCGGCGTTCATGAACACCGCCTCGACGACGAGCGCGATCACCTTCATCGACGGCGAGAAGGGCATCCTCCGCTACCGCGGGATCCCGATCGAGCAGCTCGGCGAGAAGTCGACGTTCGTCGAGACGGCGTACCTCCTGATCTACGGCAACCTGCCCAGCAAGTCGGAGCTCACGCGCTTCTCCACGCTGCTCACGCGCCACTCGCTGATCCACGAGGACATGAAGCGCTTCTACGACGGCTACCCGTCGACGGCGCACCCGATGGCGATCCTCTCGTCGATGGTCGTGTCGCTCTCCAGCTTCTACCCCGAGGCCATCGACGCCAACAACCGCGAGCTCGTCGACATCACCATCGCGCGCCTGCTCGCGAAGGTCCGGACCATCGCGGCGTTCTCGTACAAGAAGTCGATCGGGCAGCCCTTCGTCTACCCGCAGAACTCGCTCTCGTACTGCGCCAACTTCTTGAACATGATGTTCTCGGTCCCGGCCGAGCCGTACGAGATCGACGAGGACGTGGTGCGGGTGCTCAACCTCCTGCTCATCCTCCACGCCGACCACGAGCAGAACTGCTCCACGTCCACCGTGCGCCTCGTCGGGAGCTCGAAGGCCAACCTCTTCGCCTCGATCTCGGCTGGCATCTGCGCCCTCTGGGGCCCGCTCCACGGCGGCGCCAACCAGGAGGTCGTCGAGATGCTCGACCAGATCCGGCGCGACGGCGGCGGCGTGCAGAAGTTCATCGACCTCGCGAAGGACAAGAACTCGGGCTTCAAGCTCATGGGCTTCGGCCACCGCGTCTACAAGAACTACGACCCGCGCGCCGTGCTGATCAAGGCCGCCGCCGACAAGATCCTCTCGAAGCGCGGCGTCGATCCGCTCCTGGCCATCGCGCTCCGCCTCGAAGAGGCCGCGCTCAAGGATCCGTACTTCGTCGACCGCAAGCTCTACCCCAACGTCGACTTCTACAGCGGCCTGATTTACCGCTCGATCGGCTTCCCCACGAACATGTTCACCGTCATGTTCGCCCTGGGGCGCCTCCCCGGCTGGATCGCCCACTGGAAAGAGATGACCGACGCGCCGGGCACCAAGATCGGGCGCCCGCGCCAGATCTACACCGGCGAGACGGCGCGAAACTACGTACCGCTGGAAGAGCGCGCGTAGGCTGCTTGCTGCTGGGCCTCGGAGCGGCTCAACCCCGGGGCAGGCTTCGTCTGCCCCTCTCTCACCGCACGAGGTACCCCCCGATGGCAAAGAACGCATGTGGCCCCCAGACCGAGATCGCGGCGAACAACGTCGTCCGCGTCACTCGCTGTGCTTGCGGCATCCTTCACGTGACGCTCCTCGCCAACGGGGTCACCCTCCGCATGACGGCCGAGCAGCTCCGCGCCTCCTCGATCGGCTTCGCCACGGCGCTCGAGCGCATCGACGAGCCGGTCGAGTTCAGCTCCACGGGCTCCACCAGCATCAACTGAGTCGCCCGTTCTGCGGGTGTGCCACCAGGGCCACTCGCTGACAGCGCCGTCACCCCCCGACGGCCGCTCCCTTCTCAAATACAGCCTATTTCCAGCCTGAAACGCGCTGGCCGGCGACTTGCTCTACGCGGGCGGCTCGCTTGGCTTATCCTCGCTCGTTCCACCTGCTGCTGGAGGTCTCATGCGCTCTCGTATCGCCGCCCTGACGCTGTCGACGCTGTTCCTCGGGGCGGTCATCGTCGTTGGCTGTGGTCCTGATTCGACGTCGAGCTCGACCTCGACCTCGACCTCCACCGGGAGCGGAGGCGGCGACGCCGGGCCCGACGATCCTTCGAAGCTCGATCCGCCGGCCGCGGGAAAGGGCTTCCAGTTCGAGAGCGAGGCGACCCAGATCCCCGCCGGGGTCGAGGAGCAAGACTGCTACTTCTTCAAGGTCAGCGACCTGGCGAAGAAGGGCGGCCTCGATCCGAGCAAGCCGGTGAACCTCCACCAGGTGCAGGTCGCCCAGACCGTCGGCTCGCACCACATGAACATCTTCCGCGTCGCCACGCTGAAGGGCCTCGACCCCAAGAACGGGGCCGTGCAGAAGGCCAGCGGCGGCATGGGCGAGTGCTTCAAGAGCCCCAACTGGTCGGACTGGCCGCTCCTCGCCAACTCGCAGCAAGAGGGCAACATCGACTGGACCTACCCCGACGGCGTGGTGAACGTCCTCCTGCCCGACGAGTGGATCATGATGCAAACCCACTACGTCAACGCCACCACGCAGAAGACGGACGGCTCCGCCAAGGTCCGCGTGAACTTCGTGGCGATCCCCGACGCCGAGAAGAAGGCCGAGATGGGCACCATCTTCGCGACCAAGCAGTCGATCCGCATCTGCGAGAAGAACCCGACGCCCCAGTTCGGCGGAGGCTGCCAGATCAACAGCCCCGATCCGGTGCACATCATCGGCGCCAACGGCCACTTCCACAGCCGCGGGACCAAGTTCGAGATCTACAAATGGGACGGCAAAACGGCCGGTACGCCCGCGGATACCGAGAAGTTCTACACCTCGACCGCGTGGGACGATCCGCCGATGAAGCACTCGCCCGAGCTCGACGTGATGGCCCCGGCGAACGGCGGCATCTACTACACGTGCGACTTCCAGTGGACGGAGCCCGACCCGGCGATTGGCTGCAAGGGCCTCAACGACTACGACGCCATGAAGTACATGACGCCGGCGGCGAACCTCGACTGTTGCTACACGTTCGGCGGCGTCGTCGAGAAGAACGAGCACTGCAACGCGTTCGTTTACTACTACCCGAAGCAAGACAACGTCGTCTGCCAGTGATCGACGGGGCCCGGCGCAACGCTCACCGTTACGCCGCGCTCGACGGAGCCCCCGATGTCCCGCCTCCGCGTGCTGCCCGGCGCCGCGATCGCCCTTTACGCGATCACGTCGGGCGCGCTCCTCCTCAGCGCATTGGCCTCGGGCTGCGGCCCTGAAACGAAGCCGCCGGTCGACGCCGGCGCCGACGTGATCACCGGCTGCATGCTCCCGTTCCTCGGCGACTCGACCAAGCCGACCGAGATCGAGATCATCGCGCTGAAGGCCGACTACACCTCGGCGCCCGTCGCGGAAGGAGACGGCGTCGCGCTGCTGTTTCCGGTGCAGGGTGGCCGGGTGATCTTCGTCGGCGTCCGCGCGCGCAACGTCGATCCGTGCGGCGTCCAGCTCGCGGGCGCGGTGCGCGATCTCGACACGATGCAGCTCCGCGTCGACGCGCGCACCATCAACCTCGAGGCGACGAGCGACGGCTGGGGCGCCAGCTCCGACGCCGACATCGCCAGCTTCGCCAACGTGCCGATGTGCCCGAACCAGTGGTCGAAGACCAACATCTACGGCACCAAGTACGAGCTCGAGGTCACCATCACCGACCGCGCGAAGCACAAGACCACGAAGAAGGTCGCCGTCGTCCCCACGTGCGCCGAGCCCGAAAACGCGGCCGAATGCGCCTGCATCTGCAAAGGCGGCTACATGCTCGGCGAGGCCTGCGACGGCGCGACGACGAGCAGCAGCAGCGGTAGCAGCAGCAGCACCGGAGGAATGTCCCCGTGAAGAGCAGCCTCATCCTCGGCCTGGCCGCGTTCGGTTTCGCGTCTCTCGGCGCGGCGCTCGGCTGCGGCCCCGACTCGCCCACCGGGACCGGCGGCGGCGGCGGCGCCAGCGCCCCTGCGTGGCAAGTGATCCACGACGGCAACGACCTCGGCGGAGCAGTGCTCTCGGTGTGGGGCTCGTCGCCGACCAACGTGATCGTGGTCGGCGGCGCGCTCGGCAACGGCGGCCCGGCCATCGCGCGCCACTTCAACGGGACCACGTGGACCGACCTCGCGCCCGGCGGTCAAGATTCGTTCTGGTGGGTCGCGGGCACCGGTCCGAACGACGTGTGGATGTCCGGCGAAAAAGGCCGAATGACCCACTGGGACGGCGCCACGTTCAAGGAGCTCCCGCGGGTGACGACCGCGACCATCTGGGGCGTGTGGGCCCAGAGCCCGACCGACGCGTGGGCCGTCGCCGGCTCGCCCGGCAAGGGCGCCGCCGAGCCGAACGACGTCGTGCTTCACTGGGACGGCACCGCGTGGACGCAGGACACGCTGCCGATGAAGCTCGATCGATCCCTGAACAAGATCTGGGGCACGAGCTCGGAAGATCTCTACGCGGTGGGCGAAGCCGCCACAGTGTGGCACCGCAAAGGCGCCACATGGGCGCTGGAGTCGCAGCCGCCGGTCGCGAAGGGAAACCTGCTCACCGTCTTCGGTTGCAGCGCGACCGACGTGTACGCCGTCGGAGGCCAGAGCGTGATTCATTCGGACGGCACAGCGTGGACGCCCGTTGACGTCTCGCTCACGAACAGCGTCAACGGTGTGACCTGCGGTTCACCCGGCGAGGTGCTCCTCGTCGGCTTCGGCGGCCTGAAGCAGCGCCTCGTGAAGGGCATGTGGGTCGACGAGTTCTCCGACGATCCTACCGGCGATTTGCACGGATCGTGGGCCGACGGGCAAGGCAGCTTCTGGGTCGCCGGCGGCGATTTCATCAGCAAAGCCGCGCCGGGCAAGGCCCGCCGGGTCATCGTCGCGCGCTACGGCAAGGGGCACGTGCCCACGTTCTAGCCGGCCGCATCCTGGATAAGCTCCGGGAACCAAACGACAAATCACCCGAGAAACGAAGGGTAATCCCGCCCTCGTGTGAACCTTTGGGGTATGGCGCGGCGATCTGTGCCCGCGTGACCGTTTGCGCGCGGCGAGCGCGAGCCTCGCGTACAATGGTCCGCCACGGAAGGCTGGTCGCCCGTTTGCAAGGGCGCTCCCCCGTCAGCCGCTCAGCGGATTGCTTACCCCTGAACAGGAGAAAACTCATGCGTCTCATCCCCCAGTCGATCTTCGCGTTGCTCGCCGCCCCCGTCCTCATGTTCGCCACGAGCGCCTCCGCCGCTCCCAGCGCCGACTCGTGTGGCAACATCGCGCTCGTCGCGACCGGGGACTGCCACCTCGACGTCACCGGCGGCTGCGCCGCCAAGTGCGAGCCCCTCTCGCTCGAGGCCGCCTGCGACGGCAAGTGCAACGTCGCCATCGACGCGAGCTGCACCGCAACCTGCAACACCTCGTGCGAGGCCGACTGCAACGTGCAGCCCGGCAGCTTCGATTGCCAGGGCAGCTGCGAGTCAGACTGCGGCGCGAGCTGCGACGGCAACTGCTCGGCCAACGCCGACAAGGCCTCGTGTACCGGCTACTGCCAGGAGTCCTGCCGCACGACGTGCCAGGGACAGTGCAAGGCCGTCCCGCCGAAGGCCGACTGCAAGGCGCAGTGCCAGGGCTGCTGCGGCGGCTCCTGCACCGCGAGCGCGAACTTCGACTGCTCGTACAAGTGCACGGCCGACATCAAGGGCGGCTGCACGGCGGATTGCAGCGCGCCCGACGGCGCCCTGTTCTGCACCGACCAGAACGGCCGTGAGCAGTACGTCCACGTGACGAGCCTCGAGGACTGCGTCGCCTACCTCGAGAGCAACTTCGCCATCGACATCAAGTTCACCGCGAGCGGCAACGTGAGCTGCAGCAGCGGCTCGTGCACGGGCGTGGGCTCCGCCAGCGTTTGCAGCACGGGCGCCCCGGGCAGCGCGCCGTTCGACGTCGGCGCGGTCGCGACGATGGCGGTCGGCCTCGGATTCTTCGTCTCGCGCCGCCGCCGCCAGTAGCCTCGCACTTTTCGTCGATGCGGGCGCGCAAGCGAGCCCTTGACGTTGTCGTCGTCACCGTCCGTTCGGACGGCTCCTCCTCCGCCTACGCGGCACACCCACCTCGACGAAAATCGCTTGCGGCTACGGGGCCGGTGTCGTTCGACACCGGCCCTTGTTAGTCTCAATCCGCTGTACATCCCTGCCGCGAGGAGGTGCCCTTTGAGTCATCCTTTGTTGTCGCTTCGATCGCTTGGATTTGCGGGTTTTTTTGCGGTGGCGGGGCTCAGTGTCGTGGACTGCGGTAGCGCGGTGGCGGCGTGCGACGCGCAGTGCAACTGCGAGAAGTGCCCCACCAGCGCGTACGATGCGTGCATCGCCACCGGCGAGAGCGACGCGCAGGAAGCGCTGAAGGCGGGCTGCTCGAGCGAGCTCGACAATCTGCATGCTTGCCAGGCAGCGGGCACCTGCAAGGGGACCGAGTTTCAGACCACCTGCAGCGTGCAGAAGGACGCCCTGAAGAGCTGCCTCGATCCCAAGAAGAAATGAGCTCGCGGTGAGCTTCGAAAGCGAGTCGCTCGAGCAGCGGGTCGGGACGACGCTGCGAGGGAAGTGGACGCTCGAGCGCCTCCTCGGCTCGGGCGGAATGGCGGCCGTGTACGTCGCGCACCACAAGATCGGTCGACGCGACGCGATCAAGATCCTCCACCCCGACATCGCCGAGAACAAGGAGCTGGCCGCGCGCTTCGAGCAAGAAGCGCACGCGGTGAATCGCTTCCGTCACCCGGGCGCGGTGTCGATCCTCGACATCGACGTCGCCGAGGACGGCGCGCCGTTCCTGGTGATGGAGCTGCTGGAGGGCGAGTCGCTGGAGACGCGGCGCTTGCGCGGGCCGATCGATCCCGCCACCGCGCTGCGCCTCGCGGACGAGCTGCTCGACGTGCTCGGCGCCGCGCACGCATGCGACATCATCCATCGCGACATCAAGCCCGACAACCTCTTCGTGTTGCCCGATGGACGCCTGAAAGTCCTCGATTTTGGCATCGCGCGCATGCGCGAGGCGCAGCCGCGCACGCTGCACACGGCCCTCGGCGTCACCATTGGAACCCTCTCGTACATGCCGCCCGAGCAGGTCGCCGGCGATCCGATCGACGCGCGCGCCGATCTCTTCGCCGTCGGCTGCACGATGTTCGAGATGGCGAGCGGCCGCCTCCCGCACCAGGGATCGACCGAGATCGAGCTGATGGTGAAGATGGGGATGATGCCGGCGCCGCCGCTCGCCTCGGTGTTTGCGGGCGCAGATCCCGGGCTCTGCCTCGTCGTCGATCGCGCCCTCGCCTTCGCGAAAGAGCGCCGCTACCCCGACGCCACGACGATGCAGGCCGACGTCCGCGCCCTCCGCGCCGGCGCCGCGCCGCCGTACGCGTCAGCGCGGATCGCCGCGGGCGACGCGCCG
Source organism: Byssovorax sp. (assembly GCA_040006075.1). GTDB lineage: Bacteria > Myxococcota_A > Polyangia > Polyangiales > Polyangiaceae > JANYGI01. Next base: position 36,046 of record JBDTXR010000010.1, on the reverse strand, counting down.
AATCCACCGGAATCCTCGGCGTTACCCGCTCCGATCGCACCGTACGCCGCGCCCGCGCCCACGCGGTACGATCCCGCGACCAACATGGGAGCCGCGTCGGATCGCCCCGCGACGGCCGTGGGAGGCGCCCCGCCGAGGAGCCTGGTCGAGGTGGCAGCCGTCGCGGTCCCCGCGGCGTCGATTCGCGGCGGCGATCAGCGCGATCGTCTCATCGCGGCGATCGCCGTCGTAGGCACGCTGGCGATTTGCCTCGCGGTCGTCACGTGGCGCGTGCTGCGATCGCACGGCGATGACGCGGCGACCGAGACCAGCGCGCCGGCGGCCTCGGCCTCGCCGTCCACCGTGTCCACCGAGGATCCGGCGCCGAACGATCCGCCGCTCGTCGGCGACGCGCCACCAACGCAGCAAGGCAATACGGGCCCTCGATCGCCCGCACCGAACGCAAAGGGATCTCCGGCCTCGCCTCCGCCTCAGGGCAACGTCGCGCCGGCCTCGCCTCCGCCTCAGGGCAATAAACCACCGTCGAGCCCCGCACCCCAAAGCCTGCTCCCCGCGGCTCCCGCTGGCCCCCCGGGCAAGGGCAAGAGCAAGGGAAAAGGCAAGAAGCACTGATCGCGACGCGAGGCGGGCAGCCAGTCTTTCAATGATCATCACCCGCTCGACTCCGCGATGATACCCCGCGCCCCGACACCGCGGCTCGCGCTCCGATGGATCCTCCTGCTCGGAGCGCTGGTGATCACCGGGTGCGCGCGGCGCGACGAGGTCGGGCTCGGCGGCTGGCAGCTCCTCCACGACGGCGCCCCGGCGCGCGCGATCACGCTCCCCGTACACCTCGATCGCGACCTCTCGCCGTCGCCGCAGATCTACCACCTCCGCACCACCGCCGAGCTCCCAACCTCGCTGCGTGGTCAGCCGGTCGCCCTCGTCATCCCGCACCTGTGGGCGCTGGTCGCGCTCGAGGTCGACGGACGGCCGATCGCCCCCGATCGACGCGCGTGGTTCACCGTGTACCGGACCGCCGGTCCACAGGTGTTCTGGATCCCCGCCGAGCAAACCCTCGCGGCGTCGCTCGATCTCCATCTCGAGGTGCGCCACGAGTGGACACAGAGCGGCTGGCTCGACACGATACCGTATCTCACCCGAGATCCTTCCGCGTCACCATCGTATGTCGTGAAACGCTCGATCGACGGGGGCGTGAGCCTCTTCGGCGCCGGCGCGGTGTTCGCGATCGCGTTCGGCTACTTCGTCCTGTACCTGCTCGATCGCCGCCGTACGGCCCACCTCTGGTTCGCCCTCCAGGGCTGGACGGCGGTGCCTTATTGCATCTTCAACGTCGGCGCGACCCAGGCCCTGTTCGGGCGGTACGACGCGCCCGCGACGCTGTTCTCGCTGGTCATCACGATCTTGACGTCGGTACACTTCACCCGCAAACAGTTCAACCTGCCAGCGCCGGGTCGCGTCTGGATCGCCCTCACCGCGCTCGCGCTCGCCGCCGCTCTCGCGCGCCCGGGCCCCTTCGGCGTGACCGGCCTGCTCGCGCCGATCGCCGTCTTCATCATCGTCCTCGGCGTCAGCAATCAAGTGCTCATCGTCGGTCGCCTGGTGCTGCTCCCGAGCCCGCCGCGGAACGCGCGGATCGCGCTGGCGGCCTGGCTCGTGGTGGCGCTGGTGAGCGCGAGTGACCTCGCCGCCTGGCTCGGCCTCGGCGAGGCGCTCGGCGGCGTGCGCTGCGGGGGGATCGGCATCACCACCTTTGCTCTGCTCCAGTCCGTCGCCATGGGCCGCGACTTCATGAGCTCACTCCGCGAGTCCGAGCAGCTCAACGAGCGGCTCCGCCACCACGTCACCGAGCTCGACGAGCAGCACGCCGAGGTGCGCAACCTCAACGAAGAGCTCCGGAGGCAGGTCCTCGCGCGCTCGGAGCAGCTCTCCGAAGCGCTCACGCGCCTCGCGACCGCGCAGGGGGAGTCGGTGGTGCTGCAAGAGGGCGACGTGGTCGACGGCCTCTACCACATCGTGCGTCCGATCGGCGCCGGTGGCATGGGCGTGGTCTACGAGGTCAGGCGCGACGGCGACGACGCGCACTTTGCCCTGAAGGTGCTCTCGGGCCTCACAGGCATCCATGAGCTGGCCCGCTTTGCGCGTGAAGGCAAGCTCGCCGCGGCGGTGAGCCACGCGAACGTCGTGAGGATTTACGACACCTCGGTATCGAAGAAAGGCTTCCTCTTTCTGCTGCTCGAGCTGGTCGACGGCCAGCCGTTGAACCGTCGGCGCGAGCGCTATGGAGACGTGCCCTGGGCCCTCGACGTGCTCGGCGGGATCGCGCGCGGCCTGGCGGCGATTCACGCCCAGGGGATTGTCCACCGCGACATGAAGCCTGGCAACGTGCTCGTCCGCGAGGACGCGTCCGGCGCCGCGCGCGACGTCAAGATCACCGATTTTGGGATCTCGAATACCGCGATGCCCGCGTCGACGTCGTCATCGAACAGCGCGCCCAGCTCCTCCACCGGCTCCTCGTCCCCGCGCGCGGCGTCGGGCAGCGTCGAAGGGGAGGCGCCCACCGTCATGACCGTCACGCCGGCCCGGTCGGCGACGCCGAGTGACGGCGAAGATCCGGATACGGCCGATTGGCAGCTCGAGCCGGGCCTCGCGGCGGGGCCTACCGCGACGGAGCGCGACGCGCCTGCCCCGCTCACGAAAGCCGGAGTGCTGCTGGGGACGCCGGTGTACATGGCACCGGAGATCCTCCGGGGATCGCGCCGGGCGATGACCCCTGCAGACATCTATGCGCTGGGCGTCATCGCGTTCGAGCTGCTGTGCGGGAAGAGACCATTCACCGAGGAAGAAGCCCTCGCACGCGCGGCGAGCGTGTCCGTCGCAAAGCCACCTTCCCTCCTTGGATGCGGGATCCCCGCGCCCCTCGCGGCGCTGCTCGACGCGGCGCTCGACGTCGATCCGGAGGCGCGCCCCACCGCCGCGATGATCGTCGGCGCGCTCACCTCCCCGGCGACCCGGGTGCCGTGAGCAAGCCCGTTGTGGCGAGAGAGCAGCGCGCGTAAGGTGAAGCGATCGTGAGCACCCTCGACCCGGCGCGCGCCAAGAACCTCTTGCCCGCGACCACCCTGAAGCTCGCCGAGGCGCTCGGGCGCGAGGAATTCGCGGCGAAGCTCGGCGCGCCGGTGCTCCTGGTCCGCATCGCCGACGGCGATCAACGCGAGGTCGCGCAGGCGCTCGCTCAAACGCTCTCGTCGGCGACGATTCCGCTCGTGCCGACGCTCGGATTCCGCACCGTGGCGAGCGGCAGCGCCCGCGGCGGCCCGAGCGTCGCCGGCCTGCGGCCGTGGACGGCCATCGAGGCGGGGATGAAGATCCAGGGCGTCCTCGGCGAGAAGGCCCACGTCGTGGTCCCGCTCAGAAAACGATCGAGCAGCGCCGGCGCGTTCACCGATCGCGTCTCCGTCGGACGGGCGATGAACAACGATATCGTGCTCCGCCACGAGAGCATCTCCAAGCTCCACGGCTGGATCGAGGCCGACGAGGGCGGGCTCTTCTACGTGACCGACGCCGGCAGCCACAATGGCACCTTCGTCGACGGCTCCCGGCTCCCACCGAGGGTGTGCACCCTCGCCCCCTTCGGCGCGGAGCTGCGCTTCGCCGCCGTCACGGCCACCCTCTGCCGCGCCGAGACGCTCTGGGACGCCCTGCAAAGCGAGCTCGATCCGAGCTGAGCCGTGGCCCGGCGACGGCCCTTCATTCCGCGAGCAGATCGCTCGCCGTCAGCTCGGGTGCGGCAAGCTCGTGCTCGTACGCGAGGAGGCCAATCTTCTCGTAATGAGGCTTGATGCGATCCGAGAGGAGCCCTATCCGCTTGAGGTTGGGGATGATTCGCTTGAACATCGTCTTGCGGAACGACTTCATGAGATCGCTCTCGAGCACCAGGGCGTCCCAGGCGCGCCGCGACATGGAGTGCGCGTAGAACTCGTCGTAGATCTCGTGCACCAAGAAGCGGTTGCGGAGCAGCAGCGAGATCTCGAACGCCCAGTCTTCACGCTCGCGCCGCGCCCGATCGTCGAGGGCCTCGGCGTAGTAGCGCGACAGGGCGAGGACTCCATAGTGCACGTGGCGCGCCTCGTCGGTGATGACGTAGCGGAGCACGTCCTTCAAGACGGGCTCGCCCGTCACCTGGCGAATGGCCCCGAAGGCGCCCAGGGCCAGGCCCTCGATCATGATCTGCATGCCGAGAAATTTCATGTCCCAGCGCGAGTCGGTCATCAGCGCGTCGATGACCACATAGAGGTTGTCGTCGATGGTGTAGAGCTTCTCCAGCTTGGTCGTCAGGTAGGTGTGAAACACCTCGACGTGGCGGCCCTCGTCGACGACTTGCGTGCTGCCATAGAGCTTGGCGTCGAGCCAGGGCACGGCCTCGGTCACCTGGGCCGCCGCGAAGAGCGCGCCCTGCTCACCGTGGAGAAACTGGCTCAGCAGCCAGGCGAGGACAGCGTGCTTTTGCTCGGCGCGCTCTGCATTGCTGAGCTTGCGCCAGAGCGGGAGCTTCGAGGGAGGCATCCAGGCGTCGGGGATCAGCGGGTGGGCCGGATCGAAGCGATCGACGGGGCGGGTCCAGTCGACGTCGGTGCTGGCGTTCCACTGCGACGTCTTGGCGGCTTCGTAGAGGCGCGCCATCTCGGGGAGCTGGCGGGAGTAATCCCAGGTGAAGCCGACCCCGTAGCCCACGGGCATCACGCTCCCGGCGACGTGGCGCGCGCGGCGCTGGACGAAGCCGCGGTAGGCCGGCCCGAGGAGCGACGCGAGGACCCGGAGGTTACCGCTCGCCGCGGCGTCGCGGAGCAGCGGACCCGATTCGAGGAGGTTCTTGATGGATTGGAACAGGGCTGACATGACGATGACCGCGCAGAGTACCGGAAGACGCCCGACCGCTGCCGCACAATCGCGATGATCGGTGCCCCCTCGGACGCGAGAACGCGCTACGGTGCCGGCGCTCGCCCCGAGGAGATCTCCGATGAAGCTCAACACCAAGCTCGCCCTGCTCTTGCTCGCTGGAACCGCCGGGTACATGGCGGTCAACAACCTCGATCTGCTGCGCGGCGGCGCGAAGGATGAAGATCCCGCGCTGCTCTTCAACCGCATCTGGCTCGAGTCGAAGCCCGAGAAGGCCACCGATTACGTGCATGGCGCCTACTTCCTCTCGCGCCCGCAGCTCGGCATCTTCCAGCGCTCCTCGGCCTACGATTTCCACTTCGAGCGCTTCGACTACAAGCGCGACGGGGCCAAGACGACGCTGAAGTTCCCGCAGCAAGACCGCACGGCCGAGCTCGCGATTCACATCACCAAGTGCGGCGCGCCCGCGCCGTTCGATCTCTGCCTCGACGTGGGCGAGAACCCGTGGGGCGGCCCGAAGCGCTACTACGGCATGCTCGAGCAGGACGACGAGGCCATGGGCCCGGCCGCGGCCGAGCTCCGCACCCACGTCCCCGCGGAATGATCGCCCGGACCTCGATGTGGATGAAACCCTTCGCCTCCCGGCGTTAACGTCCTCCACAACCGATGTCGTCGCTTCGTAGAACCTCCCGCGATCGCCGGAACAGCCTTGTTTTCTCGGTCGCTGTAGCGCTCGTCGGGTGCGACGCCCACGCGCCGCCGCCGCATCGGATAGGCGATCCAGCGCCTCCGGCCTCCGCGCGGACGGCGCCTTCGCCGAGCGCTTCGGGCGTCGTCACAGCGCTCGCGAGCGCCTCGACTTCGGCCGCGCCCACGTACCCGCCACCGCCGCCGCCCGATCCCCCGATTGTGCTTCATTCCGGGGGGAAAAACGCGGTTCGCGGCGAAGCGGGCCTCGTCACCAGCGTGGAGATCAACGCTACGCAGGCGGGCATCGACGTCCTCCGCAAGGAAGGGAACGCGGTCGACGCAGCGATCGCCGTGGCCTTCGCGCTCGCCGTCACCCACCCGAGCGCGGGCAACATCGGCGGCGGCGGCTTCATGATGGTGCGCCGCAAGGACGGCGAGACGACAGCCATCGACTTCCGCGAGACCGCGCCCGCCGCCGCGACGCCCGAGAAGAACAAGGCCATGCTGGACGCAGGTGCCTTTGGCTACGCCTCGGCGGCCATCCCGGGCACCGTCGCCGGACTCTATCTCGCGCACGAGAAATTCGGCAAACGCCCCTGGGCCGAGCTCGTCGCGCCAGCGATACGCCTCGCGCAAAAGGGCCACAAGCTCGGGCTGCGTCAGGGTCAGGTGCTGGGGTGGAACTGGGACAAGCTCAAGAAAGATCCGGTCGCGCGGGCCCTCTACGGTCACGGCAAAGAGGCCTTGAAGACCGGCGATCTCTGGAAGCAGCCGGATCTAGCGCGCACTCTGGCTGCCATCGCCAAGGAAGGTCCAAAAGGCTTTTACGAGGGCCCCGTCGCCGAGAAGATCGCGAAGGCGATGAAGGCCAATGGAGGCCTGATCACCGCGGCGGACCTCGCCTCGTACAAGGCCGTCTTGCGCGAGCCGCTCCGCTTCTCGTACCGGGGCTTCGACGTCGCCACCATGCCTCCTCCGTCGATGGGCGGAGTGGCCTTTGCCGAGATCATGCTCCAGCTTTCGCGCTGGCACGCGTCCGAGGCGCCGGCCGACTCGGGGCAAAGCCTCCATCTCTTCATCGAGGCCTCGCGTCGCGCCTATTCCGAGCGCCGCCTCGTCGGGGCCGATCCCGACTTCCAGCCCGCCGACGCGACTGCCACTCTCGTCACGCGCCTGCTCGGCGGCCCGCACCTGGAAACCCTCAAACCGCCGCTCGATCGCGACCACGCGACGCCCTCCACCGCTCTTGCTTCCGCCAACGCCGAGGAGCCCGCCGAGTCCCTGCAGACGACGCATTTCTCCATCGTCGACGCCGGGGGCAACGCCGTCTCGTGCACGTACACGCAGTCCGCGGCCTTTGGCTCCAAGATCGTCATTCCCGGCACAGGCGTCCTCCTCGCCAACGCCATGGGCGCCTTCTCGATCGTCGGCCCCAACGCCCTCGCCCCGGGTAAGCGCATGTCAAGCTCCATGACGCCCACCATCGTCACCCAGGGCGGCAAGCTCGCTCTCGTCCTCGGATCGCCGGGCGGCGACACCATCCCCAACACCGTGGCCCAGGTCTTCAGGAACCTCGTCGACTACGGCCTGACGGTCGACGAGGCCGTCGCGCACCCGCGGATCCACCACCAGTATTTCCCCGACAAGGTGCGGATCGAGAAGGGCAATCCGCCGCCCAAGGCCACCCTCGACGATCTCGTCAAGCGCGGCCACACCCTGGATTTCGACGCCATTCCGATGGGCGACGCCAACGAGATACTCCTGGATCACGACTACGGCATTCCCTGGGGAACGATTGACAAGCGCGAGGGCGGCAAGGTGCTCGGGATCGACTGGCCGAGCCGATGATGGCCTCGCGCCACTGCTCCGGGCGCGGCTCCAGCTCCGCGAGGCCACCGGGAGAGCCTTGACGCCACGAGCGCGAACCACCAGCGTTCGCCGCGATGATTCCCCGCTACACACCCGCGGATTTCGCGGCGCTCTGGTCCTCCACGACGCGCTATCAGTCCTGGCTCGACGTCGAGCTCGCCGCCTGCGACGCGATGGAAGAAGCCGGCCTCGTGCCGGTCGGGACCGCGCGATCGATCCAGCGCAAAGAGCTTCAGCTCGACGCCGATCGCATCGACACCATCGAGCGGACCGTGAAGCACGACGTCATCGCCTTCCTCACGCACGTGGAAGAGCTCGCCGGCGAAGAGGCGCGCTGGCTCCACCGCGGGATGACCTCGAGCGACGTCCTCGACACCAGCCTCGCGCTGCTCCTCGTCCGCGCTTCAGATCTCCTGATCACCCGTATTTCAAAGCTCATCGACGCGCTCGCGCTCCGCGCCGACGAGCACCGCAAGACGCCGATGATCGGCCGCAGCCACGGCATCCACGCCGAGCCGGTCACCTTCGGCCTGGTCCTCGCGGGGCACCTCGCCGAGATGAAGCGCGGCCGCGCGCGCCTCCGGATCGCGCGCGCCGAGATCGCCGTCGGCAAGATCGCCGGCGCCGTCGGCACCTACGCGCACCTCTCGCCCGCGATCGAGGCGAAGGCGCTCGGCGCCCTCGGTTTGCAGGCCGAGACGGTCTCCACCCAGGTCGTCGCGCGCGATCGTCACGCCGCGTTCTTCACGGCGCTCGCCGTCGTCGCCGCGGGCATCGAGCGCTTCGCCACCAACGTCCGTCACTTCCAGCGCACCGAGGTCGGCGAGGCCGAAGAGCGCTTCACCAAGGGGCAAAAAGGCTCCAGCGCCATGCCCCACAAGCGCAACCCCATCGTGAGCGAGAACCTCTGCGGCCTCGCGCGCATCGTCCGCGCGGCGGCGCTCCCCGCGCTCGAAGACGTGGCGCTCTGGCACGAGCGCGACATCTCGCACTCGTCGGTCGAGCGGATCATCGCGCCCGACGCCACCACCGCGCTCGGCTACATGCTCGATCGCAGCGCGGCGATGGTGGAAGGCCTCGTGGTGTACCCCGACGCGCTCCGCCGTAACCTCGATCTCACCCACGAGCTCTTCTTCAGCGAAGCCGTCCTCCTCGCGCTCGTCCACAAGGGGAGCCCGCGCCAGAAGGCCTACGAGCAGGTCCAGCGCTGCGCGATGAAGACCCTCGCCGGCGAGGGCCGCTTCCGCGATCTGCTCGCGGAAGACCTGGAAATCAAGGCTCTCCTCAGCGTCGACGAGATCACGAGCGCCTTCGATCTCGACCACGCGCTCGCGCACACCGGGGCGATCATCGATCGCGCGATCGCCGCGGATTGACCGCTCTCCGGGAGTTTGCGAGGCTCCGCGGGCCATGCCCATCCGCGCGCTCCCCACCCCCGCTCGCTCCCTCGTCGGCGCCGCCGCGGCGCTCTTGCTCGGCGCCGCGTGCAGCAGCGCCGAGCCGCGGCCGCCGTACGTCGCGCCGCCGATCCCGGCGTACGCGGGCGAGCCGCTCTCGACGGCCAAACCCGCGTCGGGCAGCGCGCCCACCTCGGGGTTCGCCGCGCTCCGCGATCGGATCCTCGATCAGTGGCTGCACGACGAGCCGGCGATGGCCCGCGGCCTCGGCCTCCACGAGAGCGACGGCAAGATCGCCGACTACAGCGCCGAGGCGATCAAGGCCCACATCGCCCGTGTCGCCCAGCAGCAAAAAGATCTCGCCGCCGTCGACAAGGCCTCTCTCTCGGCCGACGACGCGCTCGACCTCGCCATCATCTCTTCCCAGGCCGGACTCACGCTCTTCCAGCTCGACGAGCTCGCGGGCTACCAGCACCGCCCGCAGTTCTACGAAGAGCTCTTCTCGGTCAACGTCTACCTCGACCACGACTATGCCCCGATCGAGGAGCGTTTGCTGCACCTCGTCGAGCACGAGAAAGCGGCGCTGGCGCAGATTGGCAACATCCGCAAGAACCTCGTCAGCCCGATGTCCAGGCCCGTCGTCGAGACGGCCTTGAAGATCTTCAAGGGCTACGCCGAGTACCTCCGCGGCGACGTGGTCAAGCAGACCAAGGGAGTTGGATCGGCTGCATTTCAAGCCGATTTGACCACGACCAACGCCGCCCTCGCCGACGAGGCCGACAAGCTCGCCGCGTACCTGAAGGACGAGGTGAAGAAGGGCGACAACAGCCACGTCCTCGGCGTGGAGAGGTACAAGAAGCTCTTGCTCCTGCAAGAGGGCCTGAGCATCCCCCTCGCCGACTTCAAGAAGATGGGCGAAGAGAACCTCCAGGTCAACAAGAAGGCCTTCGAGCTGGCCGGCAAGAAGGCCAAGCTCACCCGCCCCAAGGTAGAAGCGCTCCTCGACGAGGCCACGAAGCTGATGAACAGCTCGCGCCAGTTCGTGATCGACAAGAAAATCGCCACGCTCCCCTTCCCGGACGACAAGGCCGTCCTGAAGGAGACCCCGCCCTTCCAGCGCTGGAACGCGGCCTTCCTCGACGGCCCCGGCCCCTTCGAGACCAAGGTCACGCAGGCCTATTACTACATCACCCGTCCCGATCCCATCTGGCCCAAGAAGGAGCAGGAAGAGTACCTGATGGGGATGGGCATCCTCATGGCCACCACCGTCCACGAGGTCTATCCCGGCCATTTCCTTCAAGGCCAGTGGATCCACAAGGCCCCGACGCGCGCCCAGAAGATGCTGTCGAGCTACTCGTTCGTGGAGGGCTGGGCCCACTACGGCGAGCAGATGATGGTCGAAGAGGGCTTTGGCGCCGAGGACCCGCAAAACAAGCTCGGCCAGCTCTCCGACGCGCTCCTCCGCAACTGCCGCTTCGTGGTCTCGCTCGGCCTCCACGCCGAGGGGATGACCCTCGCGCAGGCCGAGAAGCGCTTCATCACCGACTGCCACCAAGACAAGGCCACGGCCCGCGAGCAGGCCATTCGCGGCACCTTCGATCCGGGCTATTTCGCCTACACCCTGGGCAAGGTGCAGATCCTCGCGCTGCGCGACGAAGCGAAGAAGAAGCTCGGCGCGAAGTTCTCGCTCCAGAGGTTCCACGACGCGCTGCTCTCGCACGGATCCCCGCCGGTCCCGCTGATCCACGATCGCGTCTTGAAGGATCTGGAGGCTGGCAACTAGCCTCCTCGGGCGCGCGAATGCCTCTCTCCTCCCGATCCTCGCTCAACTCTGCTGCGCTCGTCTTGCTGACGACGCTCACCGGCTGTGGCGGGTGCGATCCTCCGCAGCGCGAGCGGCCCAGGGCGGCTGCGCCGACGGCGAGCGCCTCCGGGCCGGCCGCGCCGGTGCTGCCGCCCTCGCGAACGCTCGTCGATGTCATTCGCGCTCTGCCCGACTGCGACATCGATCATCGCGGGCCGCTCCTCGACGCGGGCACCAGCGCGATGATGGGCCGCTTTGGCTGGAGCGAGGGCAAGCCCGCGGGGCTCACCTCGGTCGAGCACGACGGCTCGACCTGGGCGCGCGTCACCGACCGCAAGCTCACCGTCAACTTCACGCTCACCGACGCTTCACCGATCTTCGTCGCCGCGCGCGTCGTCGGCAACGGCGCGAAATCCGCGCAGGTGCTGCTCGACGATCAGCCGCTCGGGACGCTGAATTTCGCGCGCGAGCAGATCAAGATCGCCACCACCGGCACCACCACGCTCCCGGTGGACGCGGGCATTCACACGCTCACGCTCCGCTTCTTCGGCAAGAGCCGCGATCAGGACTCGCTCGCCGACATCGACTGGATCCGCGTCGGCATCCCCGACGACAACGCCGCCACGTACGGCCCGCCCACGCTGCGCGATCTCGTCGCGCCCGCCGCGGCGATCGGCGGCGTGCCGCACCGCTCGCTCGCGCTGCGCGCGCCGGGCAGCGTGCGCTGCGCGATGCGCGTGCCCGAGGGGGCCATTCTCCGCGCCTCGGTCGGCATCCAGGGCATCGGCGACGGCGACGCGGAGATCCGGGTACTGCGCGATGGAAAGAAGCCGGACACGCTCCGCACGCTCCACCTCGAGGCCGGCGATCACGCGACCTGGACCGAGGTCGAGCTCCCTCTCGCAGCCTACGCGCGCGAGGTGATCGCGCTCGAGCTCCGCGCCACGCAGGCCGCGCGCGGCGGCCGCGTGCTCTTCGGCGATCCGATGGTCACCGTCACCGCGCCTCCTCCGCCGCCCGCGCCGGCCGCGCGCGCCGTGGTGATCGTGGTCCTCGACGGCGTCGAGCGCGCCGAGCTGCCGCCCTGGAGCGGCGCGCCGACACCCAATCTCCCCGCGCTCACCGAGCTCGCCACCACGGCGACGATCTTCGATCAGCACCGCGCCCCGAGCCCCATTGTCTCGGCGGTCGTCGCCTCGCTCCTCACGGGACTCCCACCCTCCACCCACGGCCTCACCGATCCTGCGGCGCGCCTGCCCGCCGATCTCACCACCATCGCCGGCGTGGCCCGCGACGCCTCGGTGCGAACGGCCATGTTCACCGGGGTCCCGCACACCTTCCGTGGGTTCGGCTTCGCGCAGGCCTGGGAGCGCTTCGTCGAGTACGCGCCGAGCAGCGGTGATCCGGCGACTGCCCCCCTCGACAGCGCCGCCGCCTGGGTCACCGAGGTGGCCAAGGCCTCGTCCGAATCACGCCTGCTCACGCTGATCCACGCGCGCGGCGGTCACCCGCCCTGGGACATGACCTTGAAGGAAATGTCCGCCGCGGTCCCCACGGACTACACGGGCATGGTCGAGCCGCGCACGGCAGCGCAGCTCATCTCCAGGCTTCGACGCGGCAAGCACGCGGCGACCAACGTCAACGACGCGGACCGCCAGCGGATCCGCTCGCTGGAGCAGATCGCCCTCGCCGGCCAGGACCGCGCCCTCGGCGCGCTGATCGCCGCGCTCAAGACAGCCAACCTCTGGGACACGACGTTGCTCATCGTCACCGGCGACGCGAGCTCGGGCGCCGGGGCCCTGTTCGCCGAGGCCGGCGAGCTCAAAGAGCCTCTCTCCGAGCCCACGCTCACGCTCCCGCTCTACGTGCATTTCCCGACCGGCATCTACGCGGGCAAGCGCGTCACCCAGCCGACCTCGGTCGTCGATCTCGCCAACGAAGCCCTCGGCGCCCTCAGCCTCGGCTTCTCCAAGCAGTCCACCGGCCGCGACATCTCTCGCGCTGCCGGCGGCATCGACGAGGGCACGCCGCCGCAGATTGCCAGTCTCGACAACCGCTACTCCGCGCGCTGGGGCACCCTGGTGCTCGACGGCCGCTACCCGACCGCGCCCGACCTCTGCGATCTGGCCGTCGATCCCACCTGCGCCTTCAACCGCCGCGAGAAGATGCCCATCGCTGCAGCGGCCTTGTTCCGGAGCATCATCGCCGAGCAGGTCGCCGCGAGGGTCCCCGCCAGCAAGCGCGAGCCCGCGACCATCGATCAGGACACCTCCGCCGCCCTGAGCGTCTGGGGCGCGTTCTGACGTCTCAGCGGCTGGGATCGTTCATGGTCTGGCCGCACTGAAGGGCGTTGCGGGCCGGCAACACCGCGACTCGGGTCATGGTTCGGTTGAGATCGACGAGGCGCAGCTCTTCCACGAACTCCGGGCCAGCGTCGATCCCCGCGTCGCCCAGCACCGCGGTGGTCCCGCGCTCGGTCGCCACCGCGATTTGATCCGAGCTGACGGCGTAGGCCGTCTTCGAGGCCGCGTCGATCACCCGGAGCGAGGGTGCCAGCGCGGCGGCGCGGATCGCGATCCACCCGCTCACGGCCGTGGCGATCGGGCGGTGCTCCGCGTCACGCGCGGGCGAGAGGACCCACGGCGCGTCCACCGGGACCGAGAAGCGCTTCTCTCCTCCGGCGTCGACGATCCGCACCACGCCCGAAGCCGCGTCGTAGACAATCCGCTGCTCGGTGACCTCGGCGCAGCGGCCGGCGATCGCCGTCTCCGCGTGGACCAGGCGTCCGCGCGAGTCGAGGGTCGCGTCCTCGACCACGAGAAAGTGGCCTCCATCACTCTGGATCTCGGTCTGCCCGTGCAACCGCTCCTCGCCGCTCGTCGTGATCGTCCGCTCGACCCGGCCGAGCGCCCCGGCGCCGTCGGCAAAGAGAAAGGTGCGCGTGGCGAGCGGGGTCTCGTCGACGCTGGTCGGCCTCGAATCGGCGCAGGCCGGGAGGGAAATGGCGAGGATCGCACCCAGGATCACGCGGCGAATCGTGTTCATGGGGCACTGTTCGCCCGGGCTCACGGGATTATTTCACCCGGCCGGAAACTTCCCGGCGGCAGCCCTCCAACCAATCGCGCGCAGATGACGCAGAGCTGACGGCCCGCGGCGGGCGCCACCGACGCACCCGCGGGGAGCAAGGTCAGCCCGAGAGTCGGCCAGACGCGATGCGCCGCGGGTGCGTGACAGATCGACGAGATCCTCCGCGCGGTGCGGCTACTAGTGACAGAGGTAGTTGTCGTTCCAGCCGTCCAGATCCCCGGGCTCCGTGATCTGCGTACAACTCAACCCCTCCATACCATCGTGGAGCCCGGCCATACTGAAGCGCAGCCCGAAATATTGATCCGAGCAGAGGTAGTTGTCTTCCCAGGTGCCCGACGTGTCACCCGCCTCGTAGAAACGGACGCACCGCTTGCCGGCAATCGGGCCGGCGGACGACCAGCTCAAGCCGAGGTGCTGGGAGGAGCAGAGGTAGTTGTCGTACCAGTATTGGTCCGCAACTTCGTTGACCTGCACGCAGGTCATCCCGGCGATCTTGCCCTGGGCGGACCACTTCAGGACGATGTTGTTGCGGTCGATCTGGTATTGGCCGGCCATTACCCTGGCCGCGTTGCGCGCCGAATCGAACTTCGCGCCCAGGACTTTAGCGCTGTTCGACGGCCGGTAGCTGCTCTTCAGCCCTTCCCTGAGGTTCTCGGCGTCTTGGCGGAGGTTCGCCTCAGCCGTGGTGCCATTCAGCGGTTGTCCGTTGACGTCGAACTGTCGGACAAGCTGGCCGCAGAGGCACGGCTCCTGGTTGTGGATGCCACCCGAGACGCCATTCTTTACCGTGGAGCAGTTCATGTTCGCGTTCTGAGAGCTGCTGACGTTCGGGCCGGTGACACAGGCTCGCCAATCAACGTGGTAGTTATTGAGGAACACCCGGCCAATGCCCGCGTTGTACTGGCCGTCGAGCCATTTGTCGTAGACCTGCTCGAGCGAGTTCATCTGGGCCACGAGCTCGATTGCGACGTTCTTGGAGTTCTGGGACACGCCGGTGGTGTTGCTGTTGTTGAGGAAGCGGTCGATCTCCGCCAGCTCCTGGGTGAAGCGGACCCGGACCGCGCCGATGGTCTGGATGTGCTGCGCGACCTGCATGCGGTTGTCACCGTACTTGATGAGCTGCTGGTACACGGTCTCCGCCAGGTTGTTGATGGCATTTGCCTGATTCTTGTAGCCGTTCAGGTTCGGTTTATTGCAGGCCGGGAGCGGGGCGGCGCCGCAAGCCGGTCGATTGTACTGGCTGACGAGGTTCAGGACGGCGACGGCGTCGGCTTGGTCGCGGTCGATGAAGTCCTGTATGACCTGCTGGTTGACCGCGGCGGCGATGCTCTGGACTGTGTCGTTCGAGAGCTGCGCGTATTGGCCCTTGCCCGTCAGCACCCCGGCGAGGCTGAGCGCGGACTTGAGACCGCTGGAGGCGCTCCCTAGCTGGCCGAGGATCGCAATCGCGTCCACGACCAGGTTGGGGGAACTCGCCGCGTCCTCTCGCGCTCCCACCGCGTCGTCGGTACTGCCGTCGGCGTCCACCATGCATCCGGTGGCTCCGATGGCCATCGCGGCGATCATGGCAGCAACGATGCTCTTGCGCGTAAACATGACGAGCTCTCTTTCCAGCCGGCGGTGGTTTTGCCGGTCTGCCAGGACGTTTTGCACGGGCCGTACCACCCCGCATCGAGCCCGTCTCAAACCGGACCGGCCCCGGAAAACCGCGGGGGCGCAGGGGTCGCAAGTCTCGGGAAAAGGACGTCGAACAGGTTGTTCAATCCGTGTGATCCGCGCCTGCCGCCCGAGCGAATCGGCCGGGGCAAGGGTTGCCAGGCCTGGCAAGACTTGCCAGGTCTGGCAACCCTCGCCAGGTCTGGCAAGACTTGCCAGCTTGATTCTGGCGGGGGCTTCTCACGAACGCGGGTGCCGAGGCTCGACGAGCAGCGGGCCGCGAGGATCACCACCGGCGCTATTTCCCCGCGGCCGAGCCGCTGCACGCCGCGACGGTCGCGCTCGCCGCGCAGGCGCCTCCGAGACAGTTTGAGCTCAAACAATCGTCGCTGCTGGCGCAGGCGGCGCCGAGGGCTCGGGTGTCGCCGACGCACACGAAGCCCACGCAGAGGCCGCTGCGGCAGGCGAGGTTGGAGCTGCAATCGCCGCCCGCCTCGACCGTCGGGGCGAAGGCGCGCTCGCAGTTGCGGTCGCGTCGCTCGAAGTACGCCGAGCACGACGAGGCCTCGATCGTCGTGAGGCAGGTCGCGAGCGCGCCCTCGTTGATGGTGAGGAGATCGGCGTCGAGATCGGCCCGGATGAAGTTGACGGCGAGCTGCTCGTAGCCGGCGCGATCGGCGCGGCAGGCCTCTTCCGTCGCGCCGCCACCGAGCTTCGCGCGCTCGGCGACGGCGCAGCACGAGAAGATCCGCGCGCACTGCAGATCGAAGACGCGATGCACGTAGTCGTCGATCGGAGGGCCATCCTTGCAGCCCCCGGCGAGCGCGGCGATCCCCAGCACCACGGCCGTCGCGGCCACCCAACGCTTCGCCGTGCTCGCCATGGTTCCTCCGGAGCGCCCCGGTTTTCCGCTTTTCCCGCGGGCGATGCAAGCGTTCGATTTACGATACCGGCGCCGCCTCGCTGTGTGTAAGACACCCGCCTGGTGAAGCTACGCCCCGCCTCTCTCGCCTTTGCGCTCGCCCTCTCCGCGGGGAGCGCGTCGGCCCAGCCCGCGCCGCCCGGCGACGCGCCGGCTCCGCCGGGCGAGGCCCAGCCGCCGCCGAGCGCCGTGACGCCGCCGCAGGTGCTCGACCACGTCGACGCGGCGTACCCGCAATCGCACCTCGGCGACGCGATCGAGACCACGGTGGTGCTCAAGGTCACCGTCGAAAAAGATGGATCGGTGAGCGACGCGAGCGTGGTCACCAGCGGTGGTGACGACTTCGACGAGTCCGCGCTGGCGGCGGTGAAACGCTGGCGATTCTCCCCGGCGCTCAAGGAAGGTCGCCCGGTCCGCGCCCGCATCCAGGTGCCCTTTCATTTCGCGCCGGAAACGCACGCCATCCCGCCAAAAGAGGTCGAGCCGCCGAAGCCGATCAAGCCGACGCCCAACGTGCCTGCGCCCGAGATCAAGCCGAAAGAGGCTCCGCAAGAGCTCCCGGCGGGCACCGGCTTGCCTCACGCCGTCTCCGAGCCGGGCAAACCGATCGAGATCCACGTCCAGGGTCGCCCCAGCCCGCCGCGCCGCGCCGCCAGCGATTTTCGCCTCGACGCGCAGGCCCTCGGCGCCGCTCCGCACCAGAACGCCGCCGATCTGCTCAACACCGCTCCCGGCGTCCACGTCACTCACCCCGAGGGCGACGTGGTGGCGCAGCGGGTGTTTCTCCGCGGATTCGACGCCGATCACGGTCAAGACATCGAGTTCACCGTCGGCCCGATCCCGCTCAATCAGGTCTCGCACCTCCACGGCCAGGGCTACGCCGATCTCAACGTGATCATCCCCGAGGTGGTGCGCTCGATTCGCGTGCTCGAGGGCGTCTACGAGCCGAGCCAGGGCGATTTCGCGGTGGCGGGGAGCGTGGATTACGATCTCGGCGTGCAGGAGCGCGGGGTCCGGATCAAGGGCAGCTACGGATCGTTCGCCACCAAGCGGCTCCTGGCCCTGTGGGCGCCGGAGGGCCAGGCCGAGGAGACCTTCGTGGCGGGGCAGATCCGCGCGTCCAACGGGTTTGGCGACGGCACGCGCGGCTCGATCTCCGGAGGCATCCTCGGCCAGTACAAGCTGGAGCTGCCGGGCGACGTGACTGGCCTCCTTCACATCGGCGTCAACGCCGGCCGCGCCAGCATCGCTGGGGTGCTCCGCGAGGACGACATCCAGGCCGGGAGAGTGGGATTCTACGACGCCTACCCCGATCCCTCGGCCCGCTCGCAGTCCGCCGCGGCGACCCGCACCCAGATGAGCCTGGAGTTCACGCGATCGAGCGACGATGGAGCCTTTGCCAGCGCCGCGATCTGGACGGCGTACTCCACCTACCGGAGCCGACTCAATTTCACCGGCTACACCCAGCGATCGCGGGTGAACCCCGATTTTGCCGGCCGGGGCGATCTGGTCGAGCAATCGAATGAAGATCTGGGGCTGGGCGCCAAGCTCACCTACCGATCGCGCCGCGCCGACGTGCTCCCGTGGCTCTCGGCCCAGCTCAACCTCGGCGCCGCGGGTCGCACCAGCTCCGTCGATCAGGCGCAGAACCTTTTGCAAGCGCCGCAGAACGAGACCTGGGATCAACGCGTCGACGCCACGGTGCGGGCCACCACCGCCGGATTTTACGCCGACGCTCTGGTCACCGCGAGCAAGTACGTGCGTCTGCGCGGCGGCGTGCGCGCCGATGTCTCGGTGTACGACGTCGACGATCGCCTCGGCAACTTCATCCCTGCATTCCAGGTCAAGACGCATATCCCCGGGTTTCGCCGCACCGCCGCGGGCGTGGCCATCGGCCCGCGCGGGACCATCGAGGTCAGCCCCCTGCCCTGGCTCAAGCTCCTGGGTGCCTATGGAGAGGGGTATCGATCGCCGCAGGCCCGGCAGCTCGAAGAGGGCGAGAGCGCGCCCTTCGCCAAGGTGCGGAGCTACGAGGCCGGGGTCAAGCTCACCGACCAGGACCGGATCAGCGTGACGGCGATCGCCTACGAAACCAGGCTTTCGTACGATCTGGCCTTCGACGCGGTCGAGGGGAGCCTGACCCGGATTGGCCCGACGACGCGCCGTGGTCTGGTGGGGTATCTCCAGGCGTCGCCGATCGCCGGGTTCACCTCGTCGGTGAGCGCCACGTTCGTTCACGCCACGCTCGACTCCCCTCCTCCGGCGACTCCCAGCAACCCGAGCCCGGCGTTCGTGGCCGGGCAGCAGCTACCCTATGTGCCGCCGGTCGTGGTCCGCGGCGACGTGGGGTATCGACGGGCCGTGGGAACCATCCTTGGAAAGCCGCTGGAGGCGCGCGCGGGCTATGGCGTCACGTTCCTCTCGCCGCGCCCGCTGCCCTACGCGCAGCAGGCCGCCGCGGTGTTCCTGGCCGACGCCTCGCTCGGCGTTCGCCGCGATTTCCTGGAGATCGGCGTCGACGCCGAGAACCTCTTCAACGCCCAGTTCGCCGACACCGCGTACTCGTTCGTCTCCACCTGGCAGACGTCGTCGGCTCCCTCGTTCCTCCCTGCGCGGCACGTCGCCGCGGGCGCGCCGCTCTCCGTCCTGGCGAGCGTAACTCTGTATCTGTGAGGCGCTCCATGCTCCGTGATCTCCACCGCAGCTTCGCCCCGATTGCCCTCCTCGCCTGCGCCGCGTGCTCGGGCACGGGCCAGCCCGACGTCGACTACGCCGCGTTCGCCGCGCCGGCAACGCCGGGGACCGTCAGCGCCGATCATGGCTGGAGCGTGACCCTCGATCAGGCGACAGTGGCCTTCGGGCCGGTCTACTTCTGCGCTTCGGAGTCGGGATCGGCCACCCTCTGCCAGACCGCGATTGGCGAGCTCCTGACCACCACGGCGTTCGACGCGCTCGATCCCGCGCCGCGCGCGCTGGGCACCGCGCACGGCTTCATCGGGAAGATCCAGAGCGCCTCGTACGACTACGGGATCCACTGGTTCCTCACCGACGACGCGCCCACCCCGGGTCCCGCGGCGCCGGGCGGCCACTCGGCTCATTTCTCGGGGACCGCTACGAAGCCCGGGAAAACCGTGCATTTTCGCGCCGAGGTCGACGTCGTGCCGCAGTTCCAGGGCCAGCGCGCCGCGCCGAGCCAGGTCGCGACCGCGACCATCACCGGAGAAGGCGAGAAGCTCGATATCCATTTTGCGGTCGGTCAATGGTTTGAGCACGTCGATTTCGACGAGGCGCCCGCCGGGGCCGATCCGTACGTGATCAGCGCCGGCTCGCGCAATCACGGGGCGATCGTGATCGGGATGACGGCCGAGTCGCCGCCCACGTTCGTCTGGTCCGCGGCGCCCTGATTTGACCGGGGTGATCCCGAGCCTCCGGCTTGAGGAGAATTGAGGTAATGTGCGGCGGTCTTGAAGCGCCGCCCACCTCTCGCACCGTCCGATCATCCCCTGGAGCTCTCGGGCTCGGTCATGCGCGACATGGTCGCCCAGGCGATGGATCGAATCGTCCCCTTCCTCGCCTCGCTCCCCGAGCAGCGCATGCACACGCTGACCGGGGGAAAGAAGCTGGCGCGCTGGCTGCGCGAGCCGCTGCCGGAAGACGGCGCGCCCTTCGACAAGCTCCTGACGATGCTCTTCAGCCGCGTTATCCCGGCGACGATCAACACGGCCTCTCCCGGCTACCTGGCCTACATCCCCGGAGGCGGCCTCTTCCACGCCGCCGTGGCCGATCTGGTGACGCTCTCCGTCAATCGTTATGTCGGCCTCTTCGTGGCCGCCCCCGGCCTCGTCCAGCTCGAGGCCAACGTGATCTCGTGGTTCGCGACGATGATGGGAATGCCCGAGGGATCGGGCGGATTGCTCACCACCGGAGGATCGATGGCGAACCTCACGGCGCTGGTCACCGCGCGTCGCGAGCGCCTGCCGCCCGATTTCCTGCGCGGGATCATCTACGCCTCGACCGAGGCCCACCACTCGGTGCGCAAGGCCGCCTTGATCGCCGGCTTCCCCGAGGCGAATATCCGCGAGATCGCCACCGACAACCATTTTCGGATGATCCCCGAGGCGCTGGCGACTGCCATTGAAGAAGATCGCGCCGCGGGCCAAACCCCCTTCTTCCTGGCCGCAGCCGCCGGGACCACGAACACCGGCGCCGTCGACGATCTGGAGGCCCTCGCCGCGCTCGCCGAGCGAGAGCGCTTGTGGTTCCACGTCGACGCGGCCTACGGCGGCTTCTTCGTGCTCACCGAGCGCGGCCGGGCGACGATGAAGGGCATCTCACGCGCGGACTCCATCACCCTCGATCCGCACAAGAGCCTGTTCTTGCCATACGGAACCGGCTCTTTGCTGGTCCGTGATCGCGAGTCGCTCCGCCGCGCCCACGCCGTCGCCGGAGCCTACATGCCACCGATGCAGACCGAGGACGATCTGGTCGACTTCTGCGAAATCGGCCCCGAGCTCTCCCGCGACTCCCGCGGCCTCCGCGTCTGGCTCCCCCTGAAAATGCACGGGGCGAAGGTGTTCCGCGCCGAGCTGAACGAGAAGCTCGATCTTGCGAGCCACGCCGCCGAGGCCTTGCGAAAGATCCCGGGAGTCGAGATCGTGGCCGAGCCCCAGCTCTCCCTCCTGGCCTTCCGCGTGCGAAGACCAGGGATGAGCGAGGCGGACGTGGACGCCTTGACGCGGAGGGTGATCGCCGCCGTGAACGAGCGCCAGCGGGTCTTCCTGACCGGCGCAGTGGTCAAGGGCCGCTATCTGATCCGGATCTGCATCCTGAGCTTCCGCACCCACCGCGAGCGCGTCGACATGGCGCTCGAAGACATCGCCGCTGCCGTGCAAACCTGCTCCTGATCACCACAGCACGAATTGACGCCGCCGAATAGCCGCGACCGCAAGGGAGCGGGCCGGCGAGGAGAAAGTATCACAATTGCAGTGCCCGCTCCCTGGCGGTCGCGGTTAGTGGAGATGGGGTGATCGTGAGGGTTATTCGCCGCTCCACTCGGTTCTCTGCACCACGGGGAGCTGCAAGGCTCGTTCTCGATCGAGCTCCAGCGATCCCACGTGGATGGCGAGCGGCGATTGGACCCATTTGAAGATCGATTGGGTGAACAATCGCGAGAATTTCTGCGCCCAGGTGGCGAGCTGGTGAGGATCCCGGTCGGGGAACAGGCTGGGCAGGGCGCGGACGACCTCGTCGGTGGCGAGCTTCTCGCTCGCGTAGAGGTACAGACAGGCGTCGAGGACCTCGAACGGCATCAATTCGGCTTCGCCGGACTGGTTCTCGGCCAGCTCGGGGCCGGCGGTGGTGCCCATGGTCATGCGGATGCCCTCGAAGGCGTAGCGGCGGTAGAGGCGGTCGATGAGGGCGATGACCACCGTCTTCGGCAGATTGGCAATCACGCTGTAGCAGCCCTCGAGGTCGCCGCCGACGGTGGTGTAGCCGACGGCCTTCTCGCTCATGTTGCCGGTCTGGAGGAAGAGGGCGCCGCTGGTGTTGGCCCAGTTCCACATCCGGGTCCCGCGGATGCGGGCTTGCACGTTTTGCCGGGTGATGGCCGTGGGCGCCGGGCCACGGTCGCCGAGCATGGCTTGGGTCGCCTCGAGCTCGCGGTGGAAGGCCTCCTCGATCGGGAGCACCGTGAAGCTGGCGCCGAGGTCCTCCGCAATGCGGGCCGCGGCGCCGCGGGTGTCGCTGCTGGAGAAGCGCGTGGGCATGTAGAAGGTGAAGAACGTCGCCTTCATCTTCGCGGTGAGGGCCTCGGCGTCGAGCCCCGCGTGGATGAGCTGGAGAGCGCGCCAGGCCACCAGGGTGGTGAGGAGCGAGTCGCGACCGCCGGAGAGGGCGACGCCGATCGAGCGGAAAGCGCCGGTCTTTCGGTAATAGTCGGCGACGGCGAGCGAGAGGGCGTCGAAGAAATCGTCGAGGAGCTCGTCGCGCGGAGACAGCGTGGGGACGGCCTCGGTCGAGAGGAAGAACGTGGTCCCGGGCGGCGGCGCGGGATAGGCATGCTGCGAGCGCTCTGCCGTCTTGGCGTCGATTCGCAGCTCGGGCACCAGGCGCTCTTCGCGACGGAAGTCTTCCAGATCGGCGCGCCAGGTGCTGGCCTCGCGGCGGCAGCGCGTGGTGCGATCGAGGTCGACCACGGCGGTGCGATAGCCCTCCTGGAAGCGGGGAGCGTCGAGCATCGGGCGGCCGTTCTGGTTCACGTAGCCGCCGCCGTCGAAGACCAGGCCGTCGTTGCCGCCGACGAGATTGGCATACACGACAGTGCACTGATTGTCGGAGGCGCGGGTGGCGATCATCTCGCGGCGGGTGCTGGTGACGCCGGCGCGGAACGGAGAGGCCGAGAGGTTGCACACGATCTCGGCGCCCGAGTAGCAGCGGCGGCGCATCGGGCCGTCGGGAGACCAGATGTCTTCACAGACCTCCATGGCCACCGTACCGAAGTCGAAGGTGTAGATCCGGTCGCCGAGGAAGACGCCCTCGGCGTCGAGCGCGAGGTGCGGAGTGCCGCGCGAGAAGGTGCGCGCCTCGTAGAAGATGTTGTACGTCGGGAGCTTCTCCTTGGGGCAAAAGCCCAGGATTTTGCCGCGGTGGACGAGGGCGCCGCAGTTGAAGAGATCGCCGCCGATACCCACGGTGACGCCGATGACGAACACCGTGGCGAGCGCCTCGGTGGCGCCGGCGAAGCGGAGGAGCTCGCGTCGCTGCGAGGCGACGAAGGCCCGCCACTGGACGAGGTCTTCGACCGCGTAGCCCCCGATCACTTGCTCGGGGAACACCGCGAGGGTCGTCTGCTCGGCCGCGAACGAGCGGGCCACCTCGATGCATTTGTCCGTGTTCGAGCGCACGGCCCCGACGGTGGAGTTGACGCTGGCGATGCCGAATTTCACGAGCCGCATGGCGCGGAGCGTACTCGATCCAGGGCTGTTGGGAAGGGCGCGGAAGAGCGCGCTACTTCGGGATGAACGCGGCCGCGGCGCCGACGAGCGTGTCGATTTCTCCGGCCGAGAGGTGCACGTCGGTCTTGACCTTGTCGGCGTCGGCGATGAAGTGGATCGGCTTGAAAACGCGGACGCGGATGAAGGCGACGCGGATCGAGGTCGCGTCGTCGACGGCGCGCGAGAGCGCCGCCGCGTCGGCGACGGCCTGCTCGGGGCTCGCGCTCGGGCCCTCGATCGCGATGGTCGCGCCGCCGTCGTCGCCGAGCGTGACGATGCCGCGGAGGCTGCTGATCGAGGGCGGGATCGCCGGGATGCGCGGGCCGCGGATGCTGTTCGCCGGATCGATGGCGCTCGCGAACACCGCGCCCTGGCCCTCGGGCTCGGGGAAGCCGCCGGTGTTGATGAACCGCCCCGCCTCGAGCGCGTGCGCCTCGGGGAGGAGCACGAGAATATCGGGCTCGATGATCGCGAGAATACGAGTCTGCCCGCGGGCCGTCACCCGCGCTTCGGGGACCGAGGCGCCCTGGATCCACTCGCCGGCGACGCGACCGGAGGTGATCATCGCGCCGAGGGCCGCGCGGATCTGGTCGGAGGAGAGGTGATGCTGGGCGACGACGATCGACTCGTCCCCGCGATCGGTGGCCGGGGCCGCGACGAACGCCCGATCGAGATCGCGCTCGGGATCGAGGCCAGTGCCTTCGAGGTAGGGGCGAAAGAGATCGAGCGACTGGATCCGCGCCGCGATGGGGCGGCCACGCACGCGCTCGACGTACGTGAGCGCTCCAACCTTCGCATGGACGATGTCCCAGGCGATTGTGGCGGCATTACGCTCCTTGGGCGGCGCGGCCGCCACCTCGGGCGGAGCCGGAGCAGCCGCGCCGCAACCGAGCACCGCGGCGGCGAGAGACAGCGTAAACACCACAACAAAACGAGGGAAGCGCACGTCTCGACGTTAGCCGGTATCGGCAGTCAATGCCAGGCCCGAACCATGCTCCACCGATCCAACAAGAAGACTTCCAGGCCGAGCTCGCGTACCCTGACGAGAACGAGCCGGTTTCCCGCTCCTTTTTCCCCGAGGCCTCGCCGTGATCATCGATTGCCACGCTCATTTCGAGCCCAGGATGCTTGGAGTCGATCAGGTGCTCTCCCGGATGGACGCCGCCGGCGTCGACCGGATCGTGATGATCCCGACGATGAACGATCCCTTGCCCGAGACGCCGGAGCGGCTCCTCTCGGCGCTGCGCAAGCTGATGATGAGCCGCGCCGGGCGCGCCGCCGCCGAGCTGGTGCACCGCTCGCTGCTCACGCCCGAGGGCGATCTGCGCCTGTCCGGCAAGGTGTTCACGCTCTACGATCGGCCCGACAACGCCTCGGTCGCCGCGCTGGTGGAGGCCTATCCGGCGCGGTTCCTCGGGTGGATCTTCCTCAATCCTCGCAACAACCCCGGTGTGCTCGACGAGCTGGAGCGCTGGCGGAGCGTGCCCGGGATGATCGGCGTCAAGCTCCATCCCCACTGGCACGATTACCGGACCGAGCTGCTCAATCCCTTGCTGGCGCGCGCGGAAGAGCTGGGTTTGCCGGTGCTCATTCACCTCGGCTTCGGAAAACGCGGGGATTTCAGGGCGATTTGCAGCAAGTTTCCTCGACTCACGGTGATCAGCGCCCACGCGGGGTTCCCGTTCTACAAGGACCTCTGGGCCCACCACAAAAAGCACCCGAACCTGCACGTGGATCTGTCGAGCCCCTACATCGACGAGGCGCTGGCGCGGGCGGCGGTGGCGGCGATGGGCCCCGAGCGCTGCCTCTACGGGACCGACGCGCCCTATGGCTTCCACGACGCCGGGGGGAGCTACGATTACGGGGAGATCAAGCGCTGGGTCGAGCGGTTGCCGGTGTCCGAGGCCAAGCGCGAGGCGGTGCTCGCCGAGAACTTCCTGGCCCTGCTGGGGAAGGCCAACATGAAGAGCGTGTGAGGGGAAATTTGGCCCGGCCACCGCGGCGGCGGTACTCCGGACGGGCCATGATGCGAACCCTCCTCTTCACGGTCCTCGCCGCTGCCACGTTGACCGCTTGCGCCGCCGTCCAGCGGCCGTCCATCGACGCGCGCGCCGCCGCGCAGGTGGAGCTCGCGACGACCGAGCCGCCGCCCGGCTGCGGGTACATCGGGCCGATCAAGGGCAGCACCCTCGTCGGCGATCTCGCGGACGCCAACGGCGACGCGGTCCGCACCGCGGTGATGATCGGCGGAAACTACGTGGTGGTCGACGTGATGGAGCGCCCCGTCCTCGGCGCCGTGGGTGGCTATGTGGTGCGCGGGCGGCTCTTCAACTGCCCTCGTCCCCAGGCCCCGCAAACGGCGCAAGCGCCGCGCCCGCCGGTGCAGGTGGCCAGCGTCGGCCCGCAGAGCGTGGCGCAGGCCAGCGACGCCGCCGTGGCGCCCAAGGCGATCTGCGAGCCCGATTGCAGCCCCGGATTCACCTGCTTGCACGCGGTCTGCGTGAGCGCGTGCAACCCCGGCTGCGCCGCGGGCGAGCAGTGCGGCGCGGACCGTAGCTGCCACGCCAGGCAGTAGCCAGCGCTCCTGTCGTGACGCTGTCGGCCTCGTCGATCAGAAGCCACGGGTACGTGGCCTCCCACGCCTGGCCCGGTGCAGAGGCCTACCGGGGCTGGGCGCTGCCGCGGGCCAGGAGCTCTTGCTCCAGGACCTCCACGGCGCGCTCCGCTCCCCGGGAAGGGCGCATGCGCTCGGCGATGGATCGCGCCCGTCGCGCCATCGCGGCGTTTCCGAGCGTCTCCCGCAGGGCCGCGGTCAACGCATCGGCCGTGAAATACCGCTTCAACGGCGCGGGGCCCAGCCCGCTCGCGTGCACGCGCGAGGACCAGTAGTGCTGGTCGAACATGTGAGGAGCGATGATCTGGGGGACTCCCGCGCGCAGAGCCGTCGCCGTGGTGCCCGCTCCACCGTGGTGCACGACGGCAGATAGCCTGGGAAAGAGCGCGGCGTGATTCACCGCGCCAATCACCTTGCACCGGGAGTCGCGCGCTCCTTCGCCGAGTCCACCCCACCCGGAGCTGAGCAGCGCCCGACACCCTGCTCTTCGCACGGCCTGGAGCACGATCGCGGTGAGCGCCGCCGGGTCCTTGTTTGGCATGCTCCCAAAGCCCACATACACGGGCTCGTCGCCCGCCGAGAGGAACTCTTCCAGCTCGGCGGGCAGCGGCTCGTCGGAGTCGACGAACCAGTAGCCCGTCGCATGGACGCGAGGAAAATCTCGCGGCAGCGGCGCGAACTCCGGATCAAACGCCATCAGCGGTGTGAGGTGAGCCAAGGCGTGGGCGTGCACGTCCTCGATCGGCCCGAGCTTCCTGGCGATCCGGTACTCGTTCACCAGGGCGCGGGAGCCCGCGTTGTCGAAGAGTCCGTGCAGCTTCCACGTGGCACGGTTGAACCACGCAGGGCCTTTCAGCGCGCCGACCATGACCGACGGCAGCTCGGCCGTCGGTAGGCTCGCCGGGAAATAGCAGGCACGGAAGTACCGTATCCCGAGGTGCTCGGCGACGGACGGACCGGCCATCGTGAGCAATGTCCCCACGATGAGGTCGGCCCCGCGGGCGGCCTCCTCGAGCGCCGCGAACTGCTCCCTCACCATGATGCGGCCAACCTCGAGCATCCGTCCCCATTTGGTGAACCGGAGCGGCCCGCTCAGCTTCAACTCCCGCTTTGTCATGAGGTCCTGCGCGTCGTCACCGCCGCGAACGTAGGCGAGCCCGAGCGCCTCCACCGAGGCGCGGTAATTCTCCGCCACGCAGACCGACACCTCGTGTCCGGCCTTCGCCAGCGCCGCGCCCAGCGCCAGCATCGGTTGCACGTCGCCTCGAGTCCCCACCGGCGCAAGTACGGCCTTCATGAACACCGTTCATAGGGGTGCGGCCAGGGGGACGCAAGCTCCTCCATCCGATGCAGGCCGCGACCGGGGACCTCGACGAGGCGAGCTCAATCCCGGGATCGAGCCAGCCGCGGCGACGCGGCGCCTCGACGACGATGGCCCTGCATTGCTGCGTTACAGCGGTGTCACGATCACCACTTGCCCTTGTTTTGCTGCTTCGAGATAGAATTCTCGAAGCTACGCATAGTATGTCAGCGCCGACCCATGGTCCGCGAGCCTCGCATACCCCGTATTTGCAAGCGCGTTCGCTCCGAGCTCGAACTCGTTCGGAGATACTCCTTCAAGCAGCGCCGAAGCCTGCTGTACTCGAGCAGGTTCGAGGTAATGTGCTCGTCCGTAGCCGGTGTCGATCTCGTGGTTGAGCACGTGAAATCCGACCATCGCCTGGCCGATCAGATCGTCGCCCGGATCGTTTCCACCCGGATCGGTCCGGAGTTTGTCGGGCGACAGGACATACCAGATATCGTAAGCGAGCTGATGAGGGATATCCACGCGAGTCGCCCCGTGGCCCTCCCCCAGCGTGGATGAGGCTCCCTCTGCGAGACCGAGCGCGAACGACCGGTCAGAACGAGCACGCGCCAGGTGGCTCGGAGATGCTGACGTGTAGACCCAATCGTGCGACATCGATTGTCTCCAATGATCCTGTTCCAATCGGATGACCCTGCAGAGGTCGTCACCCGTCGACGTGGACCCCAGAACAATCTCTTCCGCGTGCATCTTGATCTCGACGACGACTCGATCGGAAGGATCGCCGTATCCGCCGGCGACCTCGACGTGCGCAGTCAAAGGGAGCCGGACGCGCCGGTACGGAAGCCCGGCCCAGGTTCTCCACAGAACGAATCCTCGCGGGCTGACGTCGAGCCGGAACCCACGGAAGAGTGACGACCCCGCGGCTACCGAGGTTGCGGCGGCCCACGCGGCGAGCGACGAGACGAACGTCGGCACACCGAGCCAGCACATTCCGAACGCCCCGAGCGCGAGGATCGGCACTATCGGGCTGAAATCGAATATC
Organism: Byssovorax sp.; assembly: GCA_040006075.1. Classification (GTDB taxonomy): domain Bacteria; phylum Myxococcota_A; class Polyangia; order Polyangiales; family Polyangiaceae; genus JANYGI01. The sequence goes on along the minus strand of JBDTXR010000010.1, from coordinate 7,765 downwards.
GAATATCGAATGAGTACGTAGCCGAGAGTCGCCGCCGTCGACAATGCGAGAATCGGAGGACCGATTTGGGGGAGCGCCGACATCCCGTGGGTGCGGCGACTGACGGATCCAGATGGCGGTGACCAGCGCGATCCAGCCTGCCGGTCCATCGAAGAGCGCGCGGCCCAGCTCATGGGGATGTTCGATTGTCGAGCTCATTCCAGCTCGGAATTATGTCAGTGAAGTCACGGATGTCGCGCTTCGTCAACACGTGACAGTAGCCCTTGGCAGGCGACTCTCTGTCGAGCACGTACCCCAATGTCGCTGTCGGGACATGATTATGCTTCTTCTGGACGACCCCGTCTTTGACCTTCGGTGCGACTTTACGTCGCTGATATGCGCGCTTCATGTGACCTCACTGGTGGCAAAAATGTTGGTAGTGGGTCGTTTTGACCATTTCGACCCGCGGATTCAGGTCATTCGCAAAGCAAGCATGTCCGGTCAACCCGACAAGAACGACAGCACACCCGGGACGAGGCTCTCGCGGAGCAAGAGGATGGAGATCCCGCTCCACGGCGACACATGGTGCCAGGCGCGCTGACGAAGCCCGGCTCGCGCGAGCGCCTTTCCGATGGCCTTGTTCACGCTCCAGTGATCGCCGAGATCCTCCAGATCTTCCGCCTCGAGCTCCACGCCGAACGGGGCCAACACCGCCTGGATCCCTCGTTGCGCCTCCTCCTCTTCGCCGTCGCCCTCCAGATCGTGGCTCTCCTTGAAAAGGATCACGGCGTCCTTCACCGACCGCTCTCCGGCCGCCACGCCGATCACCCGGCCCGGCCCGTAGTGCCTCCACAACAGCTCCAGCACCTCGGACTCGGTGAGGTGCCCGGCGGTCCGTCCGAAGGACTGCGCCGCGCTGTCGATCAGCGTCGCGGCGTCGAGCTCGCCGAGCAGGCCGTTCTGCTGCAAATGCTGGAGGACGGGCGCGATGTCGAGCAGGGCTTCCGGAGGGGGCTTCATGGGCGTCGCGCCGAGCGTAGCCGAATTCTCGGCCGCTCGCCTGGATCCCGCGCTCCGTTGCCTTGCCCGGTGGCGAAGGATTCATTGCGAGTCCTCAATCAGAAAGTGGTGGTCAATTCGCCAGTCCGTCAACTTTTGCACCCACGCCGGAGGTCCGGAGGCGTTCACGGAGGTGAATTCGATATCGGCTCGCGTAGAAGCAGGCGTTTCGACGGTGACGAGTAGAGCGCCACGCAGCAGCCCCACCGCGCTGAGGTTGATCCACGGGAACCCGAGCGACAACAGCTGATCGAAGCGCTCGGCGAAGGCGTCGGCTGCGACGAGATCCGTTGACGCCAGGTGCGTTTGCCGCGCGGGGAAGTCTTCCAGCGGCCCGGTGATCGTGACGGAGTCCCAGCGGGGCGCGCCGGGCAGGCCAAGAGCGAGTGCTTCCGTACGGAGGAGCGCGAAGGGAAACGCGCGGCCAGGCGCAGCCATCGCGGCGTGCAGCAGCGATTCAGGGACGCCCGTCGGATACCCTCGAAGCATCCGAGCGAGACTCTGGACCAGATCCTCGAGTGACTGTGCCCGGAGATTTCCATCCATTTGCAGGGTGTCGCGACAGCGCAGCAAGAGCCAGTGGATGTCCCCGCCGGGCGCGTCGACTTCGCTGGAGGCGCGGTCGAGCGCGAGCGCCAGCTCGTGCAGCCAGCGCGGGACATCCTGCTTCATCGCCGCCGTGTTCAGGTCCGCCTGCCGAAGGCCCCGGCGACGTGCGCCGGGTGAACAGGGCCTGTGCGGTTCATTGACCGGCGGGCGGCTGCCAGAGCTCGACTTTGTTTCCCTCGGGATCGATGACCCAGCCAAACTTGCCGTACTCGGAGTCATCGATCTTGTCGAGGACGTTGCAGCCTTCCGCTTTGAGCGCCGCGACCAGAGCGTGAAGGTCTTCAACGCGGTAGTTGACCATGAACGAGGCTTTGCTCGGAGCAAACTGGTCGCTCTCCTCCGAATTGACAGACCAGGCGGTCGTTCCGCCCGTGGGTTTGCCATCCGAGTCGGTCCAGTCGAACGCGGCGCCGCCCCACACCTGGACATCGATGCCGAGATGAAGCTTGTACCAAGCTTGCAGCGCCGGTGCGTCCTTTGCTTTGAAGAAGATGCCGCCGATGCCAGTGACTCGCTTCATGTGAATCTCCGAGGTGTGATGTTTGGGGGATGACGGTTGCTCTACGGCTGAGCCGCCTGGTCTGCAGGTGCGACGCGCAAGCCCCGGTGCCAGTCGGCGACCGGCACCGCGTCGGGATCGGACGCCACGCGATCCCGGAGGATGTTCACGTGGTCGAGCTCCTCGGCGATGGAAAGCTCGTCGAAACCAGGAGGAGGCATCGCAAGGAGCGCCATGACGCCGAGCATAGCGTGGTCGGTCGCGAAGATCACGCGCGTCGTCCCGTTGCCAGGAACGCGCTGCCCACCACGCAGACCGGACCCGGACAACCGCAAGGTCGCAAGGGTCGCAAGCCCCGGAACGACACGGTTTCTCCGGTCCCCTTGCGACCCACCCCTGCGGTTAAACTCCCCTTCCCTCCGCCATCGTAGGATGGAGATCGAGATCCTGGAGCGAGCGTCGAGGCCGTGACGCGCGCCATCCTCATCCGGCAATCAAGTGCTTGGAACTACGTAATCAACGGTGATCTGCACCCATCTCACTTCTCCACCGGGGACAACGTGTGAGCATCGCGCGCCAGGAGCCAGCGGCCGTCGGGCTGTTCGCGGTATACGGTGATCCGATACCCGGCGAGCCGCGTCGCTTCCCCGCCGACGCGCGGGGCCACGGACAGCGCGTCCCGGCTCCGCGTATAGGCGACTTCGCCGACGACCACGACCTCTTCCAGCTCGCTGGTGCAACGGATCCGAACCTGCTGGTGGGCGGCGGCGAAGTTGGCGGAGAATCCATCCCGGCCGAACGGCGCTTGGCCCGGATTGAGAAACACGACGTCGTCTGTCATCAAGGCGAGCAAGCGGACAAGATCGCCGGCGTTGACGGCGTCGATCCAGGTTGAATGCAACTCGCGGATTTCTCGTTCATCAGGTCCCATCTGCAACCTCAGTCCGTCTCCCACGTGGACGTGCGACGGTCGAGCCGTGCCCCGTGTCCACTATTGCAGCATTCGTGACGATCTATTTCTTCAACTTGAATACTTTGGTTTGCTTCAGCTCACCGCTCTTGTCGTACACCTTCCACTCGCCAACCTTCTTGCCGTTCTCGTATGTGCCTTCGTCCCACAGTTGACCATTCTCGTAGAAACGCTTCCACGGGCCGATCTGCTGGCCGCGATCGAAAGAACCCGCCTGCAGGGGTTTTCCGTTCTCACGCGACCATTCCCAGTAACCATCCAGCTCTCCATCCGCATACTCACCGACAGCCTTGAGCCCACCGCTCTTGTAGTACCAGGTCCATTTGCCGTGGCGTTTGCCGTCTTTTACAGGCCCCTCACCGGAAAGACCTCCGTCGGAGAAGAGCTCCTTGTGAGGTCCATTTGGCGGTGTTGCTTTTGCAGACTTCATGATTTCCTCTGGGCCGCTCGCTACGCCGCACAACGCCTCGGCGATCACTCGCGGTGCGCGGCGCTGTCGAGCGCATCGACTGGTTGGGCGGCTTTGCGCGAGCTTGCTTCATTCAGGTACACATGTGCGCGACAGCGCCCAGAAGGCGCCGTCCCGCTTCCACGGTGACGCGCGTACCGCACAGCTCGACGCTGGACAGCTTCGGCAATCGTCTCAGGGATTCGAGGCCTGCATCACTGACGGCGGTCGTGGCGAGGTCGATTCGGCGCAGCTCCGGGAGCTTTTCCAGGTACTCCAGCCCAGCGTCCGTGATGCCGGTGCCGCCGAGCTTGATCTCGGTCAACGGGAGCCCGGCGAGGGCACGGATGCTCCGGTCGTCAATGGCTGTGCCAGTGAGGTCCAGAGAGCGAAGGGTGCGGAAATGGGCGAGATGCGAGAGGCCGGCGCCGGTCACCCGGGTGCGGCTCAGATCCAGGTGCTCCAGGCCAGGCAAGTCGTCGAGATTCGTGAGCCCCTCGTCGTCGAGCGCTGTGCCGGCGAGGGTAACGCTGCGGAGCAAGGCGAAGCCCCGCACGTGCCTGAGCCCGAGGCCGGTCACGTGGGCGCAACCATGAAGGTTGAGATGGCGAAGCCGGGCGAGACCGCGAAGGGAGCGGAGCCCTGCGTCGGATATCGATGCATTGGGCAGCTGAAGCTCGGCGACGCAGCGCAGACCCTCCACGGCGGAGAGGCCAACATCCCCCGGATCGGAGTCGAACAGCACTGCACACTGGTTGCGCAAAGCGTACTGATGGTCGAGAATTTGCCCGAGCTGCGAGGGTGGCGGGGAGACGCCCCCGCCGCACCAGCGATCGTCATCGCCCCTCAGGTGGCGCAGCAGCTTCGGTGCGTCCTCTGCGGTGATGGACCCGCCGTGCACCTCGATTTTGCGGAGGGTTCGCCACAGAAACGCGCTCTCTACGAGGTAGACGGCGAGCGAGAGCGCGAGCAGGCTCGAGACGACCAGCAGCCCACGGCGGGCATGCGGCCACCTCAGCATGTTCGCGTCCAGATCGGCGTTCGATTCCACTGCAATCCTACCTGCCGGAAGTTCCCTCGAGCGTCAACCCGTCGGACTCGCCCAGGTCGTGAACCGGCTCAAACCCTCTCAAGGGGCCTTGAGACCTCGCTGCACCCGCTCGTGCCAGAGGAGCATCTCCGCTCCCCCCGGGCCGCGGTTGAACTCGTATCCATGGTTGCCAGGGACCACGAGCAGCTCGTGGACGACTCCGTCTTTCGCCAGCCTCTCCGAGGCAGCGCGGACGGCGGGCAGGAACGGATCAGCCTCGCTGGAGACCAGGCGGAGAACGATGCTGGCCTTCAAATTCGCGGCGCGGGCGAGGTCGGAGATCAACGGCGCTTCCTCGACGGTGATCGCCGGCTGCAAGGCGCCGATGACGCCGAAGATCTCCGGGTGCGTGAGGCCGACCAGGAGCGCGATGCGTCCTCCCATGCTGACGCCGTCGATGCCAGTCGCGGCGCGATCGGCGGTGGATCCCGTCTCTTTTCGCATCCGCGGCAAGAGCGCCTCGATCAGGAAGCGGGCGAACGTCTGGGCGCCCTCGATCGAGCGGTCGGGGAGCACCGGTGTGGCGGGGCACCCGACCGAGAGGCCTTTGTACGGCGCGGCCGCGAGGGAGGCGTTGAGTCGGTCGAGGCGCGCGCCGCTGAACATGTCCTGGAGATCTCCTCCGGTGAGCGGGGGCGCGAGGAGGCGGCGGTGGAGTCGGTCGAGCTCGTACTCTTTCGGCCAGGCGCCGGCGCCGATTTCGAGGCTCCGACCCGCTTCGCCGCGGCCGTGGAGGGCGATGAGGAGCGGTGTCGTCGCGGGCGCGTCGGGAACGAGGAGCTGGGCGCGCTCGCCGTCCGGATAGTCGGGCGCAGGCGGGAAATCGAGGACGCGCCACGCGCCGCCGGGCGGTGGCGGACCGGCCTCGACGGGGAGGCTCGCCTCGGACGGCGGGCTGCGATGGCATCCGGAGAGCGCGACCGCCGAGAGCCCGAGGAGGAGATCTCGGCGGGGGATGCGCCTGGAAACGCTGGAATCGTCGCGTAGACGGGGCATGACGAGAACCTATCACGCGCGGCGCGAGGCCTGGCTGGCGACCGGCAGACGATCGTGGTAGCCGCGCTCCATGGCGTTCCTGATCCCTTCGCACGCGTCGCGTCCCGGCGACGATCTGATCTTTGCCCTGAACGCCGAGGCGCGAGCGCGAGCCCAGGCCGGAGAGTCGATCATCAACGGGACCCTGGGAGCGATGATGGATGACGCCGGCCGCCTCGCCGTGCTGCCGAGCGTGGACCGGACGCTGCGCGAGATCCCGGCCGAGGTGACCGCGGCCTACGCGCCGATCTCCGGGTCGACTGCCTTCCTCCGCGCGGTGGTCACCGATCTGCTGGGCGATCGCGAGGAGGCCACCCAGGCCGTGGCGGTGGCCACGCCCGGCGGCAGCGGCGCGCTGCGCTTGGCGCTGGGCAACCTGCTCGAGCCCGGGCAAACGCTGCTGACGACGAGCCTTTACTGGGGTCCTTACAAGACCCTGGCCGACGAGGCCGAGCGCAAGCTCACCACGTTCCGGATGTTCGATGAGCAAGGCCGCCTCGACGTGGTCGATTTCGAGGCCAAGCTCGCCGCTCAGGTGGAGAGCGAGGGGCGAGCGCTGGTGTTCCTCAACTCCCCCTGTCACAACCCCACGGGCTATTCGTTCGACGACGCGGAGTGGGACGCTGTCGCAGCAGTCGTGGAGCGCGTGGCCGACCGAGGACCGGTATCCATCCTGCTCGACGTGGCCTATGCGCGCTACGGGGCGACCGATCTGTCGCACGCTGTCGATCGGGTGATTCACCTGGCGAAGAAGGCCCTGATCCTCTTCGCATGGTCGGCGTCGAAGTCGTTCACCGAGTACGGTCTGCGCGTGGGCGCCTTGGTGGCCGTGGTGCCCGATCCGGCGGCGCGCCGGGAGATGGAGAACGCGTTCTCCTATTCGTGCCGCGGTACGTGGTCGAACTGCAACGCCGGAGGGATGGCGGCGATCGCGAAGATCCTGGGCAATCCGGCGCTGAAGGCGCAGGTCGACGCGGAGCGGGCCGAGCTGAAGGCGGTGCTCGATCGTCGCGTGGCCGTGTGGAACGAGCACGCCGGGAAGGCCGGGCTCCGCTATCCCCGGTACACGGGCGGCTTCTTCACCACCGTGTTCTGCGACGACGCCGCGGGCGCCGCGGCGAAGCTGCGCGGAGAGGGTCTGTTCGTGGTGCCGCAGCCCGGCGCGCTGCGGGTGGCGCTGTGCTCGGTGGCCGAGCGCGATATCCCGCGGCTGGTCGAGGGGATCGCGCGCCACACGCGCTGATCGCCGGCGCGACGCGGGCGCAGGAGCGCCGCCGAGCGCGCGGAGAACGCGGCGCGTGAAGTAGGAGATCCGAACGCCGCGGCTCTCTGGTATCTCTGGCCTCAGAGAGCATGCGAACGAACGAACCCCGCGTTATCCCCTCGTTTCGACTTCCTGGTTGGCTGATCGCGGCCGGCGTGATCGGCGTCGCGCTCGCGGCGTGCTCGTCATCGACGCACCTCGATCCGCCCGGCGCTTCGGCGACCGGCACCGGCGGCGGCAGCGCGACCTCGACGAGCGCGACGACAGGGACCGGCCCCGGCACGGGCACCGGCGGGAGCGCGCCGGTGATGGAGTGCCAGTCGAACCCGGAGTGCGCGACGTTCCCGAACACGGTCTGCGACCCGGTCGCGGGCGTGTGCCGGCAGTGCTTGCTCGACTCGGATTGCGCGCTCAAGGGCGGGCCGGTGTGCGCGGCCGGGAAATGCGGCTGTCCGCAGAAGGGCGACGTGTTCTGCGGCGCGCCGGGAGCGGGCAAGTGCGTCGACAAGATGACGTCGCAGTCCGACTGCGGGACCTGCGGGCACGCGTGCTTCGGCGCCTGCACGGCGGGCGCCTGCGCCGATCCATGGGAGCCCACGGCGCTCGTCGGCGCGCCCGACCCGCGCTCGCACCACGTCGCCGTGTGGGACGCGACCGACAAGACGATGATCGTGTGGGGCGGCCGCACCGCGGCGGGCTCGGCATCGACCGGCGGCGTCTACAACCCCGCGACCAACACCTGGACCGCGACCAGCCTCGCCAACGCGCCGAGCGCGCGCGTCGACGCGACCGCGATCTGGGACGACAACGAG
>JBDTXR010000009.1:0-52512 GCA_040006075.1 Byssovorax sp. | reverse complement strand
CGTGGGCGATGACGTTGAGCGTGGCCGGCGCGAGGAACGGCGACGAGCCGCAGTACGTCGCGTAGCGCCCGAAGAGCTGCCGCAAGCGCGGGTCGCGGAAGAACTCGCCCAGCGATTTCCAGAGCGTGCGGTGACCGTCGATCCCGAGCAGCCCGGTGACGCCGAGCCCGCGCGCGACCGAGAGCGTCGATCCGAGCGTGGGCCGCTCCGATCGCAGGAAGGGCTGCTCCACCGTCGCGTAGATCCGGCGCGCGTGCTCGCAGAAGCGTCGGTAGCCGGCGGCCTCGCGCGGGCCGGCGAAGTCGCCGATGACGTCCGCCGATCGATCGAGGTCGGCGAAGAGATCGAGCCGCTGCGGAGCGCCGCCCGAGCCCTCCCAGGCGTGACGCGCGAGCAGCTCGGCCGGGGCGAGCGCGACGTGCGTGTCGAGGGTTGTCCCCAGCGCCGCGAAGATCTCCTCGAAGACCCAGCGCATGGTCAGGACGGTGGGCCCCGCGTCGACCGCGCGCCCGCCGGGGTGGACCTGACGCATCTTCCCGCCGATCGCCGGAGCGCGCTCCAGGAGCACGACTTCCAGGCCGCGATGAGCGAGCAGCGCCGCGGTCACCAGGCCGCCCACCCCTCCGCCCACCACGACCACCCGCTCGCTCCGCATGGCGAATTCTATAAGAGGCGAAACCCCGGTTGTCTATAGTTTGTTCAATATTTACTCAAACCATTGACAACCACCCTCCGGTGCCGAAAAGTCGTTCCGTGATCGATCCCACCCGACGACGCAGCGAGCGCCGCATCGAGCAGGCTCTGGCCGAAGCGGTGAACACGCTGGCGAGTGGAGACGCGCCGCCGGGGCTCGTCGCTGCCGTCGAGCACGCGGTGTTTCCAGCGGGAGCCCGCATCCGCCCTCGCCTCTGCCTCGCGGTCGCCGCGGCGTGCGGCGATCCCACGCCGGCCCTCACCGACGCGACGGCGGCGGCGATCGAGCTGCTCCACTGCGCCTCGCTCGTGCACGACGACCTGCCCTGCTTCGACGACGCGGCGATGCGGCGCGGGCAGCCCACGGTGCACCGCGTTCATGGCGAGCCCCTCGCCGTGCTCGCGGGCGACGCGATGATCGTGCTCGCCTTCGAAACGCTGGCGCGCGCGGCGAGCTGCGCGCCGGAGCGGCTCGCGCGGCTGATCGAGATCGTCGCGCGCGGCGTGGGGAGCCCGCACGGGATCATCGCCGGGCAAGCGTGGGAGTCGGAGCCGCGGATCCCGGTGATCACCTACCGCCGCGCCAAGACCGCCGCGCTCTTCGAAGCCGCGGCCGCCGCCGGCGCGGCCTCGGCCGGCGAGAGCGGCGGGGCCTACCGCCTCTTCGGTCAGCGGATCGGCGAGGCCTACCAGATCGCCGACGACATCCTCGACGTCACCGGAAAGCCTGAAGAAATAGGCAAAGCGGTGGGTCGCGACGTGTCCCTTGGCCGGCCGAACGCCGCCAACGATCTCGGGGTCCACGGCTCGCAGCACCTGGTCGAGCAGCTGGTGCGCGAGGCGCTCGACGCGGTGCCGGCGTGTCGTCACCCCGAAGAGCTGGAGGGCTGGACGCGCGAGACGGCGCGCAAGCTGATGCTGGCCGGGCGCGAGCGACGCGAGGCCGCGGCGCGGCGCGAAGCCTCGTCGGCGTAGCGCTAGCGCGGGCGCCAGATCCGCTCGGCGGGCGCGTCTTCGCCGACCGAGAGCGCGTAGGCCGTGATCGCCGAGCGGGCCTGTTCCCCGTCGCCGAACAGAGAGCCAATCTGGCTCGAATACGCGAGGATCGCCGCGATTTTTCGATCGAGCGCGCCGGTGATGTCGAAGGTTACGGGCCCGGTGTCGAAGCCCAGCGCCGCCCTCCGCTGCGCGACGGCGTCGGGCATCGTCGCGTACGGCAGATCTTCGTAGAAGGCGACCTCCCGTCCCTGGGCCGCGATCTCCACCGCCGCCCGGTGGACGATCCGATGATCGACGTGCCCGCCGACGGCGAGCGGCGCGAGCACCAGCGCCCGCGGCGAGGCGGCCAGGATCGGCGCGAGCGCCGCGGAGAGCTCGATTTGAAGGCGATCGTCAGCGGCCGGCTCGCCGAAGAGCGCCGCCTCGGTGTCGTAGAGCTCGGGCCGGCGGTACACCGCGTCGAGCCACTCGAGGCGCATCCCACCGGCGCCGAGGATCGCCAGCGCCGCCTCGTCCTCGCGTCGACGGTGGGCGACGGCGTCGGTCGCGTCGAGGCCCCACGCGCGATGAAATGAGGCCGCAAAGGGGCTCAAAATCGCGTGCGCCGGCGGAGATCCGGCGGCGATCGTCACCACGAGGATCGACTCGCCCGCGGCGGTGCGACGAGCGATCAGGCCGCCCACCGAGAGCGCGGCGTCGTCGAGGTGCGGTGAGAGGACCACATGCGAGACGGCGGCGAGATCGAGCATGATCACCGAGGAGCTTCGAGCATCGCCGCCGCGGCGTCGATCCCGAGTAGAATAGCGGCATGCGGCTGTTCTCTGCTCTCGCTTCGGCCCTCCTCGTCGCCGGGATCCTCGCTGCGTGCAGCACCGAGGAGACCCTGAGCCCCGTCCCGAGCGGGAGCTCGACCTCCAGCTCGGCGGCGACCTCCGGCACCGGCGGGTCGGGCGGCGGCCCCGCCCTCGCCGGCGATCCAATCCCCGCCGATGCCCAGCGCCCAGGCGACGCGACCAAGGGATACGCCGCGCTCATCAACGAAGGATACGTGAGCTGCGGTATCCCCTACACCGCCTATTCGAAGGTCTTCAGCCCCGCTCCGGCGAATCTCCGCCTCCCGGGGCGCAACGCGGTGAACACCCCGCTCCCCTACTCACAGACCCGATTCACCACCAGCTCCGGCGTCGACGTGGTCTCCGCCAACTGCCTCACGTGCCACGCGGGCTTTCTCCAGGGCAAGCTGGTCGTCGGGCTCGGCGATACTCAGGGCGACTTCACCAACAACAACCAGGGTTCGCTCGCCGACACCGCGCAGTTCCTGCTCACCAACCCGAAGGAGAAGGCCGAGCTCACCCTCTTTGCCGGGCGGCTCAAGGCCATTGGCCCGTACACCCAGACGTTCACCGTGGGCGTCAATCCGGCCGACAACCTCGCGGCCATCCTCTTCGCGCACCGCGATCCGAAGACGCTCGCCTGGTCCGACGCGCCGCTGCTCGACCTCCCGCCGAAGGTGGTTATTCCGGTCGACGTGCCGCCGTGGTGGCGAATGGCGAAGAAGAACGCGATGTTCTACGTGGCCGGCGGGCGCGGCGATCACGCGCGAATCGAGATGACGGCCTCGACCCTCTGCACCGACACCGTGGAGGAGGCGAAGAAGATCGACGCCTATTTCCCCGATATCGAGGCCTTCATCGCCTCGATCAAGCCGCCGAAATACCCGTTCTCGGTCGACACCGGCCTCGCCGCCAAGGGGAGCGACGTCTTCGCCGCCACCTGCGCTCGCTGCCATGGCACCTACGGTGACGGGGGCCAGTATCCCAACCTGCTGATCGCGCTCGAGACCATCGGCACCGATCCGGCGATGATCACCGGCGCGACGCAGTTCGCCGCAACCTACGTGAAGTGGTTCAACGACTCGTTCTACGGGCAAATCGCCCACCTCGATCCGCAGCATGGATACGTGGCGCCGCCGCTCGACGGCGTCTGGGCGACGGCGCCGTACCTCCACAACGGCTCGGTCCCCACCATCGGCGCGCTGCTCGACAGCTCGAAGCGGCCGGCGTACTGGTCGCGCAAATACGATGTTTCGGGCAACTACGACTCCAGCGATTACAACGAGGCGACCCTCGGCTGGAACGTGACCGCCGTGGATCACGGGCAGAAGGACGAGCCGGTGGCCGAGGTGAAGAAGCACCTCTACGACACCAGCTTGCCGGGCTACTCGAACGTTGGACACACCTTTGGAGATGGGCTGTCGAGCGACGAACGCGCGGCGGTGATCGAGTATCTGAAGACGCTCTGATCGGGCGGGGGCGAGCCCGGCGAAACGATCGGGCAGGGCTCAGCAGCCCACGACGTGCACTGTCTTTCCGGCGACCTCCAGCGTTCTTGTCGTCAGGCGGCGCTCCCACGGCTCTTTCGAGCGCAGATCGAAGATCACCAGCCATCCCACGTCGAGCCCGAGCCCATCGAGGTAGCGGTGCACCTGCTCCAGGGCGTCGCTCTCGGTCTCCGTATCGCGCCGCAGCTTCACCTCGATTGCGTGGCGCGTTTCCCCCCACAGAACGAGCAGATCCAGCGCGCCGCGGCCGAGCCCATACTCGCGCTCGACGCGGCCACCGCCGTTGATGACGCGCTGGAGGAACGCCATCAGCATCAAGTGGGGTCCGGCCTCCTTGTAGGAGAAACCTGCGGCGGCGAGGTGACCGTCCTTGCGCCAGAACACCTGCCACTCGGCCATGAGCTTGGGCAGATCGAGCGAGCCGTCGGGGCGGATGAAGAAGGCCGGCTCGGCGGCGATCTGGACCTGCTGGCCGTAGGAGAGCACGCGGGGAATGACCTCGCGGTAGATGGGGTTGGCGATCTCGGCGCGACCCCCGACCATGCGGATGATGCCGAGACCGAGCGTGTACGCGAGGTCGTCGTCGAGCGTCTCGGCGGCAACACGCTCTCCGATGAGCATGGGGTCGAGGATGCTGCGCACCCGCGGATCGCGGAGCTTGTTGATGAGCGAGTCGATGTGCGTCCGGCGCTCGAGGATGATGGTCTCTTTCGCGGCCTCCACGTGCGCTGCGGTGACGGCGATCGCGCGGTCGCGGACGTCGCTGCCGACGATCTGAGCGGCGAGCGCGTTCACCAGCCACGGGTGGCCCTGCGAGAGCGCGTGAATGCGCGCGGTGGCCTCCGGCTCGAAGCGCTGGCCGGTCGTCGTGGTGTGCTGGGCGCAGAGCTCGGTGACCTCGGGCGCGGTGAAGGGGCCCAGCGTGGTGGTCTCGGCGGCAATGTTGAAGGGAGAGGCCGAGCCGAGCCAGCCAATGGTGACGCGATCCTTTTCGGAGACGATGTAGTCGCGCACTTCGCGCTGGCCGATGAGCGCGACGCTCTGCGGGAACGGCCCTCGATCGCGCGCCAGGTAGCCGTCGCGGAGCTGCGTGAGGAACGAGACCATGGTCGGTCCTACCAGGCAGTCGACCTCGTCGAAGAGCACGACGAGTGGCAGCGGGCAGCGGGCCGCGAGGTCGCCAAGGTAGCGGAGCAGCGCGCTCTCGGGCGCCTCGACGAAGCGATCGCGCTCGGGAGGGATGCCGAGGTCGGGGAGCATCTGCTGGACGCCCATGTCGAGCTTGGTGAGGATCCCGCGAAACGCGATGACGGGATCCGGTTGCTCCCGCGCGATTTCGAGATCGATCCAGACGGCGCGGAGCGCGGTGCCCGCGTTGTAGTGGTCGGCGAGCCATTTTGCCGAGGTGGTCTTGCCGGTCTGGCGGCCGGCGTGGAGGGTGAAGTAGGCGCCGTCGTCGATGAGCTCCATGACGCGGCCGAGGCGGCGCTCGGGCGGGAGCATGTAGTGGCGGCCCGGGATGCACGAGCCGGCGACGTTGAAAGAGGGGCGCATGGTCGCCGGACTATGGCACGATCGGGACGCGGCGGGGCGGCGGCGGAGGATGCCTGGCGACCCCACCCCTCGCGCTCGGCGCGGTAGCGGAAGACCTCGACGGCGCGCGCGACGACCTCTTCGACCTGGCCCGGGGCGAAGTCGTAGGCCGCTTTTCCCCGCTCTACCTTGGCGAAATCGAGGACGTTCTCGATCAACGCGGTGAGGCTATGCTCTTGGCGGAGAGGGCGGATGGGAAGCTATCTCATGGCAATGGCAGGAGGTCTTTGAAGATGTGACTGATGTCGGTGCTGGGTCTTCCGGCGGGGACGACATGACACGTCAAACAATTGTTGCCGAATTTGTCGACCTCGATTTTTTGACTGAAACTCACCGACACCATTCAAGACCTGCGCGATCTCGTCGTCTTCTGGTCCACTCGCAAAGACCACCTCGGCAAGACCGACATCACCGAAAAGGATCTCGCCCGCGCCACCGAGCTCGCTTGACGGCCACCGGCGCCGGGCCACAAGCTGCGCCCGTGCCCCGCTTCTTCAACACCGCCGGCCCCAACCAGCCTGAACGCCACTACACGCTGCCGGAGCTGGCTCGCCTGCCCGAGGTGCGCGGGCTGATCGACAAGGGGCTTTATTTCGTTCTGCACGCGCCCCGCCAGGTCGGGAAGACCACCGCCCTGCTTCATCTCGGCCGCGCGCTGACGGCCGAGGGGGCGTACGTCGCGCTCCTCGTGTCGATGGAGGTCGGCGCCGTCTTCCCGCACGATCCCGGCGCCGCAGAGCTGGTCGTCCTCGACCGCTGGCGCGCTGACGCCCAGGCTCGGCTGCCGGCGGAGCTCCAGCCGCCGCCGTGGCCCGACGCCCCGCCCGGCGCCCGCGTCGCCGCCGCCCTGGGAGCGTGGGCGCAAGCAGCGCCGCGGCCGCTCGTGATCTTCCTCGACGAGATCGACGCCCTCCAGGACGAGGCGCTGCTGTCGGTGCTCCGCCAGATCCGGGGCGGCTATCCCAACCGACCCGAGAGCTTCCCGCATGCCCTCGCGCTCATCGGTCTCCGCGACGTGCGCGACTACAAGGTCGCGGCCGGCGGGAGCGACCGATTGGGCACGTCGAGCCCGTTCAACATCAAGGCCGAGTCGCTCACCCTGCGCAACTTCACGCGCGACGACGTCAGCGCGCTTTACCGCCAGCACACCGCCGAGACCGGCCAGGTCTTCCTTCCCGAGGCGGAAGACCGCGCCTTCGAGCTGACCCAGGGCCAGCCGTGGATCGTCAACGCGCTCGCGGGGCAGCTCGTCGAGGTCCTCGTGCCCGATCGCGGGACAGCGATCACGCCCGCGAACGTCGACGCCGCCGCGGAGATCCTCATTCGCCGGCTGGACACCCACCTCGACAGCTTGATTGACCGCCTGCGCGAGCCGCGCGTACGCGCCGTGATCGAGCCCATGCTTGCCGGCGAGATGCTCGGCGACGTGCCCGCGGACGACCAGCGCTTCGTCCTCGACCTCGGCCTCGTCCGCCGCTCGGACTCCGGCGGCCTCGAGGTGGCAAACCCCATTTACCGCGAGGTGATCATTCGCACGCTCGCGGGGACCGCACGCAACTCACTCCCGCAGATCCCGGTCACCTGGCTGACGCCCGAAGGCCGGCTCGACAAGGAGCAGCTCCTCGCGACGTTCCTCGACTTCTGGCGTCATCACGGCGAGCCGCTGCTGGGCACGGCGCCCTACAGCGAGGTGGCACCGCACCTGGTGCTGATGGCCTTTCTGCATCGCGTGGTTAACGGCGGCTCGATCGAGCGGGAGTATGCCATTGGCAGCGGCCGGATGGATCTCTGTCTCCGCTTCGCGGGAGAGGTGCTGGCCATCGAGATCAAGGTCTGGCGCAAAGGACGGCCCGATCCGGTGACTCAGGGCCTCGTCCAGCTCGACCGGTATCTGGCGGGGCTCGGGCTCGACGGCGGTTGGCTCATCATCTTCGATCGTCGCCCCGGGCTCGCGCCGGTGGAAGAGCGGCTTTCGCACGGCGTGACCACGAGCCCCGGAGGGCGGCGAGTCACGGTGATCCGGGCCTGACTCGACAGGGCCCCTCCGAGGGTGCCTGTCGACTCCAGCGCTCGTGGGGGCTCAAGCCATCTTGGCGTCGGGTGCTCTCGCCGGGGGCGGCGGGCTCCGCGGCGTCGCCCGGTCGACCGGGATCGAGAGCTCGAAGGCGCAGCCGCGCACCTCGTCGGAGATCGGGCTCTTCACCTGGATCGTGCCGCCGTGGCTCTCGGCGATGTGCTTCACCAGCGAGAGGCCGATGCCGCTGCCGCGCACGCGGGTCTCGCCCGAGGTTCGCCCGCGCACGAAGCGCTCGAAGATCCGCGCGCGATCTTCGGGATCGATGCCCGGGCCGCGATCGCTGACGCAGACCCGGACGAAGCGCGCGGCGCAGGTGACGTCGACGTCGATCCGGCCGCCGTCTTTCGCGTATTTGAAGGCGTTGTCGAGGAGGTTGATCACCGCGAGCTCGATGGCGCGGCCGTCGATCGACGCGGCGGGGAGGCCCTCGTCGACGCGGAGGCCGACCTCCATCCCCTCGCGCTCGGCGCGGTAGCGGAAGACCTCGACGGCGCGCGCGACGACCTCCTCGACCTGCCCCGTGGCGAAGTCGTAGGCCGCCTTTCCGCGCTCGACCTTGGCGAAATCGAGCACGTTCTCGATCAGCGCGGTGAGGCGCTCGCTCTCGCTGACGATGATCTGGAGGTACTGCTTCCTCTTGTCCTCGTTGGGGACGCGGCCCGTGAGGAGCATCTCGCCGAACATGCGGACCAGCGCGAGCGGGGTCTTGAGCTCGTGCGAGACGTTGGCCACGAAGTCGCTCTTGAGCGCGGCGAGGCGGCGCTCTTTCACCGCGGCGATCACCACGATCGCCACGCCGGCGATGGCCACGATCGCCGCGAACAGCACCATCCCGATTTCGAGGAGGCGCTGGCGCTCGACCTTCTGCCCGAGCTCGTCGGCCGAGGTGAGGCCGACCTGGAGGCGCCAGTTGTAGAGCGTCGTCGGGAAGGGGCGGCCGACGGTGAAGCCGCCGCCCTTGATCGGCGGGCCGAAGACGATGCGCCCCTCTTCGTCGATCACGTTCATGCGGCTGTTTCCGCGATCGATGTCGCGATAGAGCCGCGGGAGCACGTCGTGCACGAGGCGCGGGACATCGTGCCAGGCGACGATGAGGTACTGGCGGCCGAGGTGCGGCCTTTGCCAGTAGCTGACGAGGACGCTCTGCCGATCGACGACGCTGTAGAGGTGGCGGAGCTCTTCCACGTTGCCGCCCAGGTTGAGCTGCGGGAAGAGCCGCGTGAGAAATAGCCGGCGAAACGTGTCGTCTTCGGGCCCGCCGGGGGCCGAGGCGCGCGACGCGAACGCCAGGACGTCGTGCTCGTCGTGATCCATGTCGACGACGAGGATCGCCCGCACCGTCGGCGTCTCGCGCGCGGCGGTGGGGATCCAGCGGCGCGCGATGGAGTCGAGCTTGTCGAGATCGACGTGCGCGGCGACGACGTTGTCCTGGGCGATGATCGCCTTGTCGAGCCGGTCGACGCGCTCGTCGGCGAGGGTGAGCGTGGCGTCGAAGACCGTCTGCTGGCGCGACTTTTCGATCTGGAGCGTGGTGCGGAGCGCGACGCCGCCGAGCACGAGCACCGCGAGCACGATCGCCGGTACCAGCGCGAAATAGAGCAGCCGCTCGCGCAGTCCTCGGCGAGCGAGCATGAGCGTCAGCGGCGCTTGGAGGGCGCGGGGATCGACTTCGGCGCGGCGGCGCCTTCCTTGAGCTGCTCGGGATCGATCATCACGCCGCGCGAGGCCGCGAACTCCGCGAACTGCTGGCCGATGTAGGTGAGCGCGTTGCCGTCGCCCTCGTTGAAGACGCCGCCGTCGAGCGGGTTCACCAGCTCGATCAGGCCGAGGTAGCGGCCGCCGAGCTCGACCGGAGCGCAGACCAGGCTGCGGATCTCGGCGCCGATGTGCTTCCAGCGATCGTCGTGGGCGCGCTGCGCGCCGCCCGCGTCGCTGACGACCACCGCGTGACGCTTGCGCATCGCGGTGCTGGCGATGGGCGCCTTCTCGGGCTGGCGCTGGCCCACGGCGCGCTGCTTCCCGCCGGTCTGGCGCACGATCACGAACTCGCGCTTGTTGATGTCGAACAGGGAAATCAAGCCGATTTCGCTCGGGAGCTTCTCGAGCGTGAGGGCGAGGACGAACTCCGCGCCCTCGATCGAGTCGCGGAGAAAATGGAGATCGTTGAAGGCCTCGAAGAGCTCGGCGAGGAGGTCGTCGCCGGCGAGGCGCTTGGTCGGCGCGGTGCGCGAAGGCGTGGTCGGCGAGACCGCCGCGGGACGGGGAGGCGGCGGGGGGGCGGCCACGATCTGCACCGGAGCAGGAGCGGGCGCGGACGATCGCTCGGGCCCGGGCGACGCGGCCGCGGGCCTGGTTGCAGCCGGTGTCGTCGCGGGCATCGGTGAGGTGTCCGGGGCCGGCGCAGGCGCCGAGGCGCGCGCGAGCGCAGCGACGGAGGCGGGCGCGGCGACGGGCTCGGGCGCGGCGACAGGCTGCGTCGGAGCCGCAACCGACACCGCGGCCGGCTGAGGCGCGGTGGGCGCGCGCGACGACACCGGCGACGGGAGCGTGGGCCCCGCCGAGATCGGCGCAGGAGGCGGCACCGAAACGCCGTCGCGCGCCGGGAACTGCACGTCGGGCGCCTCGCTCTTCCAGTCCTTCCACGTCAGCGTCACGAGCGGGCGGCGCTGCGGCCTTCCCTGGAACACGTGATCGAAGATCGCCAGGTTGATGAGCTTGCCCGGTCGCGCCTGCTCGAGGCTCTGCTGCACGCTCGCGAAGCGCTCGACGATCAGCCGGTGCGCGTCGTCGTCCGAGGTGCCCTGCGGCACGGCGTAGACGTACTCGCGGTAGCTCAGCGGCGAGCGCTCCGAGGGGTTCTCCTCGCGCGTGTTGACGACCGTGTACGCTGGCAACGACGGCGCGGCGGGCGGCGGCGGCGCCGGATCGGGCGGGATGATCGCGGCCGCCTTGGCGGCGTCGATCTTGGCGACGGCCTCGAGCACCGCGGCCGATCCGACCGACGAGAAGGCCATCGTCTTCGCGGGCTCGCGCTTCTTCACCGGCTCGACCGCGGGCGCCGCATCGACCACCGGCGACGCGGGCGCGACGACGACGGGAGCGACGACCGCTGCGGCGGCGGGCTTCACGGCAGGCGCTGCGGCGGCGGCCTTGGCCGCGTTCGCGGCGTCCGCGAGCTTCACGGCTTCGGCCACCATCGCCGAGCCTTGCGACGAGAACGCCATCGTCTGCGCCTGGGTGCGGGCTCGTGGCGGCGGGGGGATCTCCGGATCGCTCGGTGAGGCTTTTGTCGTGCTGGGCGCGTCGCTCGAGGTTACGGGCGCGGCGCTCGAGGGGGGCGCGGGCGGCTCGGCGGGCGGCGCGGTGGTGGTGATCTCCGCGTCGTCGGGAGCCCGCTTCACCAGGTAGCGGAGCCGGGACACCGGATCGATCGCGCGGAAGCCGTCTTCCAGGAGCTCGATCGAAAAATTACCGAGCGGACCTTCGTCGCCTCGCAGCGCGCGAGCCTTCTGGAGCGCGGGCTGCCATTGCGGTGCCTCCACGCAGAGGGTGGAGGTTACCCCGGGCTTCAGCCCGAGAGCCGATATCTCGACGAACCAACGCATTGATGGCGTCCAATCCGCACCCGCGCCGCAGCGACGCCGAGCGCCCGGAGGACCCTTTCTACCGACCGCGGGGGTGGGGGTCAACGCAGCGTCGGTCCGCGATCGATTTAATCGCCGAGAAGCACAACGAATGGGCCGCGACGCGACGCCGCGGAAGCTCTGGAGAGCGTGTCGCACCGCCCTGGACAAGCCGAGCGACGCGAGGTCGTGTAAAAGGCGCCCGGTGACGCCTCCGAACTGGCTCGACCGCCTCGCTGCGCGCTGGCCCCGGATTGACGGCGTCGTCTACCCCGTCTTCGCCGCGCTCTGCACGCTCTACGCGGCGCTGTTCTTCTACGGATCGCTGCACCGGCAGACGCACGGCGGCTGGTCCGCGCCGCTCGACGACGTCTTCATCCACTTCGATTACGCCCGCGCCACGGCGCGCGGCTATCCGTTTCAGTGGTCGGAAGGGAACGGCTTCTCGAGCGGCAACACCAGCCTGAGCTACCCGTTCGCGCTCGCGCTCGGGTACTGGGTCGGCTTCCGCGGCCTCGCGATCATGCACTGGGCGGCCATCGTCGCCTGCATCTCGTGCCTCGGATTCTTTCTCGCCGCGGGGCGCCTCACCGCTCCGCTCGGGCGCTGGGCGAAGTACCTGATCCCGCCGGCCGTGCTCTCGCTCGGCGCCCTCGACTGGTCGCTCTTCAGCGGGATGGAGAACGCGTTTCACCTCGGCGTATGGGGCCTTTCGCTGATCCCCGTGCTCCGTCTCGTCCGGGAAACGAAGCTCGATCCGTCGCCCGCGCGCGATCGCCGGGTAGCGCATCTCGGGTGGATCGCCGGCCTCGCCGGGGTGCTGCTCTACGCCACGCGCCCCGAGTCGGTGGTGTGCATCGCGTCGTTCGCGATCTTCGCGGCCATCGCCGTGCGCCGCGCGTCGGGCAATCGTCCGGCGATCCGGACCGTGCTCCGTATCGGCGTCCCCGGCGCCGTCGCGGTCGTCGTGCAGGCCGTCGCCAACCACGCCTTCACCGGCGAGTGGTCGGCCAACGGGGCCATCGCCAAGCTGGCGATCAACAACCCGTACCTCACCGGGGCCGACAAGGTCGCGCAGTACGTCGATCTGCTCAAATACGTGGTCCTTCGCAACACGCAGCACCACTTCGCCGACGTGTTCCCGTGGGGGTGGCTGGTGCCGGTCGTCGCGGCGATCCCGCTCTTCTCGAAGCGCCTCCGCGGCGTGGCGATCCTCCTCTGGGTCCAGGTCGCGGGGTGGCTCGCCCTGGTCGCGCTCAACGGGCAAGTGCGCTGGCAGAACGAGCGCTACACGATGGCGGCGGTGGCGTGGCTGCTGGTCCTCGCGGCGATGGGCCTCGCCACGATCCTCGGCGGCGGAAGCCCCGCGAACGAGGGCGAGGGCGACGACGCGACGCTCCGCGCGCGCCTGGTTCTGGGCGGGCGCACATTGGTTGCTGCTGCAATCATCTCGGTGTTCTGGTGGCACCAGATCCCGAACATGCGCGACCAGATCTGGTTCTTCGGCCGGGCCAGCCGCAACATCCAGGATCAGCACCTGGTGGCGGGCAAGGTGCTCGCCGAGCTCGGCGCGCACCGCGTGCTCGTCGGCGACGCGGGCGCGCTGATGTACGCCTCGGATCGCTCCGGCCTCGATATCATCGGGCTCGGTGGCTACCACGATTTCCCGTTCGCACGCGCCGGCGTCCACGGCCTCGGCGCGTCGCTCGAGCTGATCGAGCGCATGCCGCCGTCGGAGCGCCCCGACGTGATGGCGATTTACCCTTCGTGGTGGGGCGATTTGCCGACGCTCTTCGGCGACCGCATCACCCAGGTCCCCGTCGTCGGCAACGTGATCTGCGGCGGCTCCGAGAAGGTGATCTACCGCGCCGACTGGAGCACCCTCGACGCGACCCCCGAGCCGCGCACGATGAAGCCGAGCGAGATCCTGGTCGACGAGCTCGACGTCGCCGATCTGGTGAGCGAGAAGGCCCACCGCTACGTGTTCCCTCACCCGGCGATGGGCTTCGTCGACTTCCGCGTCCTCGCCGATCCGATCCAGCCGACGCGCGATCTCTTCGACGCCGGCCGGGTGATCCCGCCCGATCAGACCGAGACCGCGGTGATGCGCGCGCCGGGCGCGGGCGGCCGCCTCGTGGTGCGCAGCGTGGTCGGCCACCGGGTCACGATCCAGGTCCACGCGGGCGGCGGCGCGGTGGGGCAGCTCCGCCTCGATCCGGTGGCGGGCTGGACCGAGAGCTCGCTCGAGCTCCCGGCCAACCTGAGCCCGTATTTCCAGCTCGATCTCACCCCGAGCGGCGGTGATTGGCTCGATTGCCACGTGTGGATCGTGGCCTCGAAATCGCGGACGGCGGCCCCGGCGCGGTTCGATCGCTGAGCGGCGCCGCGACGACGCCGATCGCGCGCTCGGCCTACAAAATCAGTGCTTTCCGAGCAGTTGCTCGAAGAGCGCCAGGTTCTCCCACTCGTCCTGGGCGACCTCGCCGTCGGCGGTGATCACGTCGCGGACCGTGTCGAGGAAGAGCTGCCGATGCTCGCGCGGGATGGTGGTCGGATCGACCTCTTCGGCGCGCGGCGGGACCTCGAGCCAGGCCTGCACGAGCTTGGCTTCGGCGGGGTCGAGGTGGAGCTTCTTCGCCATCCTGGTCACGAACTTCCGCTCGGAATCCTTGACCTCGAGGTCCGCCCACACGAACGAGCACACGAATTTCATCAGGCGGAGGCGGTCCACGGAGGAGAGCTTCTTCATGCGCGGGAGACTACCAGAGCGAGGCGCGGCGGCGGCGCGGCTTCCACGCGCTCGGGCGCGCATGTAGGGTGTGGAGGCGCGCAAAGCCGGGCTGGAAGCGATCTCCGTCAGGCGCACCGCGCGGGCTTCTTCTTCTTGGAAGGGTAATGTCATGCGACAGATCTGGTTCGGGCTCCTCGCCATCGCGGGCGGAGCAAGCTTGGTGAGCGTCGGGTGTGGTGGCGATACGACGACGTCGGGCACGACGAGCACGGGGAGCGACTCGACCGCGTCGAGCACGAGCGCCGCGTCGAGCAGCACGTCGGGAGGCGGAGGCGCGGGCGGGTCCGGCGGCGCCGCGACGACCAGCACCACGTCGGCGGGCGGCGCGACGGCGACGAGCTCGGCGACCACCGCCGCCTCGTCGAGCAGCACCGGCGGAGGCTGCACCAAGCCCGCCGACTGCCCGAAGGACCCCACCAGCGAGTGCACGATGGCGACCTGCGATCAAGGCACCTGCGGGCTCGCCGACGTGGCCGCGGACACCCCGACCGCGACCCAGGCGAAGGGCGATTGCCAGAAGACGCTCTGCGACGGCCAGGGCAACACCAAGATGGTCGCGGACAACACCGACCTTCCCGACGACAGCAAGGCCTGCACCAACGATGTCTGCACGGCCGGAGTGCCCTCGCATACCTCGCTCGCGGCCGGCTCGGCCTGCGCCGAAGGGACGGGCAAGTTCTGCGACGGCGCCGGCGTCTGCGCCGAGTGCATCACCAACGCCGATTGCGCGACGGGCCTTTGCAGCGCCGGTGTCTGCTCGATGGTCAATGGCTGTGCGCCGGCCACGGCGACGGACCTCACCGCGCTCAACTCCACCACGATCAACTTCGGCGGCGCGTTTGGCCTCAACTACGTTCCGAAGTGCATCAAGGTCAAAGCCGGCTCCAAGGTGGTATTTGACGGCATCGCCGTTGGCTCCTTCGCGAGCCACCCGTTCGTCGGGGGTGAGGTGAAAAACGGCGTAAAGATCCAAGCCGCCTCGGGCCCGTTCATGACTCTGGAGAAGGATCCGACGATCTCTTCCAAGACGTACACCATGACGACCGTGGGCACGTTCCCGTACTACTGCGATTTCCACGCGCTCGCCGGGATGACGGGCGCCGTGTTCGTCCAGTAACTGTACATTCAGATACCATCTTCGTTCGACTCAGGTCACCGAGCGCGTCCGCGCGCCTCGGTGACCTGAAGGAGACTTCATGAATCGATTCAAAGCTTCTGTTCTGCGTTGGCGATTGCTGGCACCGAGCGCCATCGCAATCGTGATGACGTGCCTGGTCTTGACAAGCTGCGCATCAATACTCGGGCTCGACGATTTCAAGGAAGTCGCGGCCGCTTCTGGCGGAGGCGCAGGGGGCGCGACAGGGACGTCGACCACGAGCACTGTCACCAGCACCGCGACCGGCGAGGGCGGGAGCATGTGCACTCCTGGAGCAACCAAGGCTTGTTACGAGGGACCTCAAGGAACCGAGAACATGGGCGTGTGCAAGAGCGGCAAGAAGACTTGCAAAGACGACGCCCTCAGCTACGGCCCCTGCGCAGATCAGGTGACACCATCGACCGAAACCTGTGCCGACACCGCCGACGAAAACTGTGACGGTCACGACTGCGTCCTGTCGAGCAAGTCTTTCGGAGACGCGAGCAACCAGTCTATTGCCGCTGTGACCACCGACGCATCCGGGAATGTGCTTATTGCCGGCATATTCGGGGGTGCGGTGGATTTCGGCAATGGGCCGATGATTAGCGATACAACCCAAGATGTCTTCCTCGCCAAGTTTGACGCGACCGGAAAGATTATCTGGAGTCTTCACTTCAGCAGCAACGGATCTGTCACCGCGACTGGGCTGACGACCGATGCCATGGGCAACTGCGCCATCGTCGGGTACTTCAGCGGGGACATGTCACTCGCAGGAAGCAGCTTGAGCACATTCGCTGGAGACTCTGACATTTACGCCGCGAAGGTGGATCCCGATGGGAAATTCAAGTGGGCTCGACGACTTGGAAGCAAGCAACTTGACGTTCCCAGGGCCGTTGCAACAACATCAAATGCGGACATCATCATCACAGGAGCCTTCCAGGAAACGGCCGACTTTGGCGCCGGCACGCTGACGAATTCGACTCCTGGACTGAACGATATCCTCCTTCTCAAGCTGGATGGCAGCGACGGGCACACGGTCTGGAGCAAGGGGTTCGGCAGCAGCAGTGAAGAAGAAGGATTCTCCGTTGCAGTAGACAAGAACGACAACATCGTCCTCACTGGAAACTACGTCGACAAGGCGCTCAACCTCGGCGGGTCTGACCTCGCGCCGATTGGACCCGGCAAAGAAGCAACTTTTTACGCCAAATTCGACAAAAGTGGAAATCATATCTGGAGCTACCGACTCGGCGCAGCATCACCCGGGATCGTGAGAATAAGTCAGGCCGACGACATTATACTGACGGCTACTTACTACGCGTCGCTGGATCTAGGAATCAACACCATCGCCAACAATGGTGGCGCGGACTTGTTGGTCGCAAAGAGCGGCCCTGGCGGGTCTTTCACGTGGGCCTACGGCTTTGGGGGTCCCGGAAATGATAGTGGTTCTCTGGCCGTGGATGCCGCGGGCGGCATCACTCTGGCGATGAATTTCCAGCAGGAAATGTTGCTCGGCGTCGACAAACTGGTCAGCGCAGGTGGTTTCGACATCGCGCTTGCCAGGCTGAACTCGGCTGGCAACTTCCTCTGGACTCGGCGCTTCGGCGGTCCGGGTAACGAGTCGGCCCTGCCGGCTGCGTCGCTACTGTCGGGCGAGAGCATTCTCGCGGGTGGAATGGACGAATCGTTTGACTTCGGCGACGGCCCGCTCGTGTTCAAGGGCGGGCAAGACATGTTCCTCGCGAGGTTCGCTCCATAGATAGATTTGAGCCGGCGCACCAGCGCCCGAAGACGGGGATCCGGGCGCGCGTTCGTGCGCACGGTCGATCCACTTCGTGTCCCCCATTGCAGAGCGAGGTTCCCTTGGGGCCGCCGACATCCGGTTGTCGTCGGCGAGCGGCCACGCACCGATGCCCGCGCATCAGGGTAAGCGCGTCAGTGCCCTTTGCCCTTGGGCTTGCCTGGCGGGACAGTGACGTGGGGAGTCAGCCCCGCCGCGGGCTTTTTCGAGGTCGGCCCGCCGATTGACGAGCTATCGACGGGGCCCGGATCGGCGGCGTTGGTCGGCGCCGAAGCATCGCTGTCGGGGCCCGCCGCAGATCCCGAGTGGCGGAGGGCGATGGCCAGGGTGATGCCGATCCCGAGGAGCAGGAAGATCACCCCGATCAGAATGGCAATCAGGAGGTTCTTGTCGATACCGGTCCTCGGCGGCGGGGGCGAGGGCTCCACGATCGACACGACCGGCGCCGACATCGGTCCTCGCGACTGGGGCGCGGACATCGGTCCTCGCGACTGCGGGGCCGACAGGGGGCCGGCCTCGATCGGCTGGAGCGCGCGGGTCGGGAGCGTCACCGGCGCGGCGTCGTGGGCGGCCACCGGCGGCGGGGTCGCGTCGGCGTCCAGCGTTTGCGCCGACTTCAACGTTCGCTCGGGGCCGAGCTGCTGCGCGGCGGGGCGGCTCTGGGTGGAAGGATCGGTGTCGCCGGGCGCCGGGGTCACCATCACCCCCGGCGCGGGCGAGAAATGCGCCACGGGAGACGCCATCGAGGTCGGGGCGACTGCCACGCTCGCGCCGGTGAAGAGCTGCGCGGAAGGCATGGATGCGTAGCTCGGGAGGCTGAGCTCGGAGCCGACGTTCGGGGCCTCCGCCGCGCCGGAGGCGACGGCGATCGCGCCCGGCGAGGCCGCCCCGGTGCGCTCCACGGCCGCCATCACCGCGGGCCTGATCGTGGCCGCATCGGAGAACACCTCGGCAGCCGGCCGGGGGAGCTGCGACGTCGCGTTGGGCGGCGGGAGGCCGGCTCGCAGGGCGCGCACGTCGGCCTGCATCGTCAGCGCGTCGGGGTAGCGCAGATCGCGGTCGAAGCGGAGCGCGCGATCGACCACCAGGCCCACGCCGGGGGGCACGTCGGGCGCGACCGAGAGCAGCGACGGCGCCGGCTGGCTCGCCATCTTCAGCAGCATCTCGGTCTCGTTCTTCGCCTCGTGGATCCGGCGCTTCGCGATCAGGCGGAACATCGTCGCGCCGACGGCGAAGAGGTCCGCGCGCGCGTCGATCTCCATCCCCTTGATCTGCTCGGGCGGCATGTACGGCGCGGTGCCCAGCGTCGCGCCGGCCCGCGTGCGCATCATCAGCGGCACGCCGTCGCGGATGCGTGCGATGCCGAAATCCAGGACTTTCAGGCTGCCGTCGGTCTGCACGAAGAGGTTGTCGAGCTTGATGTCGCGGTGGATGATCCCGCGCGCGTGCGCCGCCGCGAGCACGTCGAGCAGCTCGTCGGCCAGGCGAAGCACCTCGCCCTGCGGGATCCCGCCGAGGCGCTGCGCGCGCTCGCTCAGCGACTCGCCGCTGAGCAGCTCCATCACCAGGAACGGCGAGCCGTCCTCCGCCACGTCGATGTCGCGGATCTCCACCGCGCCCGGGTGATGGAAGCGGTTCACCGCGTGCGCTTCCTGCTCGAAGCGCGCGAGCATGTCCGGCTGCTGCGCCACCTCGCGGTGGAGGATCTTGATCGCGTCGCGCCGGCCAATCTTGTGGTTGGCGACGTAGACCGCGGCCATCCCGCCGACGCCGAGGAGCTTCTCCAGCGTCCATTTCTGGCACAGCGTCGTGCCGACGCGGGCCGCGGCGAGTTTGTCGACATCCATCGGGGAGGGGGGATCTGAGCGGGCGAGCGCGCGGGGGTCAAGCAACCCCGACGAAGGCGCGAAGAGAGGCGCTGAGCCCCCGCGCCCGGGCACCCTCGATGGACCCGCGAACGCGGCTAAAGTAAGGCCCTTCCATGCCCGAGATCCGCCTGCCTGCCGAGGCCAAATACCAAGCCGAGCTCGACGCCCTCGCCCGCACCGACGCCTCGCCCAGGCCGCCGGGGTGGCGCCTATCGCCGCGCGCCGTCGAGGCGTACGTGATGGGGAGCGACCAACCCGTGGACGGGATCACCGTCACGCCGAAGTACATCGGCGATCGATCGCTGGTGCAGGTGGCCATCGCCACGCTCGCGTCGGATCGCGCGCTGATGCTCGTGGGCGAGCCCGGCACGGCGAAGAGCTGGCTCTCCGAGCACCTCGCGGCCGCGGTGAGCGGGACCTCGGCGCAGGTGGTGCAAGGCACCGCCGGCACCAGCGAAGAGCACCTCAAATACGGCTGGAATTACGCTCTTTTGCTCGCCGAGGGGCCCACGCAGAAGGCGCTGGTCCCCTCGCCGATCTTGCGGGCGATGCGCGAGGGGACGTTCGCGCGCTTCGAGGAGATCACCCGCACCGCGCCCGAGATCCAGGACGCGTTGATCTCGATCCTCTCCGAGAAGCAGATCGCGGTGCCCGAGCTCAACGAGATGGTGAGCGCGCAGCGCGGGTTCAACATCATCGCCACCGCGAACACCCGCGACCGCGGGGTGAACGAGATGAGCGCGGCGCTGAAGCGGCGCTTCAACTTCGTGACCGTCCCGGTGGTGGAAGATCTGGAGCAAGAGATCCGGATCGTGACCAAGCGCGAGGCCGAGCTCCGCTCGGATTATCAGGTCGGGGCCGAGGCGCCGGCCGATCTCGCGCGGCTCCTGATCACGCTCTTCCAGGAGCTGCGCGCGGGCGTGACCAAGGATGGGAAGACCAGGATCAAATCGCCGAGCGCGGTGCTCTCGACGGCCGAGGCGATCAGCGTGCTCTTCAACAGCGGGATCCTCGCGCAGCATTTCGGGAGCGGGAAGGTCACCGCGGAGGATCTGTCGCGCTCGCTCGCGGGCGCCGTGGCGAAGGAGGGGGGAGAGGATCTGAAGGCCGTGCGCGAGTACTGCGAGACGGTGGCGAAGACGCGCGGGGGGCTCTGGAAGGAGTTTTACGCGGCGGCGAAGACCAAGCTCTCATGATCGATCTCCGGATCCTCCAGCGCGTTCAGGTGTTCCCCGTGCGGCATCACTCGCCGCGGGCGAGCGCGGTGCTCCGCGCGTTCCTCGATGAGGTGGATCCCGAGCTGGTGCTCGTGGAAGCGCCGGAGGACGCGACCGGGCTCATCGATGTGCTGGTGGACCGGGAGACGAGGCCTCCGGTGGCGGTGCTGGGGTATCGGACGGATGGAGTGCAGGGGTCGTCGTTGTGGCCTTTTGCGGCGTATTCGCCGGAGTACGTGGCGGTGGCGTGGGCCAGGAAGAGGGGGAGGGAGGCGGCGTTTGTTGATGTTTCGACGGGGGGGGCGCTGGCTTCGTTTGCTGGGGTGACGGGGGAGCTTGATATTGAGGGAGAGTGTGAGGATCGGAGCGTGCACGTGCACGCGCACGGGGACGCGCACGAAGACGAAGACGAGGACGGGGGATCGGGGACGGGGGACGAGGACGAGAGGAGTCCGGAGGACGAAGGGGGGATTCGGTTTGGGTTTGATGTGCACGAGGCTTGTGCTCGGGCACGGGGATTTCGGTCGTTTGAGGAGTTCTGGGAGGCTTCGTTCGAGGCTCCCAGGTACGAGCACGAGGCGTTTCGGGGGGCCTTGCTGGCGTATGCCGAGCTGGTGAGGGCGGCGGATCGGCGGCCTTTGCATCGGGCGCGGGATGCGTTCATGGCCAAGCGGATTTTGGCTCGGATTGAGGAGAGGGGGATTGCGCCCGAGAGGGTGGCGGTGGTCGTCGGGGCGGCGCACGCAGCGGCGTTCCTCGCGGGGGACGTCGATCTGGATTTCGATCGGGTGCTGCCGGCGCCGGTGCCCAGCGCGGTGACGTTGATCCCGTTCAGCTTTCCCCGGCTCGCCGAGCAGCTCGGGTATGGAGCGGGGAACAGGGCGCCTCAGTTCTATCAGCGCGCGCACGACGCCGGGTGCGACTACCGACGGGCCGCGCTCGAGGTGCTGGTGGAGTTCACCGAGCACCTGCGGCTTCGCGGGTTCATGGCCTCGCTGTCGGACACGCTCGAGGCCTATCGGCTCGCGCTGATGCTCGCCGACATTCGCGGGAAGGCCGAGCCCGGGCTCGACGAGGTGCGCGAGGCGACCATCGCCACGATGTGTCGCGGCGACGCCACGCACGTGGACGGCTTCCTCTGGCCCAGCGTGATCGGGCGCAACATTGGCCATGTCGCCGATCGGATCGGGAAGAACTCGCTCCAGGAAGAGTTCGCGCGCGAGATCCAGGAGCGGAGGCTCCCGGCCACCGACGCGGTGGAATCGTTTGTGCTCAAACTGAATGATCCGGTCCAGGTCGGGACCAGCGTGTTCCTCCATCGCCTGCGGATCGCGGGCGTCTCGTACGCCTCGTTCGACGGCAGGAGGGTCGGGGCTCCGCGGGGCTCGCCGCCCGAGGAGCCGGGCGGGATCGACGCTCTCCAGCGGATCAGCGAGCGCTGGGAGGCCCGATGGACGCCGTCGACCGAGGTCGCGCTGGTGGAGAAGATCGTCCTCGGCGACACCCTGGAGCAGGTGGCGACTCGCGAGCTGGAAGAGCGCCTCCTCGGCGCGCACGCCACCGGTAGCGCCGCGAAGGTGCTCCTCGAAGCGGTGGTGACGAACAGCGTAAAGACGGTGCAATCGGCGCTCGCCGTGTGCGAGCGGCTGGCCCCCGACGACGACGACTTACCGTCGCTCGCCGAGGCCGCGCGGGTGCTCTCTGATCTCGTGTCGTACGGCTCCTCCCGCTCGCGCTCGCTCCACGGCGATCAGGTCATCTCCTCGCTCTGCGTGAGGACGTTCGCGCGGGCGATCCTCCGCCTCGACGACGCCTGCACCGGGAGCGACGAGGGCGTGGTCCCCGCGAAAGAGGCGCTGAAGACGCTCAACAGCGTCGCGCTCACGCAGAAGAAGGTCGATCGCGCGGGGTGGTTCACCGCCGCGCGCCGCGTTTCGGCCAGCTATGCGGTCAACCCCGGGGCCGCGGGTCTGGCCACTGGCCTGCTCTACCTGAACCAGGTGATCGACGACACCGAGATTGGCCTCCTGGTTGGACAGCGCCTCTCCAGCACCCACGATCCCGAGGGCGCGGCCGCCTTTCTCCAGGGCTTCTTCGAGGTCAACGCGCTCGCTCTCGTGAAGAGTCGACCGGTCGTCGCGGCGCTCGACGCCTACCTCGTGGGGATCGAAAAAGAGCGCTTCCGCAACCTGCTCCCGGTGCTAAGGCGCACCTTCTCCGGGCTCGGCGCGACCGAGCGCCGCTACCTGCTCGAGAACGTGATCGGCGCGCGGCGCATCGGGGAGAAGACCAGCGCGGCGGCCGAGATCCTCTTCGAGAAAGACCGGGACCGGCTCAAGGCCATGAACGCCGAGCTCCCCTCGCTCATGGACGACATGGACGATTTGCTATGAGCAACGATCCGCACGACCTCAGCGACGCCGATCGCGACGCCCTCCTGCGCTGGCGCCTCGCGCTGGGGCCGCGCGCCGAGAGCGTGAGCCCCGACTTCGGGATTGGCCACCTCGGCGGCGGCGCGGGCGAGCTCGACCTCGACAAGGGCCGACTCGGCGAGCTCGATGACGCGCTCTCGTTCGTGTACGAGGGCGACGCGAAGACCGCGAGCCTCGCGAAATCACGCCCGTACATCCCGAAATGGCTGGCCTCGCTCCGCGACTTCTTCCGGCAAGACGTGATCGCCCTGGTGCAGAAGGACGCGATCGAGATGAAGGGGCTGACTCAGCTCCTCTTCGAGCCCGAGACTCTGCCGCTCCTGGAGAAGAACGTCGAGCTCGTCGCCACGCTGCTCAGCGCCAAGGGCTTGATCCCCGATCGTGCGCGCGAGATCGCCCGGCAGATCGTCCGCGAGGTGGTGGACGACGTGCGCAAGCGCCTCGAGACCGAGATGCGGACCTCGATCCTCGGCGCTGTCCGCCGCGACCGCACGAGCCCGCTCAAGATGATGCGCAACATCGACTGGAAGCGCACGATCCGCTCGAACCTGAAGGGCTGGGACGTCGCGCGGCAACGCCTCGTGCCCGATCGATTCTACTTCTGGCAAAACCAGCGGCGGCGCCACGAATGGGACGTGTGCATCCTGGTCGACCAGTCGGGATCGATGGCCGAGAGCGTGGTCTACAGCTCGATCATGGCGGCGATCTTCGCCTCGATCGACGTCTTGCAAACCAAGCTGCTCTTCTTCGACACCGAGGTCGTCGACGTGACTCCGCTCCTGGACGATCCGGTGGACGTGCTCTTCACCGCGCAGCTCGGCGGCGGGACCGACATCAACCGCGCCGTGGCCTACGCCCAGCAAAACTTCGTGGTGCGGCCGGAGAAGACGCTGTTCTTGCTGATCAGCGATCTCTATGAGGGGGGCAATCGCGAGGAGCTCGTGGCCCGGATGCGGCAGCTCGCCGAGGCCAGGGTGAAGGCCATGTGCCTGCTCGCGCTCTCGGACGGGGGGAAGCCTTCGTATGATCACGAGCTGGCGCGCACCTTCCAAGATCTCGGGATCCCCTGCTTCGGCTGCACGCCCGCGCTGCTGGCCGAGGTGGTCAGTCACGTGATGAAGGGGCAAGACCTCGCGCCGCTCCTCGCCGCCGCCGAGAAGAAGAAGAAATAGCGGCGACGAAAACTCGACGAGGAGGGCGGAGCGCGAAGCCGTATTCACCCCGGCGCCCGGTCGCTTCGCGCAGCGATCCGCGCGATTGCTCCAGCCTTTGCAGCGCCGCGCATAACGACGTGCGCGCTCTTCGCGGGAAACCGCGCCTCCGGCCTCCGGCACCTGACTTGCTGAGGCGGCCACCATGCCTTCCCGATCGCCTCTCCGGCGCTTCTCGCCCGCCCTCGTCGTCCTCGGTCTCGCGCTCGGCGCGTGCACCTCGCGGCCTTGCCCCGAGGAGCGAGATCTCGGGAACGTCTCCTCCGGCGAGATTGACTATGTGTTCGGCGACGGAACCACGCTGTCGGCCAACCTGGCGCAGATCGGCTCCACCTCGGGCGCGAGCTTCAGCGCCGGGGTGCTCAACCTCGATTGGCACGCTCCGGCGGCCGCCGTCAAAGGCACCGAAGGGGCTCTCGAGCTCTCGTTCGAGCCCCCGGCGACCGATGGCTCGTTCGATCTGGGCGACGTCAAAGCTCGGGTGTGCGCGTGCCAGAGCGGGAGCGTGTCGAGCAACACGGTGGCCCCGCAATGCATGCTCGACTTCAAGACGGCGACCATGCCTGCCGACTGTCGAGCGGTCGCCGGGCAGCTCGAGCTCCACACCCTCGTCGATGGGAAGTGCGACGGCCGAGACGGTTGCGTCCGGACCACGGTGATCGAGGTGATCCTGGACGAGGACGCGAAGAAGGGGATCTCGGGGAGCGTCGGTATCCTCCTGGGCACGCGGCACGAGCAGGCCTCCTGCGTCAGCTCGCCCTTCTTCGGCTGACCCGGGCCGCGCCGCGATCGCGGGGACATGGTAGAATCTCCAGGTGATCTCCCGCCGGGCTGCAGCGCTGAGAGCCCGGATGGTGAAAGCGCTCCTCCGGTGGGGAGCGCCGATCAACCTGGCGATGCTCCGGATCGCGATCCCGACCATTGTCCTCCTCACACCGGAGACCCACGAGGCAATGCGATGGAGCTCTCTCCTTCGCGCGGACCTCCAGGTCGCGCCCCCGGGGTTCGCCTGGGCGCTCACCCTCGTCCCCGTCACCGCGGGCGCGACCCGCGCGGCGCTCGTCCTCCTGGTGCTGAGCTGCCTCGCCGCGATCGTCGGCTACCGCTCGCGCGCCTCGCTGGCGATCGCCGCGCTCACCAGCTTTTACGTGCTCGGGATCCCGCAGCTCGGCGGCACGGTGACTCACAATCATCACCTCGTCTGGCTGCTCGCCCTCCTCGCCGCGAGCCCGTGCGGAGACGCGCTGTCGATCGACGCCGCGGTGACGGCCTATCGCGCCGTGGGACCGCCGACTGGCATGCAGCGACCAACCCTCGCCCACGCTGCGCCCATTCTCGTGGCCTGGATCCTGATCGGGCTCGTCTTCTTCTTCCCCGGCTTCTGGAAGCTCCGTTCGTCCGGCGCCGCCTGGATCTGGAGCGATAACCTCCGCAATCAGATGTACTGGAAATGGTACGAGACGGGCGGTCCCCCTCCGCGGCTCCGCGTCGACGGCTCCCCGTGGCTTTGCCGCGCCGGCGCGCTCGGGGCCGTGGTGTTCGAGCTCTCGTTCGGGATCCTCGTCCTCGTCCCCCGGCTGCGAGCCTGGGCCGTCTCCGCGGCGCTCGCGTTTCACGCCCTCACCTCGACGCTGATGCGGATCTCCTTTCCTTCGCTGTGGCTCTGCTACGGCGTGTTCGCGCGGTGGAACCGGGCTTTGCCGCAGGCTGGACGGTGGCTGTTCGAGGACGTGCTGGTGATCCAGTGGTCGGGGCGCGGCACGCGGATCGAAGGCCTGATCGCCGCGCTTCGCGCCACCGACGTGCTGAGGAGAGTGGTTTATGACGAGGTGCCGGAGACCGCAGGGGCCCCCGGCCTCGAGGCTCGACGCGAGAGCGCGGAGCCCGGCGCGCCTCCGATCGTGGCCCAGGGCTGGGCCGCGCTGCTCCACCTCGCCGCCCGCTCTCCCGCGCTCTGGCCTGCTCTGCCGATCATCTATCTCGCCGCCCGATCCGGCCAGAGCTTTGCTGTCTTCCACGCCTCGCGGAGGACGCAGGCGACCCCGCCTCTGCGGCCGAGCGGCTGGCCACCCGCGCTGA
This sequence comes from Byssovorax sp., assembly GCA_040006075.1. Taxonomy (GTDB): domain Bacteria; phylum Myxococcota_A; class Polyangia; order Polyangiales; family Polyangiaceae; genus JANYGI01. The sequence goes on along the minus strand of JBDTXR010000009.1, from coordinate 26,655 downwards.
TGGGAGCAGGCGTGATCGGCGCCGCGCTGTGGGCCGGCGCGCGCAACCTCCAGCAAGCCTGGCCCTTCGCCTGCTACCCAACATTCCAGTGGATGGCCCCGGCCGAGATCCCCGCGCTGACAATCGAGGCCACGCTCGACGGCGGCGAGATCGTGGAGCTCCCGCGCGCTTCGGAGCTGGACGCGGCGCGCGGGCAGAAGCTCTGGGGCATGGAATGGAGCCTGTCGGGCGTCACCGGAGCTCCCGATCCGGCGAGGCTACGGGCCTATCTCCAGGTCCTGTCGGCGGAGCGCGCCGACCTCGGGACCACGCTCCGACGGGCGCGCTCGATCCGCTTTTATCGAGGGTTTTTCTCGGTGATCCCGGAGGATCGAGGGAAGCCGCCGGTGCGCCGCGTGCTCCTCGTGGAGCTCACCCCGGTCACCCCGGAGCAGGCTCTGCCCGCACCGCGATCCCCCGCTCCCTGAGCGGCGCGACCACCTTTTGCGCGAGCGAGCGCTCGGCGAGGGCGAGGTAAGCGTTGGTCTCCAGCCACCCGAGCGGGTGGTGATCGCCGGTGGCGGCGCGCGGGCGAAGGCGAATATCTGCCCAGAGCTCGTACACCAGCGAGATGGCATGATCGGCGGTGCGCCTCAGGTGCTCGATCTCGTCCGCGGTCAGCGAGGGAAGGGCCCAGTCGAGGAACGTCCACCCGAAGGCGCCGTGCGCCGCCTCGTCCTTGACGATTCGACCGAGCACGGCGCGCGCGAGCGGGTGCCGCGCGGCGCGCCAGGTCCCGCGGAGCAGTGGAATCGAGAGAGACTCGCCCACGCAGAAGAACCGAGTGACCAGCTCCGCCGCGCGCACCAGAGCGCGCTGCGACGGATCCGGATCGGCCGTGAGGCGCTCGGGCTCGTGGAGGATCTCGGTACCCCCGCCGAGCTCCATCGCCATCCGCGCGCAGAGCTCGACGTGCACCATTTCGTCGAGCGGGAAGCGCGACGCCAGCGCGATGAGGTCAATCGGGGCCCGCGCCTCGATCAGCGCACGGAGCGTGGCGCAGCAGGCGACGCCGGTGCGATGCTCCTGGAATGCCGCCGACGTCCACGAGCGCCGCGCGGCGAGGAGCAGCGACGCGGGATAGTCGGCGGGTGAGAGCGTGCCCCAGGGCATGGCCTCCACCTCGGGTCGCATCTTGCGATACCGCTTCTCGATGCCGCCGCCCAGGATTTCAAGCTCGAACAGCTCGACGCTCATGATCGCTCTTCAGCCGCCGTCTGCGTCCGGCCCGGCATCCATCGGACCGACACCGCCCGTGCCGCCGGCGCCGCTGGTGCCGGAGCTCGTCGTCGATCCAGTGGCGCCCGGGCTGCCTCCCCCGGCGTTGCACCCGCCGTCCTGCTCGCAGGGAGGCGCGATGAGGTTTCCCGTGTTGGTCTCGCCACACCCCACGTAGCTGGCGGTGGCCACGCCGATCGAGGCGATGAGCAGCTTGCGACTCTTGAAGCGAGGAAGAAAAGACATGGTCGTAGCCTAGGGGGTTCGGCCACGAGGCGCAAGCGTTGCGCGACCACCGGGCTCGCCAGAGGTGCGCTGGCGCACGCACGCACGCCTCACCGGGGCGATTTCGCGCCCGGGTTCTTGCTCGGCGACGTCACGATTGTGCTCCGCGAGCAGCCCGGAGCACGGGCCTGCCTAGGGTGGCGTCATGCGATATTACCCGCTCGGATTCGCGCTTCTGGTGGCGTGTGGATGTGACACCAAGAGCGCCTCTGCGGACGCCGCGCCGCCGGTCTCGTCAACCCCGCAGACCGCCGCCGCGACGCCGTCCACCGCTCCTCTTGCTGCGTCCGCGTCCGCCGCTCCTCTTGCCGCATCCGCTTCCGCTGCTCCTGTTGCCGCGTCCGCGTCCCCCTCCTCGAGCGCGATGCCGCTGGCCTCGGGCAGCGGCGCGCCGACGACGGCGGCCGCGACGCCGCTCGATTCGAGCCACCTCGTGCTCACAGGCAAGGTCATCCAGGGCGGTCTCCTCGTCGCGAAGATCGACGGCAAGGTCGCTCGTGTCGATTTTCCGGGGCACCGAGCCACGGTGAGCGACGAGGGCGACCTGCCGATTGCCTTCTCCCGCAACGCCCCCGTGACCGAGAAGATGACCATTCACTTCAAGGACGGCTCCCTCCTCGAGCACGTGTTCACCGTCGAGCAGCGCACCTACGCGGAAGAGAAGATCAATGGTTTACCCGAGGACGAGGTGAAGCTCGATCCGAAGGCGGCCAAGGCCAACAGCTCCGCCGAGGGGCGCATCGACGCCGTGCGAATGAAGGCCAGCGACAAGACCTGCTGGAAGGACGGCTTTCACTGGCCGGTCGTCGGGAAGATCACCTCGCATTACGGGCTGACCCGCGTTCTCAACGGCAAGGAGGGCGGCATCCACTGGGGCGTCGATATCGCGGTACCGACCGGGACCGCCATCAAGGCGCCGGCCTGCGGGACGATCGTGTTCGCCGAGACCGGCGATCCGCTGAGCGGGACGACTCTGGTGCTCGATCACGGGCACGGGGTGACCTCGACGTTCCTCCACCTCTCCGGCTTCAGCAAGAAGGTGGGCGACGAGGTGAAGCAGGGTGACGTGGTCGCCAAGTCGGGCGACACCGGCCGCGCCACCGGCGCTCACCTCGACTGGCGGATGAACTACTTCGAGGTCCGCGTCGATCCCGAGATGATCGCCCCGCCGATGGGCACGAAGTAGGCGGGCGAGAGCCCGCTGGAGCGGCTCAGTTGCAGGCCTGCGGGTCCGTGCAATCGTCGCTCGGGGGGATGAGGTCGAGGCATCGATTCGTGGGCTCGAGGATCCATTGGCAGGGATTGAAGTGGCCAATTCCCTCGATGGCCGAGAAGGTGGTCGTGGGGTTGGCGTAGACGGGCGGGCCGGCTCATGGATCCCCTCGAGCTCGCGGACGCGCTCGATACCGGGCGCGGCGCGACGACGATCCGGAGCCCGCTCAGTAGATCCGCGGCACGATCTTGAAAGGCACCCTGGCGCAGTACTCGTCCCAGAAGCGACCGTACTTGGTGCGGCAGCGCTGGTCGTCGCGGCCGGCGCGATCGGTGAGCAAGATGGTGAGGAACATCAGGTAAAAATAGGGCAGAAAGTGGCTGAAGCCCGCGGGCAAGCTCCAGGCGAGGGCCAGGGTCAGCTCGGGCACGTAGTGGAAGTGGCGAGAGAGGCCCCAGAAGCCCGAGACCAGGAGCAGGCTTTGGTGGGTCTTCCCGTCCGCGGTGGTGTACTCGGCGCGGATCAGCTCGGGAGGCTTGCCCCACACCGTGGTCTCTCCGCCGGTCGCCCGCACGCGCTGGCGCTGCGCGTCGGCGGCGTAGTTGGCCCAGAGGGCGCCGAAGCCCAGCGCGAAGAGGCCAATCGTCAGCGGCGCCCCGAGCTCGCGAGGGTGCTTGACCAGGTACTGCGCGGTGATGGTGTAGACGCCGGGCACCCAGGCGATGACGCCCCAGCAGATGTAGTACCCGAAGCGATCGTGCATGATGTCGAGGCTGGTGAAATAGCCGCTCTCCCACCGGAAGAACTTGAAGAGGTACGCCACCAGCAGGACGGCGGAGACCAGCATGGAGGTGGAGACGTGGCCGATGTCGAGGCGCTGCCGCGCGGCGAACGAGATCACGGTCAGGCTCCAGCCCATCATGCTGATCCGGCAATTGAAGAGCTGCTTCAGGTTCACCCCGAAGAGGGTCGGGTGGAGCTCGACGCCCCAGAAGTAATCCATGATCACGTTGCCCGAGGCGCCGGCATCCGAGGTGGAGGGCGCGTGGATCCCCTTGAAATAGAGGAACCAGCAGAACAGAAAGCACGAGGCGCTCAGGGTGATCAAGAGCTCGCCGAAGTGATCGAAGACGATGGACGGCGAGAACCAGCCAAGGCCGTACGAGGCGCCGAAGAAGGCCGCGTGGGTGACCAGCCAGGCGGGTATGCCATTGAGCTTGTAGCGCGGACGATGGCCCGTGGGGGACACCGGGCCTTCGTAGACTTTGCCGGGCAGCAGCACGAGCAAGCCCAGCTCGAAGGCGGAAAAAGCGACGATGATCTCGATCGCGGCCCAGCTCGGAGCCGGGAAGTGCTGCCCGATCGCGGCGAGCCCCTCGGCGCTGAGCAGGCGGAGGAGCGATCCGTCGAGGTAGGTGCAGGCAATCCAGAACAGCACCACCGCCGGTGGGGTGACGATCACCAGCAGGAGCGGCGCCACCGTGGTGCGAAACAGCTCGACCACCCGGCTCTGCCGCCGGCCAGCCCAGGTGGGCGCGAGGGAGGATGCTTTGCCGGACATGCTAGAATTTGCCCTTCAGCAGCTCTCCGATGACGGCGCGCGCGTAGATCCGCATCGTCTTGACGACGGGCTTGTAGTCGACCGTGCTCGTGAACGAGTCGGCGAGCCCGAAGGGTAGCATGCTCGGAATGAAGCCTCGCGCGTACTCCAGCGCATAGCAGCGGTCCGGCATCCGGTAGCCCCGGGCCTCGCCCCGCGGCATGTGATGGATGTCGCCGGGTCGGAACACGAGCTTGTCTTCCTGCCCCTCGCCAAAGGCCCATTGCTCGCCTTCGAGGATCATGAAGTAGTCGTCCGAGCTGAACCTCCCGGAGTATCCCTCGGTCCCGATCGGGGTGCCGAAGACGATCACGTACTCGGTCATGGAGGCGTGGAGAATGGTCATGTGCCCGAGGGCGCCGCCGGCGATGTTGAACACCCACTCCGTCTCGGGGCGGATGTGCCCCGGGTAGAGCAGCGCGAGCTCGCCCCGGATGCTGGCCACCTTGTCGTGGAGCGAGGCGCCCGTCGCGACCGCGCGCTTCGCCGCTTCGTGGAGAATTTCCGGCTGAAAAATGGTTCCCATGAGCTTCTCTCTCGTCACTCGGCGGCGTCGGGCAGCCGCGGATCCGCGCCGTCGTACACGAGGCCTTCCGGGTGCTTGTAGCTCCCGAAGAGGCGATCGCAGGCGGTGAAGAACTGTCCGTAATTGGTCTTGTTGAGCTTGTGATGGAGCGTATGATGCGCGGTGTAGTTGATCGCCCCCCAGCGCACCCAGGTCACCCGCTCGTGGATCAGCGTGGACCACACCTGGAGGAACATGAGAAAGAACGCGTAGACGCTGACGTGCAAGGGCAAGAGGAAGATGAGGAGGTGGTGCGGCGCGGCCTGAGCAAAGGAGTCGAGCGGGTGAAATGCCATGCTCGTCCACGGCGAGGGAGTCCGGAATTTGTGGTGGTGAACGTGGATGTGGCGGTAGAGGAAGGGGTGATGAAGGATCCGGTGCGCCCAGTAAACGAGCGGCTCGGTGACGAGGAGCACGACCGCGAAGCTGGCCGCGTACCAGGCCCAGCCATGATCGGCGAAGCGGAAATAGATCTTCGTTCGACCGGTGATCAGGGCGTGGTGGATCGGCGCCGTGAGGACGGCGTTGCCGAGGAGGTTGTAGAACGCCCAGGTCCACTCGGCGCGTCGCTGCGCGTGCTCGGCCGGAGCCGAGAAATCCGAGCCGGGGAAGAATCGCGCTCGCCGCCAGACGCAGTAATAGAGGTAGCTCGTCCCCGAGGTGAGCAGGTAAAAGAGCACGCCGCCCCCGAAGAGCACGGCGAAGCTGCCCAGAAGGCTCGCCGGCGCGAGGAGCGAGAGGAGCATGGCCAGGTTTCGCCCGTCCAGCGCTCCAATGTCAAGCAGACTCACCGTGAGCCGCAGCGCGCCGATGCATTATCCCGAAATGGCGAGTCGTCGACCCCGGTCGGTCAGGCAGGCTGAGAGGTCGATCGAATAACGGTCAACCTCTCAGCGCTTCGCGAGGCTCTCGGTGCCGAGCTTGGTGCCCCCGGGCGTGGCCCATTTGCCGTTCAGCGCCCCGGCGCTCACCTGATAGCTCACCACGCCGGCGTCTTTCCCGGCGTCGCCCCAGCCGACCACGAGGGTGTCTCCCTGCTTGATCCCGACACCACCGTAGCTGTCCGAGGGCAGAGTCCATTTCACGGCGTAGGTCTCGCCGGTGGGGGTGATCGAGACGGTGCCAGCATACGTCTTCCCGTCCGGCGCCGTGACACTCGAGATCTTGTACACGCCGTTCAGCCCGGCGGGCCCGTCGAGCACCTCTGTCCCCGTCTTCCCGCCCGAGCCCTTGGTGGCCCATTTGCCCGTCAGGTGGCCTCCGCTCACGGTGTACACGGCGACGCCGTAGCGCGTGCCGAGCCCCCAGCCGACCCCGAGCGTCGACCCCGAGAGGATGGCAACGCCAGTATACGGCGGCGTGTTCGGGATCGTCCAGGTGACGTCGTGCACGTCGCCCGAACGCACGACGCTCAGGCTGCCAGTGTACCCCGCCGCGCCCCCCGGGTTCGTCGACGAGGTGATGGTGTAGCTCCCCGCCAGATCCCCGGCCTGCCCCGGCGCGCCGCCGTCCGAGCCTTTGCACCCCATCGCCAATCCACCTGCGAGACTGACGACGACACCGACGAGCTTCAACGAGCTTTGCATGACCGCGAGGATACCTTGGATCGAGCGCTATAGAAAGGGAACTTTCCAAGAGCTGCAAAAACCACAGGAACGAACTAGTGAGCACCCGAGTACGTATCGCGAGGTAACGAGCACCCATGAGCGGCGGCTGAAGGAGAAGCGCGCGCGACCAGCCGTGCGACCCTGGAGCACGGAACAGGTTGAAAATCCCAGGAAAGACCGGGAATTGACCGCAAGAGTGCAGTGGGCGAAAGGACCAGAAGGGAAATTCTCGCGTCCCTCCTTGCGACCCCTGCGCCCTCCGGTTGTTCTTCGGCTCTATTGCGCCGGCAGCGGCGGGCGCCTACAAACGTGGGTCCATGGCGTACAACACGTTCACTCTGGAGCAGCTCAAGCGTGAGTTCGGGCTGGTCGTCATCGAGGCGACCGAGGTGTTCGCGGAGGTGCCTCCCGTGGCGGTGAGCGAGCAGCTCCGCGACGCACTGGCCGAGGGCGCGCCGCTCGCGTTCGCGATCTCCACCGAAAAGGCTCGCTCGGAGATGATCATCGCCCCCGTGCTGATGGAGGTCCGACGACAGCGCCGGGGCACGACATCCCTGTTTTCCGGCACGGAGTTTACGGTGGACGCGGCGCGCGGGCTCTCGGGGTTCTGCGATTTCTTGCTGAGCCGCTCGCCGGAACAGCTCACCATCGAGGCCCCCGTCGTGACGATCGTCGAGGCAAAAAAAGAAGACGTGCGCGCCGGCGTCCCGCAGTGCATCGCCGAGATGGTCGCCGCACAGATCTTCAACGACGCTCACGGGAGACCCGGCGAGCGCGTCTATGGCGCGGTCACCACGGGCTCGAGCTGGCTCTTCATGCGGCTCGAGGGACAACGGGTGACCATCGATCTGACGGAGTACTTCATGCGCGATGTCGACCACATCGTCGGGATCCTGACGGCGATGACGAGCGGGCAGGCCAGCGTGGGGAAGCCTGGCCCGGAGCAGGCCTGACGAAGCGTCGTGCGCAGTCGGCACCTGCGAGCAGGTGTCCCGCGGCTGCGCCGAGTGCGACTGATTTCGCCCCCGAGCGCGCGCCGATTTTTGCGCGGGCGCCCGCCTCGGCTAGTCTCCCGCGCCGACGCGAGCCGGGGCGCACCCGGGCGGAGAAAACAGCGACATGGCGAGTACGGATGAAGGCGCGCGCAAGGTCAACGTCGGCGATCTCCGCGGCCTGATCATCGACTCGGACGAGCTCGCCAAGGGCACCAAGGTCTTCGACGACAAGGGCCTCCAGAGCCTCGCGCGGCACCAGAACAAGGTCTATGCCGAGGCCAAGGGGAGCGGGCCCGCGCCGTACCGCGTCTCGCTGGTGTTCAGCGAGAGCTCGTCGGCGATCAAGGGCCACTGCACCTGCATGGCGGCCCGCTCACGGCCGTTTTGCAAGCACGCCGCGGCGCTGCTCGTGGCCTGGTCGCGCGCGCCCGAGTCGTTCGTGGTGAGCGACAAGCCCCTCGCGGGGATGCCGGGCGAGCCGAAGAAGAAGGCCGTGAAGAAGGGCGACGCCGATCCCGCGGCGCAGCGTCGCGACGGCATCGAGCAGGTGAGCGCGCTGGTGCGCGAGCTCGGCGTCGCCGGCATCGGCAGCGGCGAACAGCTCGAGGCGATCCAGCGGATCGGCGAGGCGCTGCGCGAGAACAAGCTCCGTCGGCTCGGCGCGCGCACCCTCGATCTCGCGGTGATGCTCCGGAGCGCGACGGCGCGCAAGGCCCCGGTCCCCGCGACGGCGTACACCGAGCTGCTCACCGATCTACGGCTCACCGCGCGCAAGCTGGAGCGGCACCTCGGCGGCGAGCCGATCGAAGATCGCCACGTGGAAGAGCTGATCGGCAAGACCTGGGCGAAGGCCGATCGCAAGCCGGTGACCGGCCTCGATCTGATCGAGTACGCCTATTTGATCCGCCCCACGAGCGACGGGTTCAAGATCTACGAGAGCCGCTTCGTCGACGTCGCGACGGGCACGCAGTACAGCGAGAAGCAGATCGATCCGCCGCCGCCCGCGCCGCGCCGCGAGCCGAAGGCCGTGCGCGCGGGCGCCGTCCTCGCGGGCGCGAGCGGGACCACGTTCCCGACCTTCACCCCGCTGCGCCTCAGCTTCACCGATCTCGGCGACAGCAAATCGATCGACGACGCGGCGCTCGCGCGGCTGCTCACCCACGCTCTGCCCGACGTGGGCGCGGCGCTGACCGCGCTGCAAGAGCACCGAAAAGACGTGTTTGCGCCCGATTTACTCCCGGTCACCGTGCGGATCGACACGCTCTTCGCGCGCGGCGCAAGGCTGCAAGCGGTGGACGCGACCGGCAACGCGCTCCACCTGCCGCCGGATCCGCAGCTCGAAGATCGCCTGGGCACCGCGCTGCACGAGGGCCGCCTCGAGGCGCTGATCGGCGACGTCGGCCTCGACGCCGCGCTGCCGACGCTGTGGCCGATGGCGCTGGTGCTCCGCGGGCCGCTCGGCCTGGAGCTGCGATCGCTGATCGACGCCAACGCGCCCGCGATCAAGGTCACGGGCCTCGATCCCGACGAGCGCGGGTGGGTCGCCGCGGCGCGCGCGGCGGGCGCGTCCGAGGCGGCGATCACCCTCGGCGAGGTCCGCGAAGAGCTGGCGTTCGCCTTCGTCCTCGGCCTCGCGGCGCTCGGCTCGCGCACCACCGATCCGCTCTCGTCGCGCCTCCGCGATCTCGGCCTCGACCGGCCCGCGGCGCTGCTCGACAGCCTGCCGCTGAAGCCCGAGCCCGCCGATCGCATCGACGATTTCATCCGCATTTTCCAGGTGCTCGGCATCGCGTTGATGCGCCTCGCCGGGGCCACGCAGGTCGATCGCGCCGCGCTCGCGCCCGTGCCCACCTACGAGAGCGTCTTCGTCGCGCAGCCCTCGACATGGATCGATCCCGAGCGCGTGGAGAAGCTCCGCGGCGAGGGGAAGATCAACCGCTACGAGGCCGCCGTTCACTACGCGCACCACTACGAGGGCCTCCCCGCCGAGGAGCTCGCCGAGCAGATCTACCCGATCTGGGCCAACGGGAGCGCGCAGCCGTACGTGGTCCGCGCCTTCGCCGGCAAGGGCGAGCTGGCGATCGCCGCGGCGAAGAAGGCCCTCGCGAGCGCCCGCGGGCGCATCGCGAAGATCACGGCGATCCGCGTGCTCCAGGCCGTCGCCATGCCCGAGGCCAGCGACGCGCCGGTCGCGCAGCTCGCCTCCTCACCGGAGGCCACCGAGGCGCTCACGATCTTGCGCGAGCTGGCGATGAACGAGACTGACGTGGGCCTCCGCGCCGGCTCCGCCAATGCGCGCGACGCGGTGGAGCTCCAGCGCGGCTTCGCCGACGTGGTACGCGCGCGCCGCGCCGCCGAGGGTCGCCTCGTCGACGACTTGTGTCAGGCGGTGATCAGCGCTCCCCAGTTCAGCGTCCGCGCCATCGCGATTGAAAAGCTCACGACCCTCGGCGCGGTAGACGCGATCCCGGCGCTGCGGCAGGCGTTTCTGTGCGACGCGGCGGTCAAGGTGCGCAAGGAGGCGGCCCTCGCGCTCGGCCTCCTCGGCGACGTGGAGATGGCCGATCACTTCGTCGACATGCTGCGCCGTCGCGGCACCAACGACGTCGAGGCCAAGCTCGGCGCGCGCGCGCTCGGCAACCTCGGCGACGTGCGCGGCCTGCACGAGCTGCTCGTGGCCTACTCCGAGGGCTACGATCCGAAGATCCTCGCCGAGTCGCTCCGCGCGCTCGGGCCGGTCGCGCTCGATCCGCTGCTCGCGCTGATCGAAACGCACCCCGATCTCGCGCAGCGCAAGGCCGCGCTCAGCGTCCTCGCCGAGCAGCCCGAGCGCGATCTCACCGCGGCGCTGGTGGCCCGCGTGCACGCCAGCGCGGGCGATCCGCGGCTCATCGATCGCTCGACGCTCTACCTCAAGCTCGCCGGCGTGAACCTCGACAGCCGCCGGGTGGTGGCCGAGGCGATCCTGGCGATCTTGCCGACGACCGACGAGGCAAAAGCCCTGCTCAAAGCGGCAAAAAAGGCCGCTTCCTGATCGACTACGCCGCGCCGACGACGCGGTTTCGACCGCCCTGCTTGGCCTTGTAGAGCCGCATGTCCGCGGTGCCGAGCAGGGCCGCGCGCGTCTGCTCGGTGGTGCAGGTGAGGGACGCCACGCCCGCGCTGAGCGTGACCCGGATCTCGCGGCCCTCGAAGAGCGTGAGCGCGTTCCACACCGTCCAGCGCAGGCGCTCGGCGAGGGCCATGGCGTCGGCGAGGGCGGTGCCGCGACAGACGACGACGAACTCTTCGCCGCCGTAGCGCCCGAGCATGTCGTCGCCGCGGATCTCCTGCCCCACGAGCTGCGCGACGTGCTTCAGCACCGCGTCGCCGCCGAGGTGACCGTAGGTGTCGTTGACGTGCTTGAAGTGATCGATGTCGAGGATGATCAGGCTGAGCGAGGCGCCGTGACGCTTGGCGGTCTCGAGCTCGGCGCCGATGCGCTCTTCGAGGTGCTTGCGGTTGAAGACGCCGGTGAGCCCGTCGCGCACCGCGGCCTCGTACACCCCGGCGAGCGCCGCTTCTTCTTGCTCGTCGACCAGCGCGAAGCGGAGCAGCGTGTTCGATCCGAGGCGCACCCGATCGCCGTCGCCGAGCTTCACCGCCTTGGTGACGCGAACCTCGTTGATGAAGCTCCCGTTGGTCGATCCCGCGTCCTTGAACACGTAGTCCGCGCCGATGGACATCACCTGCGCGTGCTCGCGCGAGAGGCTGACGTCGTCGAAGGCGTAGGTGCACTCCGAGGCTCGGCCGAAGGAGATCACGTCTTCCCGCGACAGCGCGAGGACCCGCCCGGCGTCGAGCCCGCCGCTGACGGTGAGCACGCCCTTCCGCCGCGTCGCGCGGGGCTCCGCGTCGACGATGTGCGTCTTCATCTGACTCGTGGACGGCGGGGGAATCGACTCCAGCCGGCCACGCTCGTTGTTCGAGGACATGCCGCCTCCAGCTTTGTCCTGTTCACCCGCGGCTGTAAAGCGCTCGCGGCTTTTCCGCGTCACTCCGGGATCGGATACATCCCGTCGCGCACCAGCGGCTCGATCAGCGGCCGGAACGCCGCCTCGGTCCGGAGCCCCGCCAGCACCGACGCCAGGCCCCACTGCAGGCGGTTCACGAAGGTGAAATCTTGCGGCATCTTCGGCACCATGGGGATGGTGGGCATCGTCTGCCCCTCCTTCATCGCCAGGGCCTTGAGGCCGCGGGTGAGGTAGGAGACGGTCTCCTTGGCCTTCTCGGGGGAGCACTGCCATACACCGTGGGTGCAGAGGGGTACCATCAGCTCCATGGTGTAGCTGCGGTAGAGATCCCAGCTCTCGTCGTTCATGTCGTAGCCCAGGACCTCGACGCAGGCGCGGTCGAACTCGGCCCAGTCGCTGTCCATCGCGGCGCGCATGTAGCGCTTCATGCCCTCGACCAGATCGGGAGGGAGCATCTTCACGCAGCCGAAATCGAGGAAGGCCACGTGGCCGTCCTCGAAGAAGCGGTAATTGCCCGGGTGCGGATCGGCGTAGAGCACTCCATAGCGGAGCATCGATCGGAAGGTGAAGGTCCAGATGGTCTGTCCGGCCTTGTTCTTGGCCTCCTGGGTGCCTTTCTCCAGGAACTCGGCGTAGCTCATCCCCTCGATGAACTCGAGGGTGATCACCCGACGGGTGGTGAGAGAGTGGTAGACGCGAGGGATGGTGATCCGCGGATCGCCCGCGTTGATCCGGCGGAACACGTCGGCCATCTCGGCCTCGCGGGCGTAGTCGAGCTCGCTGAGGAAGACCTCCTTGAACTCGGCCAGGGCCTGCTTGGCGTTGAGCTTCTTGGTGATCGGGGACATCATCGATTCGAGCATTCCAACGCTCTTCAAATCGTTCTCGATGGCCTTGTCCATGCCCGGATATTGCACCTTGACGGCCACCTTCTGGCCCTCCTTGGTGACGGCGCGGTGGACCTGTCCAATGCTGGCGGCGGCGAACGGCTCGCGCTCCCAGGAGGCGAAGATCTCGTCGGGCGGTGCGCCCAGCTCGCTTACGACCATGGAGATCGCGGCCTCGGGCGAGAGCGGAGGGGCCTTGTCGAGGAGCTTCTTCAGGCCAGCCTGAAAGCGCTCTTCGTGGCCCGGCGGGGCGATACCGTCGATGTAGCTCGCCATCTGGCCGAACTTGAGCGGGAGGCCCTTCATCTCGCCGAAGGTCTTCAGCATCGCGTCGGCGGCGCTCTTCACGTCGAGGCCCATCTGGGCGTGCGCCGCGGCGTCTTGCTCCTCGGTGCGCTTGCCGCCGAAGACGCGCTTGGCGCCGGCCATGGCGAACGGGAGCGCGCGGGGAGCGAGGCCGGCGAGCCGCGCGAGGCGACCGAGCTTCGAGGTGGGGGGCTTGTCGAGCGGCTTGGGCTTGTCCTCGGACATTCGGGTACGAACTCGTAGGGCATGCGCGCCTCGACGGCAAACGTCACGAGCGAGGCGCCTGCCGGATCCTGGCGACGGGCCAGGTGGCGACGACGTTGCGAATGCGCTGCTTTTGCGCCTCGGTCAGCTCTCCGGTCGGGTAAATCCGCACGCGCCGATCCTCGCTCACGCCGCGGAGCGAGCCCTCCTCCATCGGTGGATCGCGCAGGATTTCCGCGAGATCGTTGAGCAGCTTTTGCGGGATCCGACCGCGCGCCACGCGGATCTCGCCGCCGCGGATCCGGAGCAGGAACAGCTCGTTGGCGCGCATCAGCGCCACCACGAGCGGGATCGCGAGGACGAGCAAGATCAGCGAGAGGGCGAGAGGCATGGGGATTTCAGCGGTATAACGCGGGCAACGTGGGCGACGAGGTCGTAGGTCAGCGCGGCGAGGAAGGAAAGGCAGCGGGCGAGAGCGCGCGCTACGCCGAGGTCTTCACCATCGCGCACGCGGAGATGATCGCCATGGCGCCGCGGCGAACGGGCCTCGCGCAGCGGGCGATCGCGGCGGCGCTGCGCGTGCCGGCGGTGATGCTCGCGCGCTCGCTCACGGCGCTCGATCACGATCTCGCGCAGCGGTCGCTCGCCGACTCGGCGCGACGGCGGCTCTCGCACTACGGGGCGTCGCTGGCGATCGATCGCCGATCCCCTTCGATTCCAGGCTCGGGGCCGCTGCTCGTGGTCTCGAATCACCCCGGCCTCTTCGACGCGCTCGCGCTCTTCGCCGCGGTCGGCGAGACCGGGCGCGACGATCTCTCGATCCTCGCGGCGCGTCGCCCGTTGTTGACGGCGTTGCCCAACCTGTCCCGACGGCTCCTCTCGATCGATCCGGGAGCGTCGGGCAGCGTCGCGCTGAAGAAGGCGGTGCGTCACCTCCGGCAGGGCGCCGCGCTGCTGCATTTTCCCGCCGGGCAAATCGAGCCGGATCCGCGCGTGGCGCCGCGCTCACGCGCGCTCCTGCTTCCGTGGAAGGCGGGGCTCGACACCCTGCTCGGCGCGGCTTCGCGCGGGCGCGACGACGTGCGCGTGGTGGTCGCCGCGGTGTCGGGCGTGGTCTCGCGGCGCGCGCTCGCGCTCTCGACCTTCGCCTCGCGCGGGGCCGACAAGCTCACCGACGCGTTCGTGCCCCTGCTCCAGCTCACCGTCCCGGGCTTCGCCGACGCGCAGATCGTGGTGCGCTTCGGCGAACCAAGGGCCGCCGCGATCACCTCCGCCGAGAGCCTGCGGGCCGAGCTCGCCGCGCTGACCGAAGCCGCGCGCCCGTGAGCTGGCTCGGCTTTGCAATCGCTGCGCTAGCCCCTATCGTTCGAGGACTCCCATGAACGACGCCCCCTCCAAAGCCGCCCCGATCGATCCCCGCCTCGATCTCGCCGAAGAGATCCAGCGCATGAAGCGCGAGAAGAACGCGGTGCTCCTCGCGCACTACTATCAAGAGAGCGATATCCAGGACATCGCGGATTTCCTGGGCGATTCGCTCCAGCTCGCGCAGGCCGCGAAGAAGACGACGGCCGACGTGATCCTCTTCGCCGGCGTGCATTTCATGGCCGAGACGGCGAAGATCTTGAACCCCGAGAAGATCGTCGTGGTGCCCGACATGGACGCCGGCTGCTCGCTCGCCGACGGCTGCCCGGTCGACAAGTTCCGCGCCTGGCGCGCGAAATACCCCGACGCCGTGTCGATCACCTACATCAACTGCTCGGCCGACGTGAAGGCCGAGAGCGACTACATCTGCACCTCGTCCAACGCCGAGAAGATCGTCCGCGCCATCCCGGTAGATAAAGAGATCTTGTTCGCCCCCGACAAGAACCTCGGCCGCTGGCTGATGAACAAGACCGGCCGCCCGATGCGCCTCTGGCAAGGGAGCTGCATTGTCCACGAGACCTTCAGCGAGCGAAAGATCGTGGGTCTGCGCGAGCGGAACCCCGACGCCAAGCTCATCGCTCATCCGGAGTGCGAGGACGCGATCCTGAACATGGCCGACTTCATCGGATCGACGACTGCCCTGCTCAAGTACACCATCGACGACCCGGCGCAGAAGTTCATCATCGCGACCGAGAGCGGGATCGTGCACCAGATGCGCAAGGCCAGCCCGGGCAAGGTGTTCATCGAGGGTCCGCCCGAAGGGAGCTGCGCCTGCAACGAGTGCCCGTACATGCGGCTCAACACCATGGAGAAGGTCTATCTGGCGCTGAGGGACCTGAGCCCGCGGATCGAGATGCCGCAGGCGCTGCGCGAGCGGGCCTGGATCCCGATCGATCGGATGCTCGCGCTGAGCTGAGCCAAGCCGGGCGCGCGTAGAAAAAATGGCGAGCGGCTTGACTCTCCCTCCACGGGAGACTGCATCCTCGATCCCATGGGACAGAAGCTGACGATTGGCGAGCTGTCGCGACGCACGGGCGTGTCGGTGAAGCGGCTGCGCTTCTACTCGAACGAGGGCCTCTTGCCGCCGGCCGGGCGATCGCGGAGCGGCTACCGGCTCTACACGGAGGAGCACGTCGCCCGGATCGATCTGATCCGGACGCTCCGGGAGGCCGGCATCGGGCTCCAGGAGATTGGCAGCCTCCTCCGTCGCGACATGACACTCGAGGCCTTGCTCCAGCTCCGACTGGGCACGGTCGAGGCGCACATCGTCGGTCTTCAGCGTATCGCGGCCGCGCTTCAACTGGCGATCCAGTCGGGCGCGACCGAAGAAAACCTCCGGAGGATCACCATGGTGACGCAGGCATCGAACGAGGATCGTCGACAGATCGTGACGGCGTTTTACGAGAAGATCGTCGAAGGGCTGCCGATCGAGCGGCAGTGGACACAGGATATGATCAACGCGAGCGCGCCCGATTTGCCCGACAACCCGAGCCCCGCGCAGCTCGCGGCGTGGATGGAGCTCCAGGGGTTGCTCGAAGACCGGACGTTCCTGGAGTGCAAGCGCGTGAACGCCGCCGACGCGTGGGCTCCGCGCGTGAAGGTCGAGCTCGATTCGTTCGTGGACGCGCAGCAGGTCTGGGCGACGGAGACGAGCCTCGCCCGGAGCCGCGGTGTCGCGCCGACGTCGTCGGAGGGAGCGGCGATCGTGGAGCGCTTCACGTCGCTGATGGTGGCCGCCAGAGGCCACGAGGACGCGGCGGCGGTGCGGGCGCGCATGAGGGTGAAGTACGATCCGCGGGGAGCGCGCTTCTGGGAGCTGGTGGCGCTCATGAGGGGCGATGAGACGGCGGTGGGACGCTTCGACGACTGGCGATGGTTCGGAGAAGCGATGCATCACCACCTGAGCGCGCACGGCGAGCCGGCGTAACAGCTCTTCACGCGACGAACATGTTCGTCGCGAACATGTTCGTGCTCGTGGCGTTCTTCCAGAGCGCTGGAGAGCAGGGGCCGGGGCGCGAAGCGCAGGTGCGATGAAGCTCGCGCGTGTCGGCGCTCCGCTTCGCCGTCAGCCCGACCGCGTTTGCCCACCGAAGAGCGCCTCGAGCGCGTCGAGCAGCGGCTTTCCGCGATGATACCCTCGCTCCACGACCAGCTCGACCGCAGAGCGAGCGTCGGTGAGATCCGAGGGCTCAGCCTCCGCGAGGAGCGCGCGAAGATCGTCCCAGTCCTGGGGCCGCCGTCGGTCGTCGCGAGAGAGCAGCTTGAGCGCGATGAGGTGGCCAATCCGCGCGATTGGCACGGTCAGGCCGGGGACGATCTCTATCGCCTCCGCGCCGCGCGCGATCTCCGCCTCGATCCCCGAAGAGGCGAAGAGCAGATCCACCACGACGCCACGCGACGACGCGCCCGGCGTCGACAATCGAACGGTCGAGAGTCGCCCGACCGTGGTTTGCTCCAGCGCCATCAGCAGTCGATAGCCCCGCGATTGCAGGGCAAATACGACCGCTTCGGCGTCAGCGTCGCCGGATACGGCGACGACGACGTCGACGTCCCTCGTCGTGCGCGGCTCGGCGCGCGCGCTCACGGCGAGGCCTCCGATGAGAGCCCAGCTCCTACCAGCTTCGGCGAGATCTTCAGCGATACCGCGCAGCGCGGATTCGATCGGGTTCACCTGCACCGCGGCCACGCAACGGGTGTCCCAGCGCCATCTCCAGATTCGGATCCGGGACGCCGTTCGAGCCACTCGCCGACCATGACGTCGACCTCCGCATCGCTCGCGCCTGGATGTTTTCGCCGTAGCTTCTGGCGAAGCGCTCGCTCGCTGAAGTCGAACAGAGCCAGGGTGAGCTGGAAACGCTCCGCGATCTGCGCTGCTCGCTCTGCGGTCACTCAGCGAGCTTAGGCGATCTCTCTTTCGCGAGCCATCGCCGCTGCGCCGAGGCGCTCGCTCACTCCTCGGGCCGCGTCGGCTTCGTCGATCGGCCCTTCTTCCGCTCCGACGTCTGCTTCTTGTCGGCCAATCGCCTCCTCACGGCGCCTCGGCTGGGTTTGGTGGGCTTGCGCTTGATCGACGCGACCAGCGCTTTGACCACGATCGCTTTGATTTTCTCGTAAGCGTCGGCGAGGTTGCGGCCCTGATCGCGGGTCTTCTGGCTCGTGACCTGGAGCCAGCCTGCGCCGTCGAGTCGATTGGCTGCCTGGGTGAGCAAGCGGGCGCGCGCGTCGAGATCCAGGCCGGTGATCGCGGCGAGATCGACGCGGACGTCGACCTTGGACTCGACCTTGTTCACGTTCTGACCGCCGGGGCCGGAGGAGCGCGAGGTTGTTACCGTGAGGGCTGCGGCCGGGATCTGGATGGCTTCGGTGACGAGGAGGGGCTCGGGCATGACAGGGGCTCAGCGCGTCTTCGCGCGCGCGGTGATCCATCCGTGAATGGCGGTGATGATCTCGGCGTGGACGCTCTCTCTGTCGCGTCCCGCCGATTTGAGCAAATCGAAGGAGTGATCGCCGCCGTTGACGACGTGGATCGCGGCGCGCTTCTTCAAGCGCGCGACGACGGGGCGGAGGAGCGCGAGGTCGCAGAGCGCGTCGCGCGTGCCGGCGACGAAGAGCATCGGAGCTTTGATTTGCGGCAAATGCGCGTCGCGGAGCTTCTCGGGGTGGCCGGCCGGGTGGAGCGGGTAGCCGAGGAAGACCAGGCCGTCGCTCGCGGTGCCCTTCGCCGCGAGCAGCGAGGCGACGCGGCCGCCCATGGATTTGCCGCCGAGGAAGAGGCGCTCGGGTTTGCGGGCGCGCATCGCGGCGATGGCGGCCTGGTAGGCTAGCTCGAACTTCGCGAGGGTGTCGGGAGCCTTCTTTCCAAGCTCTTTCTGGAGCGAGTTGAAGCGGAGCACCGTGACGCCGCGCGCGGCGAGCCCCTCGGCGACAGCGACGAGAAGCGGCGCGGTCATGTCGGTCCCGGCGCCGTGCGCGAGGATCAGGGCGTCGCCCGAGCGTGTCCTTGGCGCGTGGAGAACGCCGGAGACGCCGTGGGTCGCGTCGATCGGGATCGTGATGGGCCGGCCGGGCATCGCCGCGTCATGCCACGGCGCGGCGCGCGCGACCCGTCAAAAGCTGGCCCGGACGCGGGCGTTTGAACTAAGCACGAGGCGTGCTGATCCTCGACTCCGCCGCGCTCGAACGGCTCACCCGTAGCTCCACCGGCCACGCGATCGTCTCGGTGACGCCGATGCCGGGCGGCGCCTCGACCCGGAGCTACCTGCGCGTCGCCACCGGAGAGCGCACCGCGATTGCCATGTTCGTGCCCGACGCGGCGCCGGAGGAGATCACCAACGGCGCGGTCGCCGCCTCGGCGCGCTGGCCGTTCCTGGAGGTCCACGCGCTCCTGTCGTCGCGCGGCGTGCGCGTCCCGGTGGTGCTCGGCGAGTCGTGCTCCGAAGGACTTTTGTTGCTCGAGGACCTGGGCGACGAGACGCTGGCGGCCTTCCTGGAACGCGCGCCGGAGCGCAAGGCCGAGGTGTACACCCGCGCGGTGACCGATCTCGCGAAGGCCCAGAGCGCGCTCGCGGCGCTGCCGGAGGGCTCGGTCGTCGCCGGCCGCGCCTTCGACGAGAAGCTCCTGCGCTGGGAGCTCGATCACTTCCGCGAGTGGGGCCTCGACGCGCGCGGAAAGGCGCTGCCCGACGCCGAGCGCGCCGAGCTCGACGCCGCGTTCGATCGCCTCGCGCAGCGGATCGCCGCGTGGCCGCGGGGCTTCGTTCACCGCGATTACCAGAGCCGCAACCTCATGGTGCACGACCACGGATCGACGCTGGATCTGGTGTGGATCGACTTTCAAGACGCCCTGCTCGGGCCGCGCGTGTACGACCTCGTGGCGCTGCTCAACGACAGCTACCAGTCGCTCGATCGGCCCTTCGTGGAGGCGCGGCTCGACGACTACGCGGCGGCGCGCGGGCTCGACGCCGCGGGCCGCGAGCAGCTCGGGCGCGAGTTCGACGTGGTGACCGTGCAGCGGAAGCTGAAGGACGCCGGGCGGTTCATCTTCATCGATCAGGTGAAGAAGAATCCGGCGTTTTTGCCTTATTTCGAGCCGTCGATCGCCAGGGTGCGCGGGGCGCTGGAGCGCTTGTCGGACGAGCCGGACATGCGGCTCATCGCGCGCGTCGTCGATCACGCGCTCGGCTGATCGGCGGCGCGATCAGTCGACCTCGCTCGCCAGGAGCTCGGCCTGGTGGGCGCTGACGCCGGCCTTGCGCGCGACGTTTTCACAGACGGCTTCGCGTGGCTCGCCGGCGTCGAAGCGCTGCTTCATTTCGGGGACGAACGGCATCAGGCGCGCTCGGGCGTCGGCGGTGAGCGAGGCCGTCGGGTTCGGCGCGGCGGGCACCTGGTGGCCAGGCGGCTTCATCCCGATCGTGCCGAGGAAGCGGCCGATGTTGTTGAGCAAGAAGAGCGGCGTGACGATGAGCGAGATCATCCCCCACCAGCCGAGCACCAGGGTGATCAGCGTGAACTTCCAGAACACCTGGTTGATGCACGTCTTGCACAGCTCGCCCTCCACCGTCTTCGAGGAGCGCATGATCACCATGCCGATGTTTTGATAGAAGACGACGTGCTTGGTGTCGCCGCTCTCGCCGCAGGACTGGCATCGCATCGAGGGGAGTCTCCGAGCTCGCGCGGCCTGGAGGAGGCGCGCGAACCGGGCGACGATATCAGCGGTCGCGGGGCGCGCGGCCTCGAAAGATCGACGCCGCGCCGAGGGCTGCCGCGCGGTCGGTAGGCCGCCACCGTGGGATCTGATTTCGCCTCGAAATCAAGCCTCGGAAGGCTCTCGACCCGCCGAGCCCTCGGGCCAGCGAACGACGAAGCGCGCGCCGCCGCGGCTCGGCCTCTCGTGGCGGATCGATCCGCCGTGGCGCTCGACCCAGCGCGCCGCGATGGCCAGGCCGAGGCCGGTGCCAGGATGGCGCGCGTCGCGGCCGCGGCCCGTGACGAAGGGCTCGAAGAGCGTGGCCTCGATCTCGGCGGGCACGCCGGGGCCGTTGTCCTCGACGCGGACCACGAGCGCGCCGGCCTCGCGTGACGCGGTGATGGTGACGCGTCCATCTTCGCTGCCGTCGAGCGCCATCGCGGCGTTGCTCGCGAGCACCGTCGCGACGTCGGTGAACGCGCCGCGATCGACCTCGAGGTAGAGCGCGGCGCCGCCCTCGATCGACGCCTCGATCGCGGGAGCCGTCTCGCCGAGGACCTGGCGCACGTTGCCGGCGACGAGCTGGAGCGTGGGGAGCACCTCGATCTCGTGGACCTCGAGCGGCCGAGGGCGGCTGTAGCGCAGGAGATCGTCGAGGAATTTGCGGGCGCGATCGATCTGCCCGCGCATCGCGGCCACGGTCTCGGGCTTCGCGCCCTGGCGCTCGAGGAGCTTGGCCTGCGCGGCGATCACGCCGAGGGGGTTCCTGATCTCGTGCGCGACGGCGCTGGCGAGGCGGCCGATCTCGGCGAGGCGCTCGGCGTGATCGGCGCGGACCTCGGTGCGCTCGACGCGGTCCTCGAGATCGCGGATGCCGATCGGATCTTTGAAGAGCAAACGGCCCGCTTTTTCGACGACGATCATCCGGAACGGATCGAGCGGGAACGACGCGAGGAACGTGACGAGGACGAGCCACGGGAGCGAGCTGCCCGCGCCCGGCGTGAGCACCGGCAAGACGCGAAAGAACACGGTGAGGCCGATCGACGAGAGCGCCGCGGTGAGCACGGCGTAGGCGATCCCCTGGATGACGACGCGGCGCGAGCGGCCCTCTTCGGCGCTGAGCGCGGCGTACGCGGCGAGCGCGACCGCCGGCAAGAGCAGCGGCGCGGCGAGGCCGACGTCGCCGAGGCCCGTGACCCGGAGCATGACGACGCCGCCGCCGCCGAGCGATCCGAGGACGCTGGCGATCGCGATGGCGGCGAGGCGACGGCGATCTCCGCCGCGCGCGCCGAGCGCAGCCCGCGCGAGCCACAGGAAGAGGCCGACGCTGGCGACGGCAGAGCCGACGGCGACCGGCAGGAAGAGCGGGCCGGGGCTGCGCGCGCCGGGGCCGTAGAGCAGGCGCGGGGCGATGGCGCCGATCGTCGCGAGCGCGGCGCTGGCGAGGTACGCGGCGGTGACGACGGCGCGACGCCGGAGCCGCGCGACATCGGCGCCGGCGTGAATGAACGCGGACGCGAGGAAGGTCCCCGCGGGGACGACGCGCTCCGCGAGCGCCGCGGTACCCGGGTTTTCGAGGAGGATCAGCCCCGTGACCCAGAAGGCGAGCGAGAAGCAGAGGGAGAGCAGGCCGCGGCGCGACGCCCGGCCGAGGCGGAGCGCCGTCGTCGCGACGACCATCGCCACGGCCCAGAGCGGGTAGAGGGCGAGGACGGCGAATCGGCTCATGGTGACGGCACGATAGAGCCACTCGCGCGGTCCCGGGGGCGACTCCGCGCGATGGCGAAGATGGGCCATTCAGACTGCGCTGTAGACACCTCGAAGTGGCGTGGCCATGCTGCCTTCTCTTTTCGATTGGCCAGGAGACAGAGCATGATCAAGGTCCCTTATTTCACGCGTTTTGCAGTGGTTTTGTCGACGATGGGCGCGAGCGCGCTCGCTGCGAGCGCGATCCTCACGGCGTGCAGCGGCGGGCAGATCCTCCCCCCTCCGCTCCCCGACGGCGGCGGCGGCGCGGGCGGCAGCGGCGTGACCACGGGCGACATGGCGACGACCGACAGCTCGAGCGCGTCGGGCACCGGCGGCGGCGCGACGGGCACCGGCGGCGCGATGCCGGCGATGCTCACCTGGGTCACCAAGCTCGACCCGAGCAAGTTCGAGCTGCCCGAGGGCCTGGCGATGAACGCGGCCGGCGACACAGCCTACGTGAGCATCGCGCCGACCGGCCAGATCCTCCAGATCAAGGTCTCGGACGGCACCGTGAGCCCCTTCGGCAGCGTGCCGCAGCCGCCCGCAATGAAGGGCTTCGCGCTCGGCGTGCAGACCGACAAGGCCGGCGATTTCTACGTCGCCGTGGCGTCGTTCGACCCGGCGACGTACCAGCCGGGCATCTACAAGATCCCGGCCGCCGGCGGCGCGGCGACGCTCTTCGCCAAGGACGCGGCGATGAACTTCCCGAACGGGATGACGTTCAACGCCGCGGGCGATCTCTTCGTCACCGACTCGATCGCGGGGTCGATTTACAAGATCACCTCGGCGGGCGTGGTCACGAAGTGGCTGACCGATCCGCTGATCAGCGGCGACACGATGGCGAAGTGCCCGAGCGGGCAGCCGTTCCCGATCGGCGCCAACGGGATCGTGATCTCGGGGACGGACTTCTACGTCACCAACACCGACAAGGCCTCGATGGCGAAGATCGCGATCAAGGGCGACGGCACCGCCGGCGCCGTGACGGATTTCGTGAAGACGGATTGCATGGCGTTCGGCGGCCCGGACGGCCTCTCGGTCGACGCTGACGGAACGTTCCTCGTTGCGTCGAACGGGATCAACTCGATCACGCGCGTCGGCACCGACGGCAAGGTGACACTCCTCGCCGCCAAGACCGTCGCAGCGCCGCTCGACGCGCCCGCCAGCACCTGGATCACCAACGCGGGCAAGGCGGGAGCCACGCTCTTCGTGACCAACTCGGGCATTTCCACGTTCCTGAGCGGCGGCATGGCCAAGCCTGGCCTGTTCAAGCTCGCGCTCTGACCCGAACGAACGCTTCCGCGAGGGCCCGTGCCGGTCGACGGCACGGCGCCCGATGCGGTAGAACGTCGCGGCGATGACGTTCCAAAACCTGATCCTCACCCTCCAGAAATTCTGGGCCGATCGCGGCTGCCTCATCGTCCAGCCGTACAACTCGGAGGTCGGCGCGGGGACGTTCAACCCCTCCACGTTCCTGCGCGCGCTCGGCCCCGAGCCCTGGAACGTGGCCTTCGTCGAGCCCTCGCGAAGGCCCACCGACGGGCGCTACGGCGAGAACCCCAACCGCCTCCAGCAGTTTCACCAGTTCCAGGTGATCCTCAAGCCGAGCCCGCTCGACATTCAAGACCTCTACCTCGAGTCGCTCCGCGCGATCGGGACCGATCCGCTCCAGCACGACGTGCGCTTCATCGAGGACGACTGGGAGTCGCCGACGCTGGGCGCGTGGGGCCTCGGCTGGCAAGTGTGGCTCGACGGCCTCGAGATCTCGCAGTTCACCTACTTCCAGCAGGCCGGCGGGATCGACTGTCACCCCGTCGCGGGCGAGCTCACCTACGGGCTCGAGCGCATCGCGATGTACCTGCAAAACCAGGACACCATCTACGACTGCGTCTTCTCCGACACCACGGATCCGCCGGTGAAATACGGCGAATTGTTCCAGCGCGCCGAGTGGGAGTGGTCGACGTACAACTTCGAAGAGGCCGACGTGGCCGATCACTTCGCGGCGTTCGATCAGTGCGAGGCCGAGGTGAAGCGGCTGCTGTTCCACGGCGTGTCCACGACGGCGAAGGACGCGAAGATCGACCCGAAGAAGGCGCTGGTGCTGCCCGCGTACGACTTCGTGGTCAAGGCCGCGCACCGCTTCAACGTGCTCGACGCGCGCGGGGCGATCAGCGTGACGGAGCGGCAGCGCTTCATCGGGCGCGTGCGCGCGATCGCGCGGGCCGTGGCCGAGGCCTACCTCGCGCAGCGCGAGGCGTTCGGGTTCCCGCTGCTGCCGAAGGCGGCGATCAGCGCTTGATCAGCCGCGCAAGCGGATGGTGGTCGTCGCTTCGTCGAAGGTGACGTCGTCGACCTCGATGGTGCCGCCGACCGCCGCGAGGATGGTCTTCACCGCCGCGAAGGCCAGATCGCTCTCGTCGCGGCGCGGCACGGCGAGCAGCTCGGCCGAGATGTTCTCGCCGTGCACCGCGCTGTCGGGAGGCGCGGTACCCATCAGCGTGATCAGCGTGTCTTGCGCCTCGGGCGGGGCGAGGGCGATCCGCGATCGGAGGCGCGGATCCGGCGGGAGCGGCGCGATGCGGCGCGAGGCGAGGCGGAGCCCGCCCGAGCCGGCGAAGCGGAAGGCGCGCAGCGCGAGGTGGGTGAGCGCGAGCGCGAGCTCGTCGACGCGATGGTCGAGGAGGATGCTGCCCGCGTCGCCTGCCTCGATCGTGATGACGCCGTCGCCGATCACCGGCGCCAGCGTGGCGCGGACGCCTTCGAGCACGTCGCCGAGCGGGGTGCTGGCGCCGCCGCCGGTGAGCGCGTGACGGACGCGGCGGTTGATCGAGGTGGCCGCGGCGAACGATCGCGCCATCACGTCGAGCCGATCGGCGAGCCCGGCGAGCTGCGGCACGCTCTCGACCGCGGCGCCGAGCTCGAGCTGGGCGATGCCGATGGCGCGCCCCAGCGAGTGGAGGTGCTGCGAGGCCTCGCGCAGCAGCTCTTGCGAGAGCTCCATCACCGAGGGCGCGAGGTTGGCGCTGTCGCGGCGTCGCACCTGGGCGCGGGCGGTGTGCGACGTCGGCGGCTCGAGAGAATAAGGGCCTTCGGCCTCGCGCGAGGCGTCGGTGACGACGCCGTCGATGTGGCGAACGATCCCCGCGGTGTCGCGGCGACCCGTGGCGCGGATGTGGAGCACGCGGATGCGGCCGTCGGGGCGGCGCAGGCTCACCTGCGCGGTGGCGCTGGCGATCTCGCCCGCCGCGACGCGCTTGAACAGGAAGACCACGCGCTCGCGCTCCTCGGCCGAGACGAGGTTCGTGAGCAGCACCGGGTGCTCGATGCACGTGGGCGCCTCGAGCCCCGTGAGCTTGGCGACGGAGGGCGAGACGTACTCGAGCGCGCCGTCGACGGTGCGGAGCCGGAAGAGCGCGCCGCCGAGCTGATCGACGAGCCGCCCGAGCGCGCCGAGCTCGAGGCTGACGTCGCGAAAGACGAGAAACCCGCCGATTCCCAGCGCTTCGGAGCTGTACCACTCGGCGTGGACCTCGGCGTCGACCAGGCGCCCGTCGATGCCGGTGGCCTTGATCCGACCGTCGAACACGCGCTTCTCGTCGAGCTGGTGCGAGATGCGGAGGAAGGTCTCGGGATCGAAGAGCAAGGCGACGTGCTTGTGCTCGAAGCCGCCCGAGCTCGCGCCGTAGATGCGCTCGAGCGCGGCGTTGGCGTAGAGGATCTCCCCGCTGCGCGTGGTCGCGACGCCGAACGGGATCTCCTCGAGGGCGCCGCGCAAGAGGGCGAAATCGAGCGAGGCCAGCGGCGTGCTGAGGGGCACGCTCGAGGTCATGCGCGCCTGCGATCGCGGCGCGCCGGAGGGCCGGTGCGCGCCGCTGTTCGTGCCCTCGATCACGGGGTCCGACTCGCGCGGCGCGGCGCCCGCGAGCCCACCACTCGACGCCGGCTCCGAGGGCGGGCTCGCCTCGGGTTGTTCCGTACCCGGTTTCACCACGTTCAGCGCGCGATGTTACTCTACATCCGGCAAGAAATCGCGGCGGGTGCAGAGCGAGACCAGGGGTATCCCGGCATCGCGTATCGCCTCGGCCCCGCCCTCGAGGCGGTCGACCAGGGCCACCACGCCCACGACCGCGACCCCCACCGAACGCAGTTTTTCTGCGGCTTTCAGCGTGGATCCACCCGTCGTCACCACGTCTTCGAGGATGACCACCGGCATGCCCGGAACGATGGCGCGGTCACCTTCGACGAGGCGCTTGGAGCCGTGATCTTTGGTTTCCTTGCGTACGTAGAGAGCAGGGAGCGGTCGGCCGCGAACCCAGCTCACGAGGGAGACGGCGCTCGCGAGCGGGCACCCGCCGAGCTCGACGCCCGCGACGGCCTCGCAGCGCGGGAGCGCGTCGAGCGCCGCGAACATCAGCTCGCCGACCAGGGCGTGCCCCTCGGCCGTCAGGATCGTTTGCTTGCAGTCGATGAAGAAGTCGCTCTCGCGACCCGACGCGAGGACAACTCGTTTGTGCTCAAACGATCGCTCGCGCAGGAGCTCGACCAGGCGCTCGCGCGGGGTCCCGCCACTCACCGCGCGCCCTTGCGACGAAGCGAGGCCTTGGCGCCCTTGCGCAGCGCGGGGACGACGGGGGGCGGAGGCCCGCCGCCCTCATCCGGCTCGCCGAGGGTGGTGACCTCGAGCTCGCTCTCGCTGGACTCGGTCTCGACTTCGTCCTCGACCTCGACGCGCGCCGGCTCAGGCCGGCTGGGCGGGGAGATCGGCCGCGCTGCGAGCGGCGCGGGGCGCGCAGCAGGCGGCGGAGCAACAGGGCGAGCCACGGGGCGCGCTGCGGGAACGGGCGCTGCGGGACGAGCGATGGGGCG
>JBDTXR010000008.1:0-54524 GCA_040006075.1 Byssovorax sp. | reverse complement strand
ACGAGCTGCTCCCGTCGATCGAGGCCAGCGTCGAGCGCCTGCTCGCGCCCGAGACGACCGCGTTCGGCACCGAGGCCTGGCAGGTCTCGGCCCTCGATGGCCTCGGCACCGTCCACGGCCACGCGTACCTCGGCTACATCAACCTCGCGCTGGGGATGCTGCGGATCGTGTCGCCGCACACCCGCTTCGCCGCGCTCCACGATCGGATCACCGACGCGCTCGCGCGACGGATTTTGCTGGCCCCGCACGGCCTGATCGAGACTTACCCGAACGAGGCTTATCCCGCCGACGTGGCCTCGGTGATCGGATCGATCGGCCTCCACGATCGCGCGACCGGGAGCGATCATCACGCGCTGATCGCGGCCTGGGCGGCGGATTTTCGCGATCTGTGGATCGATCCGAGGTCGGGAATGCTCTACCAGGCCGGCGACGCCATGGAGGGCACGCCGCGCGGGCCGGCGCGCGCGTCGCACACCGCGCTCGCGGTCTTCGCGCTCTCGTTCGCCGTGCCCGAGCTGTCGCGCGATCTCTTCACGGCGCTCCAGCGATCGCAGCACGCGAGCTTCGTCGGCTTCGGCGGGATCCGCGAGGACGCGCCGGGGCACGACGGATCGTCGGACATCGACTCCGGCCCGGTGGTGCTCGGCGTGTCGGTGTCGGCGACCGGCTTCACGCTCGCCGGGGCTCGAATTCACGGCGATCGTGCGCTCTACACCGAGCTCTACCGCACCGCCGATCTCTTCGGCGCGCCGCACGATCACGCCGAGAGCCGCCGCTTCATCAGCGGTGGTCCGCTCGGCGACGCGATCCTCCTGGCCATGCTCACCGCCGCTCCCCTGCCCTCCCCGCGATGACGCCCTGGCTCCCCCGCCGCGCGTTGATCTTCGCCGTCGCCGTGGTGGTGATCGAGGTGCTCGGCGCGCGGATCCTCGCGCGGATGGGCCTGATCGAGTCGCTGCTGTCGCCCGAAGGCGGCCGGGCGATCGTGGCCTTGCCGATCGCGGTGATCTTCTTCGCAGCGCGCCTGCTCGTACGCTTCGTGCTGCCGGGCCTGGTGGTGTCGTCCCTGCTCGTCGCCTGGCTCCGCCGCAAGCGTTGACGACGTTTCACGATGGATTACGCTGGCTCTGCGAGGGCAAATCCCCTGCTGAATAGCCGCGACCGCCAGGGAGCGGGCTCCGGGCTGCAGAGGGCTGAAACCAATTGCAGCGCCCGCTCCCGGCGGTCGCGGCTATTCGGATGGGCTCCGGCGGATCTGGCAGGTTAGCGGGCGAAGGGCTCCCAGGTCTCGGGCAAGGGGCGGCCGAGGAGGCGCTCGGCGGCGGCTCGCTCCAGCAGCGCAAAGGTGAAATCGCCGGTGAAACAGGTGGTTTCCGCCTGCGTCAGCTCGACGTGGATCTTCACGACCCGCGCCGTGTCGCTGGTGATCTTGCCTCGGCCCACCACCTCTTCGTCGATGCGGACCGGCTTCTTCAGGCGCGCTTCGATGGCGGCGGTGAAGCCGAAGCGGCCGCGCAGGCCGATCACGGTCCAGGCGGCGATCTCGTCGGCGAGGGTGGTGACGAGCCCGCCGTGCATCACGCCGGGCGGGCCCTGATAGCGGCTCTCCGGCGTGAAGTGGGTGACGATGCCGTCGCCGTCCTTGAAGAAGCGGAGGTGAAAGCCAATCGGGTGCTCGGGGCTGCACCCGAAGCAGGGCGAGCCCGGGCCGAAAAGGTGGGGATCGAGGGCGACGAGCTCGGACATGAGCGCGGCTTGTGCGCGGAGAGTAACGTCGCGTCAACCATTCCGCGGCGCGCGGCGTCGCTTGCTCGGGAGATCTGCCATGACCACGTCCTCGATCGCACGACTCGGCGCAGCGCTTGCGACCGGCTCTCTGCTCCTGCTCGCGTGCGGAGGCGGCCCAGCGACCGGAACCACCGGAGGCGGCGGGAGCGGTGGAGTGGGCACCGCGGCGTCCTCGGGCAGCACCGGAGGCAGCCTCCCCGTGCTCCCCCTCCCCCAGCAGCTCCCCCGGATCGTGAGCTCCGGTGGTCCCACGCTGACCACACCGGTCGTGCAAGCGGTGTTCTTCGCCGGCGAGAGCCCCGCGAAGATGGCTTTGCTCGACGACTTCTTCCACAAGCTCGCTGGCTCCGCCTACTGGGCCGCCACCACCAGCGAATACGGCGTCGGACCGCTCACCGTCGCTCCCGCGGTCACCCTCGCCGAGAAGGCTCTCGACGTGGTCCACGACGCCGGGATCCGCGGGTGGCTCGCCGACGCCATCACCACCAAGAAGCTCCCACCGCCGATCCCCGGCGAGGTCTACCTGCTGTATTACCCGAGCGGGATCACCGTCATCGACGACGCCGGGGGCGTGGGCTGCAAGGACTACGGCGGCTATCACACCGACATGGTGGTCAACAGCCAGGTCATCGCCTTCGCGGTGATGCCGCACTGTGACTCGTACTCTGCGCACCTCGCGCCAGGCGACGTCGTCGCGGGAGACGCGATGACCACCGGCCTCACCTCGCACGAGCTGATCGAGGCGGTGACCGATCCCGAGCTCTCCAACGGCCCTGCGTACCAGACGATCGACGACGCCCACGTGGCCTGGCAACAGTACCTGATCGGCGGCGAGACCGGCGACTCGTGCGAGCAACAACCCGGCATCTTCTCCCTGGATCCCGGGCTCGGCTACACCGTGCAACGGACCTGGTCCAACGCCGCCGCCGCCGCCGGCCACGATCCCTGCGTGCCGGAAGGCGCGCCGTACATCGGAGCGTTCCCGCGGGTGCCGCTGCTCGATGTGCTCGGAACAGGGCGCCTCGCGGTGCTCGTCCCGCTGGACCACACGGTGACGATCCCCCTGGATTTCGTGGGCGAAGACCCCGCGGGCCCGGCCTGGACGGTGAAGGCGATCGACCACAGCACCCTCTGGGGCGGGCCGAAGCAACTCGAGCTCTCGATCGACAAGACCACGGGCAAGCACGGTGACGTGGCGATGCTGACGATCCACGCCGTCGCCCTCGATCCCCACGGCCGCGCGGGGTTTCTCATCGAATCGCAGCTTGGCAGCAAGCGCACGCGGGTACCTGGCCTGGTGGTGAGCTTCTGACCAGCGCTCCCGGCGACCGACGGTTCGCGGCCCTGCGCGGGAGCCCGGGCGGCCGATAGAGGATTGCGGCTGTCCGGCGAACGGGCGACACTGCGCCATGACCGCGTACCGCACCAGCGCGCCGCTTTGCCCCACCTGCCGCGAGCCGCTCGCGCCCCACACGTTCCACGAAGAGAACGCGGTCGTCGACCTTTGCGCCCGGTGCGGCGGCGTCTGGATCGACTGGGAAGACGGCGACTTCACCGCGCTCGCCCGCCGGGTTCCACCGGCCCCAGCGTGCGAGCTGCCCACGAACGGCAAAGGCTCTTGCCCGCGCTGCAATGGGCAGCTCGCCGTGGAGGTCTTTCTCGACGTGGCCGAGGTGCTGCGTTGCACCGATTGCGCGGGCGCGTTCTTGCCCTACGCGTCGATCGGAAAGATCGCGGCGTCCACGCCGGCCGACGCGCGGGTGGACCCACGCGAGAGCCAGGTGCCCGACGAGGACGAGAGCAACGGCCTGTGGAGCCGGGCGGCGGCGAGGCTGCGGGCCTGGACGAAGGCGGATTGACGGCCCCGTCGGAGCCGAGCTTCAGCGATAGCCCTTGACCGATCCCCTGCGCGCGATCTCCAGCTCTTCCACGAAGCGAATGGCATCCACGACCTGAAAGGCGCTGAGCCCGGCGAGGTCTGGAGAGGTGGTGAGCAGCTCCAGATTGCCGCCGTTCAGGCGCGCGAGCACCACGAAGGGAAGCTCGACGGCGACCTCGGTGCTCTGGAGTGGCAAGACCTTCAGCAGCACGGTCCGGAGGCCCAGGAAACACCCCACCGCGAAGGCCGCGCCGATCACCACTACCAGCTTGAGATCGACGAAGGTGGGCTTGCTGCCCGTGAACGAGCCCATCACGAGCGCCGTCACGAAGAGGATCAAGAGCAGAAACGCCACGAAGCCTGCGCCGACCGAGGCGAGCGCCGCGCGTGGCCTCTGGCCGGTGATGACCAATCGACTCGGCTCCAGCCGGATCGTCCCGGGACCCGCGAGCCCGGTCGGGTGCTCGCCGCGGCCGCTCGCGTCGACGAAGGTCCCCGAGAACACGCTCACGCGGCGCGCCCCGCGGCGGCGCGGCCTTGCTTCCAGAGCTGATATCCGCGCTGCATCGTGGGCAGGTTGGGCACGCTGATCCGGCCAGGCCCGCCGCGGAGAACATAGCCGATGGTGCGGCCGGCATTCTTGAGCTCGACCATCTCCAGGCGCTCGATGTCTTGCCAGAGCGTGAGGCGCTGCGGCCCCGTCTTGCTCAGGCGCACCAGGCCGCGCTCGCAGAAATACCAGGTCGGCTTTCGCCAGAGGTCGCGGACGGCGAAGACCAGCAAAGCCAGCCCGCCGAGGGTCATGGCGGCGCCCATCCCCGCTCCCGCCAGCGCGTCCTGCGTCAGCCCGTGCTTGTGCGGCGTGGCGAACAGGAAGAGCAGCACCATGATCAGCCCCCCGAGCAGCACCGCCGAGCCGAGCACGACGACGACCCAGCCAAGCGCGGCGGGATCGGGGAAGGCAACCTCGGAGCGACCGAGGCGAGGATCGAGGGTGGGTGTGCTCATGTTCCCGGGGTGCGACGCGACGGCGCCGCGCGCGGAGGATACCCTCGAAGAGGCCCGCCTGAAAAAGCACATTCTCCTCGTCGATGACGAAGCCCGCGTCCGCGAGGTCGTCCATTGCGCGCTCGAGAAAGAGGGATCCGCCGTCACCGCCGTGAAGAGCGGGACGGCCGCGCTCGACGCCGTGCAGGAATCAGGAGCCTGGCGTCGAACGACACCAGGCTCCCAGGCCAGGCAAGCCCGCGCCCACGCCGTCGCTTCAGTGCACCGGCCGCGCTTCAGGCGCCTTGCTCGCGCTGCTCTTGGGGCCGACCTCGGGCGCGCTCGGGGTCGCTTCGAGCGCCGCGGCGATCACCTCGGTCATGTCCTCGGCGAAGATGAACTCCATCGCCTCGCGGGCCTCCTGCGGGACGTCGTCGATGTCGCGCTCGTTGCGCTTCGGGAGGATCACCCTCGTGATCCCCGCGCGGTGGGCGGCCAGCACCTTGGCCTTGATCCCGCCGACCGGGAGCACGCGGCCGCGGAGCGTACACTCCCCGGTCATCGCCGTGTCCGAGCGGACCTTGCGACCCGAGAGGAGCGAGGTGAGGGCCGTGAACATGGTCACGCCCGCGCTGGGCCCGTCCTTCGGAACCGCGCCCGCCGGCACGTGCACGTGCAGATCCTCTTCTTCCAGGCCTGAAACGTCGACGCCGATCTCGTCCGCGTGGCTCTTCACGTACGAGAGCGCGGCCTTCACCGACTCCTTCATCACGTCGCCGAGCTGGCCGGTGATCTCGACCCGTCCCTTGCCCTTCATCCGCGACGTCTCGATGAAGAGGATGTCGCCGCCGACCGGCGTCCAGGCGAGGCCCGTGGCCACGCCGGGCACCCGCGTCCGCTCGGCCACCTCGCTGAAATACTTCACTTTGCCGAGGTATTTCACGAGATCGTGCTCGGTCACCGCGAGGCTCGGCTTGCTGTCGGTCGCCCGCGCGACCTCGAGCGCCAGGGCTCGACACAGCTTCTTCACCTCGCGCTCGAGCTGCCGCACGCCGGCCTCTCGGGTGTAGTCGACGACGATCGCGTGGATGGCCGCGTCGGTCACCGTCAGCGTGCCCTCGTGGATCGCGTGGGCCTTGAGCTGCTTCGGGATCAGGTGCGTCCGGGCGATCTTCACCTTCTCGTCGGCCGTGTACCCGGCCAGCTCGATGATCTCCAGACGGTCGCGGAGCGGCGCCGAGAGGTTGCCGAGATCGTTCGCGGTGCAGATGAAGATCACCTCCGAGAGATCGAACGGCAGCTCCAGGTAGTGATCGACAAACGTCTTGTTCTGCTCGGGATCGAGCACCTCGAGCAGCGCGGCCTCGGGCGAGCCCATGTAGCCCTGCGTGAGCTTGTCGATCTCGTCGAGGAGCACGATCGGGTTCTTGACCTTGGCCTTCTTCAGGGCGTGAAGGACGCGGCCCGG
Source organism: Byssovorax sp. (assembly GCA_040006075.1). Classification (GTDB taxonomy): domain Bacteria; phylum Myxococcota_A; class Polyangia; order Polyangiales; family Polyangiaceae; genus JANYGI01. The sequence continues at coordinate 48,402 of JBDTXR010000008.1, read as the reverse complement.
GAGCGCGCCGACGTAGGTGCGGCGGTGCCCGCGGATCTCGGCCTCGTCACGCACGCCGCCGAGCGAGATCCGCACGAGAGGACGGCCCGTGGCGTCGGCGATCGACTGGCCGAGCGAGGTCTTGCCCACGCCGGGAGGCCCCGCGAGGCAGAGGATCCCGCCGCGCACGTCGCCCTTGAGCTTGAGCACCGCCATGTGCTCGAGGATCCGCTTCTTCACGTCGGCCATTCCGTGATGATCGGCGTCGAGCTTGGCCGCGACCGCGTCGATGTCGTCCGTGGTCTCGGCGCGCGCGGTCCAGGGCAGATCGGCGATCCACTCGAGGTAGGTGCGGATCACGTTGTGCTCGGCCTGCTGCGGCTGCATCCCGTCGAGGCGGCGCAGCTCGCGATCGGCCACGGCGCGGGCCTCTTCGGGGAGGTTGGCCTTGTCGAGCTTCTCGCGCAGCGCCGCGGCGTCGCCGCCGGCGGGCTCCTCGCCCAGCTCTTTCTTGATCGCGCGGAGCTGCTCGCGGAGGATCGCGTCGCGCTGATCTTTGCCGATCTCGCGGCGCACCTCGGACTCGATCTTTCGCTTCACGTCGGAGAGGGCCTTCACCTCGACGAGCAGGCCGGCGACGAGGCGCAGGCGAGCCGGCACATCGAGCGCTTCCAGGACCTGGATCTCCTTGTCGGTGGGCAGGCCGAGCGACGCGGCGACGCGGTCGGCGTAGGCCCCGGGATCATCGTCGACCTCGCCGACCTGGGCGAGGCTGCCGCCGCCCTTGGCCAGCTCGCGAACGTGATCTCGAAGCGCGCGGGCCACGAGCCGCGCGTCGTCGGTGGCGCCGTGGGTCTCCTCGGCGAGCGCGCCCTCGACGAGCCAGAAGGGATCCTTGCGCACCAGCTCGCCGACCGTGAAGCGGCCGACCGCCTCCAGCGCGATCCGGTACTCGCCGCCCGAGAGCCGAGCGATGTCGGTAACGCGAACGAAGGTGCCAATGCGGTGGAGATCCTCGATCCCGGGATCGGCGTTGTCGGCGTCTTTCTGGGTGGCGACGCCGAACACCGCGCCGCGCGCGAGGGTGGCGGCGAGCGCGACCGAGCGCTCGCGGCCGATGGGGAGGGTCACCACGGTGCCGGGAAACAGGACTCCATTGCGGAGCGGGAGGAGAGGAAACGGGGAGGTGGGCGCAGGTTCGCCGTCGCGGAGCGTGGTCATGAAAGACTCCTTCGAGGATCCGAGGATGGGTCGGGGGGAAGTGGGAGCCGCTTCGAGCCCGGCGAGCGCCGGCTCGGCGAGAGCGTTGCCCGAGGAATGAACGAATCATAAATTCGTTCACGGCTCCGTCAACCACCCCCGGTGCAGTTCGTGCGCCGAGGCGCGAGGATCGAGGATCGAGGAGCTACGGGCTCGAACGACGGCGCGGCGGCGGGCGCACGAGCAGGCCGTGGAGCACGAGATGGTGCATCGCCGCGAGGGCGGCGCGGGTCTCGGCGCGATCGCGCGAGGCGATCCACGGGAGAGAAAAGCTGGCGTAAGCGCGGAGGAGCGTGCCCGCCACGGCCTCGGGATCGGCGGCGTCGAGCTCGCCGGCCTCGACCCCGCGGCGGAGCAGATCGGCCACCAGGGCCAGCTCGGCGTGGTGGTAGCTGACCTGCGCGGTCTTCACCGCGGCGCTGACGCAGTGGACGAGATCGCAGGCGTGGGTGCCGGCGTCGACGACCGCGTAAAAGGCTTCGAGGCGCGCGTCGAAGGCCCGGGTGAGCCGCTCGGGAAAGGGCCGCCTGCCGGCGTTCGCGGCGGCGCGCATGGCGTCGAGGACGTCGCGGTGGCGCGAGCGCGAGAGCTCCTCGACGATGGCCTCTTTCGAGGGGAACTCGAGGTAGACCGAGCCGACGCCGACGCCGGCCTCGCGCGCGACGTCGGAGACCGTGGTCTTCGCCGCGCCGTAGTGACGGAGCAGGCGGTCGGCGGCCTCGAGGATCGTCGCGCGGCGGGCAGGTTCGGTCATGGCGGCTTCGAGGTGAACGAGTTTGCCATGGGTTCATCCGTCGGCGTCGACAAATCTGCCCGCTCGACGAGCGCGACCGCTTCGATACTGTTCAGCGTCGAAACACTGAACGCTTGACCAGCTCCACGAAGCCTGGTAGGGTCCTCTTGCTTCCAGGCATTCACCTTCTCCCGGGCCCTCGCGGCGCCGGGGGCCGGGTGGGTGCGTCGTCCTCCGCGGGGTGTGGTGGACGGCTCGGGTGAGCGCGGGGGATCCTCGCTCGCCCGCCGGGGGTGTTCTTCTCCGGCGAGCTCGTATGCGCCGGCGTCCGGCTCTTGCTGGGCGCCATCGGACGGCCGCTGGGTTCCTGTCAGAGGGTGCACTGGCACTCTTCCAAACCGGAGAAGATCGCGCAGGGTTGCCCTGCGTCTGCGTGCCCGGCACGCCCGGTGTCGCGGCTCTGGTCGCGGCGCTGCGCTCCTTGCATCCTCGGCTGCGCGGGCTCGTTCACGGGCGCTGCGCGACGGATGGATGTCCCCCGGCCATCGCCGCTCGGGGCTGCCGCGAAGCAGCCTTTGAACGACGGTTTGCGCGCCGGGGGCATGGGTTGTCTTGGTCATGGTGGACATGTCTTGTCGCCGTGGGCCTCGACTCGACCCGGAGACCCCCTCTCGAACCACGCTGAGCGGACGACACCGATGGCCTCAGCCACGCTAGATCACGGCGACATCGCCCTTGCGACGACCCCTCTCGAGCGCCTCCGCGCGCGCGGGACGCTGCGCTCCGCCTTCCTGCGGGTGCGCGAGGCGGCCCGGCGATCGTCGCCGGCCACGCGGGCCGAGGCCGCGCGCTTCGAGGAGCACGCGGACCGGCACCTCGGGCGGATCGCGGCGCAGCTCCGCGAGGGGCGCTTCGTCTTCGCGCGGGCGCGCGGGATCGCCTGCGAGCGTCCCGGCAAGGGCCCGCGGCCGATCGTGGTGGCGCCGATCGAGAGCCGGATCGTGCAGCGGGCGATCCTCGACGTGCTCCGCGGCCTGCCCGGCCTTTGCGCCGCGGATCTCGAGGCGCCGACCAGCTTCGGCGGCGTGCCTCATCGCGGCACCGCCGGCGCGGTGGCGGCGGCGATCGCCGCGGTGAACGACGGCCACGGCGTGTACCTGCGATCGGACATCGCCTCGTTTTTCCGGAAGATCCCGCGCAAGCGCGCCCTCGACCAGCTGCTCGCGTACGTGGACGATCCCGGCTTCGCCCGGCTGCTCGACGAGGCCACGCGGACCGAGCTCGACAACCTCGCCGAGCTGGGCGAGGCGGCGTCGATCTTCCCCGAGGACGACACCGGCGTGCCGCAGGGCTGCGCGCTCTCGACCCTGATGGGCAACGCGATCCTCCGCGATTTCGACGCGCAGATGAACGCGCGCGGGATCGTCTGCCTGCGCTACGTCGACGATTTTCTCCTGCTCGGGCGCGAGGCCGCGCACGTGAAGAAGGCCTTCGCCAGCGCCCAGCGCGCGCTCGGCGAGCTCGGGTTCGAAGCCTACGATCCGGCGGTGAGCCCGGGCAAGGCGGCGTTCGGATCGGCCGCGCAGGGCTTCGAGTTTCTCGGCTGCGAGATCCGCAGCGGGCGCGCGGCGCCGAGCCGGGCGAAGCGCGAAGAGCTCTTCGGTCGCGTCGACGCGCTGCTGCGGCGGAGCGAGCGCTTCTTCGAGCGGCCCGATCCGCGCGAGGCCTCGCGGCTCGGCCTCGCGCCCACGCTGCACCTGCTCGATCGGCTGCTCGAAGGCTTCCGCGCGAGCTATCGCTTCTGCCAGGCCGACGAGGTGTTCGCGGCGCTGGGACGCGCCGTCGACGGGCGGGTGGAGAAGTACCAGCGCCTCCACCGCAAGAGCGCGGCGCGCGATCCCGGGCAGCGCGGATCGCTGCGCGGGGTCTGCTCGCTAAGGTGAGCGATCACGCGGCGCGGGTGAGCGAGAAGCTCCGGAGGAAGCTCACGAGATCGCCGCGGAGATCGAAGCGGAGCGTCGCGTCGGCGACGGTCTCGCCGCGCGCGTCGAGGAGCACCGCGGGCAAGTGCGACATCGTCTCGAGGAAGGCGGTGACGCGGACGTTCTTCTCACCGGTGAACCGGTAAGCCGCGCCGTCATCGCCGTTGAAGGTGAAATCGTAGGCGATTTGCCGCGTGAAGAGCACGTCGAGGCCCAGCGTGCCGGTGAGCGGTTGATCGGTCGCGAGGCCCTCGACCTGGATCGTGCCCTCGATCGCCACCTCGCGGTGCGCGAGGAACGCGCCGATCCGAGGCGAGCGCGCGGTGACGGTGAAGACGATCGTCCGCTCGCGATCCGGATCGCTCGCGAGGCGGCAGGTGCCGGACATCGTCTCGCGAAACGTGAACGCGTGGCCGGGCGCGGTGAAGGGGATCGCCGCGGGCGCAAGCGATCGCGAGAGGTCGTCGAGGCGCGCGTCGACGCGCTCGGCGGTGCGGAGCGCCAGGGCCATGATCGTGAGCTGCGGGTTGACGCCCAGGCTCGACGGGATCGCGCTGCCGTCGGCGACGAAGAGGCCCTCGGTGTCGTGGACCTCGCCGTCCGGGCCGACGCAGGAGCGCGCGGGATCGACGCCCATGCGGCAGGTGCCGAGCGGGTGATACGCCGTGACCTCGAAATCGCCGGCAGAGAGCTTCCTTTTGCGGAGGCGATCGAGATCGGCAGCGTCGCGGATCTCGTCGCAGCCGGCGATCATCGGGAGCACGCGCTCGGCGCCGGCGAGGAGGAAAATCTCGCAGAGGATGGCGTAGCCACGCGCCATCCGGGCCACGTCCTCGGGGCTCAGGTCGTAGCGGATCAGCGGGGCACCGCCGGGCCCGGCGTGCACCTCACCCCGGCTTTTGTCCTGGATCATGAAGCCGAACGTCGCGATGTTCGGGTAGCGGTCCATCAGATCCATGAAGCGGCGGCCGACCCACGGCGTGGCCATCGCCGCGACGTCGAGCGGCACGCCGGCGCCCTCGAACATCAGGCCCTCGGCCGCGTAGGTGTCGATCGCCAGGCTCTGCGGGATGCCGCTCGACATGTCGATGGTCTCGGAGAACAGCGCCATCACCTTGCTCGCGGGGTGGATCGAGAGGTTCTTGCCGAGCCACCCGGAGCGCGTCGCCACGCCGCTGCGGCGGAGCAGGAGCGGCGTGAGCAGCGCGCCGCCGGCGACGATCACCGCGTCGGCGCGGACGCGCAGCGCGTGGCCCGAGGCGAGGCGCGCCGTGACGCCGCGGGCCCGACCGTCAACGACGTCAACGCGGAGCACCTCGGCGCCGGTGACGAGCTCGGCGCCGAGCTTGAGCGCCTCGGGCACGTAGCTCACGTCGGTCGAGCGCTTGGCGCCGCTGGGGCAGCCGAGGCAGCACACGCCCTGCCCGTCGCAGCCCGGCGCGTTGCGGAGGAGCGGGTGGTGCGAGAGGCCGAGCCGATCGGCGCCGCGCGCGACGACGCGAGCCGATCCGCCGAGCAGCTCGCGCGGGGCCGGGGCGACGCCGAGCATGTCCTCGACGCGGTCGTAGTACGGCGCGAGGGCGTCGCCGGCGAGCATCCCGAGGCCGTAGCGCGAGGCCCAGCGATCGAGGGTGTGCTCCGGCGCGCGGTAGCAGGTGCCGGAGTTGATCGTCGTGCTCCCGCCGACGCCGCGGCCGGCCCACACGCCGGCGGCGACGTTGCCGATCGCGAACGTCGTCGCGCGGCCGAGGTACAGCCGCTGGAAGGCCGTCGCCGCGCGGCCGTCGAAGCTCGATCGCGGGTGGAGATCGCCGGCCTCGAGGAGCAGCACCGCGCGACCACGCCGCGCGAGCTCGTAGGCCGCGGCGGCGCCGCCCGCGCCGGTGCCGACCACGACCACCTCGCACTCGAGATCGAGATCCTCCGTCGCCGCGCGGCCGTCGGTGATCTTGCGCATCCAGCGCTGCGGCTCGGCGCGCGCGGGCGGGTCGTGATCGCGGCGGCAGCCGACGTGCGCGAACATCGTCGCGTCGCCGAAGTGGGCCATCTTGATCGGCGTGAGGATCGCGCGGAGGAGCCAGCGCGCGTAGCGCGAGCGCCGATCGGTCCAGGCCTCGAGCACCGCCGTGCGCGAGGCGATCGGCAGCGCCGAGAACGCTCGGCCGCGCGTGGCGATCGTCGATCCCTCCACGGTCCAGAGGCCGCCCTCGAAGGCGCGCCGGAAGTCGTCGGTCATGCCCGCGAGGAAGGTCTCGAGGCGATCGATCGTGGCCGCGCCGCCGCCGGGCAAGAGACCGCCGCCGGGCATCGCCGCCTCGGCCACCGCGAGCGCGACGCGGCGCGATCGGGGGGCGAGCCGCGGGCTCGTCGAGGCCGTCGCGGCGGCCCGCGGAGACGCGCTCGGAGCGGGCGTTGGTCGTCCGAGGACCGGCAGTGAGATCGGAGCGGCGTGGGCCATGAGGTACCTCCCGTCAGGTTTCCAGGCTCGTTTTAGAGCCTTACGCAGCGCGTCGGTTCGATGTATTCTGTATCCACAGAATTATGAAAACGCAAGCCGAGATCCGCGACTGGAACGCCGCGCGCTTCGAGCCCACCGGCCTCGGGGGACAGCGAGGTCACGTCGAGAGCTACTTCCTCAAGCTCAACGATCGCGAAGGGCGCCGCGCGCTGTGGATCAAGGCGACGATCCTCGCGCGCGAAGGCTCGGTCGCGCCGGTCGCGGAGGCCTGGGCAATCGCCTTCGATCGTGCGGGCGCTCACGCCGGCGCGAAGGAGATCGTGCCCTTCGAGCGCGCGCGCTTCTCGCGCGAGAGGCTGGACGTGCGCGTCGCCGATCTGGCGATTTCAGCCGGGGAAATCAGCGGATCCGTGGCGAGCCACGGGCGCCGGATCGAGCTCGCGCTCCGCTTCACCACGACCTCGGCGCCGCTGGTGCTGTTCCCGAGCTTGCGGATGTACGAGGGTCCGCTCCCGAGCAGCAAGCTGGTCTCGCCCTACCCCGACGCTCGCTTCACGGGGCACTACGTCGTCGATGGAGAGCGGGTCGACGTCGACGCGTGGCGCGGAATGGAGGGGCACAACTGGGGCCGTCGCCACGCGGAGCTCTACGCGTGGGCGCACTGCAATCAGTGGGAAAACGAAGAGGATTTGATCTTCGAAGGCGCGACGGCGCGGGTGAAGGTGGGGCCGCTGCTGGCACCGCCGCTAACGGTGCTCGCGGTCTGGAGCCGGGGCGTGCGCTACCCGTTCAACGCGCCGCTGGTGCTGCTGCGGAGCCGGGGGGAGATCGGCCTGCGCGCGTGGTCGTTCCGCGCCGAGAGCCGCCTCGCGCGGGTGGAGGGCGAGCTCGCGGCGGAGACGCGGGACTTCGTCGGGCTCCGCTACGAGAACCCCGACGGGGCGATGACCTATTGCTTGAACTCGAAGATCGCGGCCGGAAAGCTGCGCTTCGAGGTGAAGGGGCGACCGCCGCTCACGGCGCGGACGCGGGCAGCGGCGCTGGAGATCGGGACCAGGGATCCCGCGCACGGGATCCCGATCTTGCTCTGACGATCAGGGGAGTGGGAGGCCCGCGGTCTTCACCGCCAGCGACGCGAGCGACGGGTGCGGCGCGCCCGGCTTCACGCCGAAGGCGCGGAGCACGGCGAAATTCGCGACGTAGAGCGTCTTCTTGTCGCTGCCGTGGTTGCCGAACACCAGGCTCGACGGGGAGTCGAGCGGCGCGCCGGTGACCACGGTGCTGACGTGGCCGTCCTCGTCGACGGCGGCGATGCTGTCTTGCCCGTTGATCGCCGCGTAGAGCGTGCCCTTTTTGTCGAAGGCGATCCCATCGACGCCCACGAGCCTGGCGTCGCCGGCGAAGACCTCGAGGGGGCCGGCCGAGCCGTCGCAGTTGACGTCGGCGCGGAGGATCTCGCCGAAGTCGACGTTGCCGAAGTAGAGGCTGTGCTTGTCCTCGTCGAAGGCGATGCCGTCGACGCCGAAGGCGTGGAGCGTGAGGGCGGGATGGGAAGGGTTTCCAGCCAGGAGCGGGTCGGCGAGCCAGATCGACGCCGCGTGGGTGTGACGATCGATCTTCCACACGAGGCCGAGGAAGGGATCGGTGACGAAGAGGTTGCCGTGGTCGTCGAAGGCGAGGTCGTTGGGGAAGCCGTTGGGATCGAGCGCCGCGTACTGCGTGACCACGCCCGCGGGCGAGATCCGCCAGACGAAGGCGCCCGAGGGGCTCGGCCCGAACGCGCCCGATCCGGCGTAGAGGTAGCCGTCCGGCCCGAACTTGAGCCCCGTCGCGAAGGCGCCCGCGGGCACGGGGAGCGTGGCGAAGGTCGACACGGTGTGGTCCGGCGCGACGCGCTTGATCGCCGCCGTCGTCATCGAGAGGTAGAAGCTGCCGTCGTCGCCGATGGTGAGCGACTCGGGGAGGTCGCCGACCGAGGGATCGAAGCTGACGATCGTGGTGACGATCGGCGCGGAGTCGGCGGTGAGCGGGACGAGGACGAGCAGCGAAGCGAAGGAAAGGGAGGTGAGCACGTTGCGTCGCATGATGGCTCCTGGGGCCCGGCGGCCTCGGTGGTTGGTGAAGAAAAAACCCCTCAACAATCAGGCATAACAAGCGAGGGATCGATCCGGAAGCGGGAACCGCGCGCGCACAGAGGCCCACCCACGCGCCAATGTCACAGGCGCTACGAAGACGATTGTTCTCCTTGAAATACCGGCGAAACGATGCGATTTTCGCGGCCCAATTTCCAGGGAGGACCCCATGGACACACTCCACACACTCACCGCGAACGATGGCGTCGAGCTGGCTTATCGAACCTTCGGCACCGGCTCGACCGACGTCGTGCTCGTGCATGGATGGATGATGTCGGGCGCCGTGTACGACGATCTCCTCGCCGCGCTCGGCAACGACGGCGTGCGGTGGATCGTCCCGGATCTCCGCGGCACGGGGCGCTCCGGGAGCGCCGACGGGACCTACACCATCGCCCAGTACGCGAGCGACGTGATCGCCGTCGCCGACGCCGCGGGCGCGAAGACGTTCGCGCTCGTCGGCCACAGCATGGGCGGGCAGGTCGCGCAGCTTCTGGCAGCGAACTGGCCCGAGCGCGTGCTCGGCGCGGTGCTGCTCTGCCCGGTGCCGGCGTCGGGGATGACGCTCCCGGACGACGCGCGCGGGCTCTTCTCGAGCTCGGGCCAGAACCGCGAGATGCAGAAGACCATCCTCGGCCTCGCGTGCAAGACGCTGCCTGAAGCCGCGCGCGAGCGGCTGCTCGACGACGCCGGGAAGATCATGCCGGAGTGCATCCACGCCGCGTTCACCGCGTGGAGCGGGGCGAATTTCGCCGACAAGCTCGGCTCGATCACCGCGCCGGTGCTCGTGGTCGGCACCGACGATCCCTTCTTGCCGCAGGACTTCCTGCGCGCGGCCGTCAGCTCGAAGATCAAGCGCGCGTCGCTGGTGTACCTGCCCGGCCCCGGTCATTACCCCGGCTCGGAGGCCCCGCGCGAGACGGCAGCGATCGTCCGCGCGTTCCTCGCGCCGCTGCTGCAGGGCTGATGGACGACGCCAGCCGAGGCCTGCTCTCCGCGCTCCTCGAGCGGCACCGCGCCGCGATCGTCGATCGCGGGACCGACTGGGTGCGGGAGCAGGCGATCGATCTCGGCTCACGGCGCCCACGCGAGGAGACGCGCAAGCTGGTGGAGCGCGTGGTGACGTCGCAGTCGACGGCGCTGCTCACCGGCGACGAGGGGCCGCTCGACGAGTTCATCGAGCTGGTCACCTCGCTGCGATCGTCGAGCGAGTTCCACGTCTCGACGCTGCTGCGCGGGATGCTCTCCTTCCGGCGCGGGCTCGAGGACGTGCTCCGCGCCGGGCGCGTCGATCTCGGGGCCACGATCGATCTGCTCTCGGAGGTCGACGCCGTGGCGCACGGCGCGGTGTTTCGCGCCGCCGACGTCTACAACGAGAAGCTCAACGGGATCATCCTGCGCCGGCGCGCGGATCTCGAGCGCGATCTCGCGCGGGTCACCGCCGCCAAGGAGCAAGAGCTCGAGGAGAAGGCGCGGACCATCGACGCGCAGCGCGAGCTGCTCAACGCGCTCTCGTCGCCGGTGATCCGGATCTGGGAGGGGATCCTGGTCGCGCCGCTCATCGGCGAGATCGATCCCGACCGCGCCGCCGGGGTCCGCGAGCACGTGCTCGAGGCGGTGATGAAGACCCGCGCGCGCGCGGTCCTGGTCGACATCACCGGGCTCACGGTCGTCGACGAGAGCCTTGCCGCGGAGATCTTGCGGCTGGTGAAGTCGGTGCGCTTGATCGGCGCCGAGACGCTGCTCGTCGGCATCTCGCCCGAGGGCGCCCGCGCGCTCGCGAAGATCCGGGTCACGCTCGGCGAGGCGCGCTCGTTCGCGACGCTCCACGACGGCCTCCGCGCGGCCTTCGAGAGCGCCGGCCTCAAGGTGGTTCGAAGCGGCTGATCAGCGCGGCTCGGTGGTGATCACCACGCGGTGCGCGGGGGAGAAGATCCGCTTCACCACGGCGGTCACGTCGCTCGCGGTGACGGCCTCGGCGGCCGCCGCGGTGCGGGCGATCCGCGCCAGGGCCGCGGCCTTGGGCTCGTCGGGCGAGCCGGCACGGGCGCGCTCGGAGTCGAGGCGCGCGCGGAGCTGGGCCTTGGCCTCGGCGAGCTCGGGGGCGCTCGGGCCCTGCTCGGCGAACGCGGCGATGGCGCGATCGAGCTCTTTTTCGCAGGCGGCGACGTCGTACTTCACCGACGGCGCGACCTCGATCGCCACCACGCTCGCGCGCGGGAGGTTCTCGATCGAGCCGCGCACGTGGACCGCGACGTGGGTCTCGCTCACCAGCGCCCGCGCCGCGCTACCGAAGCGATCGTGCGCCAGGAGCAGCATCCCGAGGCGGAGCGCGGGGCTCGACGCGTCGTCGCCCGGCGGGCCGATCCAGCCGAAGAGCGCGCGCGGCGACGGCACCGACTCGGTCACGGCGAGGCGCTCTTCGCGCGGAAAGAGCGGAGAAGCAGGGCCAGGATCGAGCGCGCTCGCCAGGGCCCGCGGCGCGAGGGCCGCGGCGATCTTTCGATCGGCGAACGAGAGGGTCACCGTGGCGCGGAGCGCGCCCTGCGGCGGAGGCTCGGCGATCACCACCGACAGCAGCGGGAGCAGCGGGGCCGCGGCGAGCGATCCCTGGAGCGGATGGCCCTCGGGGAAGAGGTGATCCGAGAGGGCGATCCAGCTCTTTCCATAGGGCGCGTGCTCGATCTGGATCCGCCGCGGGGCGGCGATCGATCGCCGGAGCGCGACCGCGGCCTCGCGCTGGATCATCGCGCGCAGCGCCGCCGCCGCGCGCTCGAGGCCGCGCTCGAGATCGGCGGCGGGCACGCGCGAGGGCGCGATCCGCAGCACCTTGCCCGAGGCGCGCACGCCGGTCCGCGTCGGCTCGAAGAGCTCCACGCTCGGCTCGATCGTGATCTCGGGGCCGGGCGCGCCGTCGAACGCGAGGGTGATTCCATCCGGTAAAACCAGGCGATCGTCGCTGTGCGGCGCGGCGACGGCGTCGGCCGACAGCGCGACCCTGGCCGAGGTGGTCGGCGGCGCGACCGAGGCCGAGCTCGGCGCGTCGGGAGCCGCCGAGGGAGCGTTGCGCGCGAGCAGCGCGGGGAACGAGGCGAGCGCGCGCGCCACGCGATCGGCGGGCACGTTCACCAGCAGATCGCCTCCCGACGACGGCAGCTCGGCGCGGAGCAGATCCGGGTTGTAGTCGCGGATCACCTCGATCGACACGCCCGCGGCCTTGGAGACGAGGCGGAGCGGCGTGCCCGCGGGGACGGCGATCTCGCCGATCTCGAAGGGCTCGAGCGGCGCCAGATCGTCGAGGCCGAAGCGCCCGCGGTTGGCCGCGACGATCGCGAAGGCCTGGATCTGCGGGACGAAGCTCGCGGTCTCTTTCGGCACCAGGTGCGCCTCGGCGAGATCCTTGAGCTCGACCGGATCCTTGGCGCTCTTCGCGGGGCGGCGCGCGCGGAGCTTCTCGATCGACTCGTCGAGCCGATCTTCCCCGTAGTTGTAGGCCGCGAGCGCGAGATCCCAGCGGCCGTAGCGCGCGAAGAGATCGCGCAGGTAGGCGATGGCCGCGGCGGTGCTCCGGGTGATGCTGCGCCGCTCGTCGATCTGCTCCGATTGAAGCAGCCCGTAGCGCGCGGCCGTCTCCGGCATGAACTGGAAGAGGCCGACGGCGCCCTTCGGCGAGATCGCCTGCGGGTTGAAGCCGCTCTCGATCGCCGAGAGCCACACCAGATCCTCGGGCAGGTCCGCGTCGCGCAGCGCCTGCTCGATGTGCGCGCGGTAGCGGCCGCCGCGGCGGTAGCGCTCGATGAAGGCCTGCCGCCCGCGCTCGGTCGCCGCGAAGTAGCCGACGAAGCGCATCGTCTTGCGGCTCGGCGGGAAGTCGAGATCCGGCCAGGTGAGCGAGCCGATGGTCTCGGCGCCGGCGTCCGCGAGATCTTCGGGGCCGGCGCGATCGTAGTCGCTGCTGAGATCGGGGAGATCGATCTCGGCGATCGGCGCGGGCGTCGCGGCCACGTCGGGCTCGGCCGGGCGCGCGTCGAGCCGGCCCGGATCACGAAACGCCTGGTACGCCGCGCGAACGCGCGGGGATCGCGAGGCCGCGATCGATCCGGCGATGACGATCGCCAGGCTCGAGGCCGCGACGATTGCCCGTCGGCTCCGCGGTGTCAGCGCTCTCATCCCTTCCCCTGCAAGGGCCGAGGATAGCTCAGGCGTGGGCCGCGCGCGCCGCCGTCACGAGCCCCCGCAGCCTTCCGACGTCGACCGGGTTCTCGCAGACGCGGTCGGAGCGCCCTCGCCCGCGTCGGCGTGGCGTCAAGGGGCGGTCCGAGGCGGCGCCGATCGCTGGATCGAGTACGTCGTCCCGCCGGTGAGCATCATGGCGATCCCGCTCACGACCAGGGCGGCGCTCGCCCCCGTGAAGACGATGATCGGCGCCGGGACCGGCTTCGAGCCCACGCCCTTCGACCCGAGCCAGTTGGCGAGCAGGATGGTCCCGAAGAACAGGAGCGGCGATCCGGCGATGGTCAGGCCCTCTCCGGCTTTCCATTGCACGCCGCTGCTGGGCTTGACCTTGATCGTCAGCTCGCCGGTCTCGTTCTCCAGGTGAAAATGCTTCGACGCGCGGATCCCCTCGCCGCCGAAGAAGAACTCGCGGTGGGGGGTACCGTCGAGGATCGCGCCGCAGGGGATCGGGCAGACAGTGATGCTCCCCGGGACGAGGCGGACTCCGCTCGATCCACCCATTGGCCCGCTGGCTCCGTAAGTCTGCTCTTCCAGGCCGGCGACCTCGCGGAGCTCGACCTCGGGCAGCGTGGAGTCCGGCGGATCGAGCTGGAGATGCACGCGCGGGGCCCCCGGCCCCGGAGTGCCCTGCCCCGGCGGCCACATCACGGCGGGCCGGCGCGGGGTCGGATCGTAGCCGCTCGACGCGCAGCCGACGACGAGGGGCGCTACCGCGAGCCCGAACAGGAAGAGGGTGGTTCTCAAGGTGACCGGGTCGTCCGGGAGTGTGATGCCGCTGTCGGCGCCCCCGCTACGCCGACACTTGAACCGAAGGTGAGGCCGATGGCAAGCCGCGAAGATCCGCGCGCAGCGAGCCTTGCCGCGCCTGACGCCGGGCCGTAGCATCGACGCATGAAAACCCACTGTCTTTTCTTGGTCTCCGTTCTCGCGCTCGGGCCGATCGCCTGCGGAGGCACCGGCGATTCGGCCTCCGGCGGCACCACCGGCGCCGGCGGCTCGGGGAGCACGACCTCGTCAGGATCGAACAGCACCTCCGGAACGGGCGTGGGCGGCGGCGCGAGCACGTCGAGCACCTCGGGGACCGCGGCCACCTCGTCGGCGAGCGGCAGCGGGACGACCGGCGCCGGCGGCGGCAACGCGTGCTCCGGCTACATCGATCTCACCGAGAACAACGAGGTGAAGATGCATTTCCCCTCGATCTGCATGGGGAGCTGGGGCTCCAACGAGACGATGACCGCGGTCGGCTACCACTTCGCCGGCGGCGCGGCCCCCGGCGCCGACGAGATTGACATTCACGGATGCGCGACCACGGGCGCCGGCTCGGCGGGTCTGCTGCTGCGGACGCCCAAGGTCACCGCCCCTGGCACCTTCCTCGACGGCGACGCCAGCTACACCGACGCTGCCGGCGTCCAGCTCAGCAGCTCGGCCGATCCGTACAAGATCGTGATCACCAAGCTCGATCCGCCGGGCGGGGTCATCGAGGGGACGTTCGATGTCACCGTGACCAGCCCCACCGACGCCAAGAAGACGCTGGTGGGCTCGTTCCACGTCTGCCGCGTCGCCGACGAGAACGTGCCTTGAAGCGCGTCTGCTGATCGCGAGCCGCTCGGAGACTGGCAATCAGGCTCCGGGCGCGCGACCCCCACCGCCTGGACTCACGGCTCTTTCATGGCCTCTGGCCACCCGAGCTCGCGCGCCTTCGCCAGATCCGAGCGCGCGCCGGCCGCGTCGCCGAGGGCGCCTCGGCAAGTGGAGCGCAGGTGTCAGGTGCGGTTCGAGGGCGATCCGCGCCAGCAGCCTGGCGCGCCGCGCGGGTGGCAGGCGATCGACGAGAGAGATGACCTGAGTCTCGTGCACGGCGTCGGGCGGCTCGGGGGAGGGCACGTCTGCCTGGGTATCACGTCCGCGGAGGGTGTGTCTTCACGGTTGCTCGCCATCGCCGCGCACGCGCAGGCCAGAGAGTCTCACCGAAGGAGATCCCCCTGCCGAATGGCGGGTTCACCGTCACCCAGGAGCGAGAGCTGCGTCCCGATCGACGACTCCCCAGTCATCCAGACGCAGATCTGCCTCCCGAACGACGGGTACCCGGTCTCCTCGGAGCCAGCTCCGCGTCCCGAACGACGGGTTCCCCGTCTCTTCGGAGCCAGATCTGGAAGCCAGGCCACACCAAGCTGCGCCGCGACCGACGAACCCGGGTGCTGGACGACAGATCCCCATCGACGGAAAGCTCCCGTAGGCTCGCGTGGAACCACGGTGCAGAGCGACTCTGCATCATCCACCGGGAGGGAACCATGGGTGACACTGCCAAGAGCAAGAAGAGCAAGAAGAGCGCTGCTGCGACTGCGGGCAAAGCAGCTTCGAAGAAGCGTAACGACAAGGCCGATGCCAGCACGCCGGCGGCGATCATCGCCGCCGCGCGCGCCAGGGCGTTCACCGACGACGCGCCCGCGACGGCGTTCGCGCATTTCCGACCGATGGCCGAGAAGATCGCGACTGCCGATCTCGCCGTCTTCACCGGTCAACCGCTGCTCCTGCGCGCCAACATTCTCACGGCGCTCGAAGCGATCGAGCCGCACCTCGACGCGGCGGTGCGGGCGCTCCGCGAGCCGCGGCTGGAGCTGGTCTTCGAGCTGCCGGCGCTGGTGATGGCGCTCTCGTTCGGTGTCGGGCGCGTGCCCATCGCCAAGCTCAGCGCGGGCGAGATCGAGAAGATGCTGGCGGAGGGCGCGCCCTTTCGCGAGCTGATGCTGAGCTTCCTGGAGATTGCGGCGCACCCGCTCCTGAACCTCCTGCCGCGCGAGCGGGTCGCTGCGGTGCGCGCCGGGACTGGCAAGCTGGACAAGGCAGAAGACTTCGTCGCCATCCCTGGCTTGCTCGCAGAGTTCGAGTCGGCGCTCGCCGGCAAGCACCCCTTCCCCGCCGCGACGATCGATCTGCTCGCCACGCTGGGCGGCACGCTCGTGAAGCAGCTCCGCCCCGGCAACGCGATCGCCGAGGTGGCGAAGCGAACGAAGGAGTCGATCCTGCGAGACCAGCTCGCCTCGATGGTGGTGGATCGGTATGACCACCTCCAGGTGCTGACGACGATCGCGCTCGGGAAGCGCAAGGCCGATGCGCTGCTGCCCGCGCTGCGATCATCGGTTGGCTTCGGGCGCCCGGCGAGCGTGAGCGCGGCGGTGCCCGTGGAGAACGGGGCCGCGGTGACGCCTGCGACGCCGCTCGAAGGCAAGTGAGGGTGGGCCGGCCTCGTTCCTCCGGGGGCCCGGCCGGCGCTTTCCTGGCGCCTCGTCGACGGGGTCTCTTCCGAGCAGGACGAGGGGCCCGTCGGCGCTCGACCGGTCGAGGGCATCGTCCTTGCGTTCAGCGCGCGGTTGACGCAAGAGTCGCGACATGCTGCGGCACTTCAATACAGCCGGCCCCAACAACCTCGCGCGTCACTACACCGTCCCCGCCGCGGCCCGCCTGCCCGCTGCGCGCGAGCTCATCGATCAACAGGGGTATTTCGTGGTGCACGCGCCACGGCAGACCGGCAAGACCACCACGCTCCGCGCCCTGGCCAGGGAGCTGACGGCCGAAGGGCGGTACGCCGCGCTGCATTTCACCTGCGAAGAGGCCTCGGTCGCCGGCGATGACTACGGCGCCGCGATGCGGGCGATCCTCGACCGGATCCGCACTGCCGCGGCAGCAGACCTCCCCGCCGAGCTTCAGCCACCGCCCTTCCCCGACGCGCCGGACGAGCGGCTCCTCGCCGCCGCGCTGGGCGCCTGGGCGGCGACATGCCCGCGGCCCCTGGTGCTGGCGTTCGACGAGATCGACTCGCTCGTTGGCCAGAGCTTGATCAGCGTGCTGCGCCAGCTCCGCGCTGGCTTTCCCGAGCGCCCGGAGCATTTCCCCTGGTCGGTGATCTTGTGCGGGATGCGCGACGTGCGCGACTACAAGCTTGCCGCCGGGGGCAGCCCACCGCGCATCGGCTCGTCCAGCCCCTTCAACATCAAGGTCACGTCGAGCCGCCTCGGGGACTTCTCATTCGAAGAGGTAGGTGCGCTCTATGGGCAGCACAGCGCGGAGACGGGGCAACGGTTCACCGAAGAGGCCTTGGTCCGGGCATTCGAGCTCTCCGCCGGCCAGCCCTGGCTCGTCAACGCGCTCGCCCGCGAAGTCATCGATGAGATGAAGGTCCCGGCCTCCGAGCCGATCACCGCCGCTCACCTCGATGTCGCCAAAGAGCGGCTCATCCTGGCGCGCGCCACCCACCTCGACTCGCTCCTCGCCCGCCTTACCGAGCCCCGCGTGCGCCGCATTCTCGAGCCGTTGATCGCGGGCGACATCGTGGGCGGCGACGATCTGGAGGACGATCTGAAATACGTCCGCGATCTGGGCCTGGTGGCGCGGACCAATCCGGTGCGCGTCGCCAATCCCATCTACCGCGAGGTGATCGTGCGCGTGCTCGCCGCGGCGGTCGAGGCCACTATCCCCGACGATCCACGGGCCTTCGTGCTGCCGGACGGGCGGCTGGCCTTCCGCAAGCTGCTGCGTGCCTTCACGGCGTTCTGGCGCGAGCACGGCGCGGCGCTGCTGGGCGCGACTCCCTATCACGAGGTGGCGGCGCAGCTCGTGTTCATGGCGTTCTTGCAGCGCCTCGTAAACGGCGGTGGCTATGTCGACCGCGAATACGGCGTCGGACGCGGGCGGATCGATCTGCTGGTGCGCTGGCCCTACACACTGGCCGACGGCCGACCCGCGGTGCAGCGGCGAGCCATCGAGATCAAGGTGTGGCGGCCCGGAGCGGCAGACCCGCTGAGCAAAGGCCTCTTGCAGCTCGATGGCTATCTCGCTCACCTCGGCCTTCAGCGGGGCACGCTGGTGATCTTCGACCGCCGGCGCAAGGCCGCGAGCCGCCCGCAGTTTCTCGACACGAAGACGCGAGCCGGCCGGGCGGTGCGCTTGCTGCGCGCTTGATCCGTAACCGCGGCGGCGGCCGCGCCCGCGGAGGAAGGGACACTCGCGACGCCGGTGGACCCGCCGGCGGGCAAGTGATGCTCGGCCGGCCTCGTTCCTTCGGGGGGGCCGGGCAGGCACCGTCGAGAAGATTGCGACTGCGCTCAACGGGGAAGCAACTTGTCTCCCCGCCCCGTGTCGAGGCTGACCGAAAAACGGCCAGCCTCTCGGCGCGACGCCCCTCGTCGGGTGCTCACGGGCAGATGTTGCAACTGATCCCGCAGCTCTTGATAATGCTGCTCTCCTGGGCCGCCGTGTAGCCGTACTGCTCGGCGGCCTGGTTGCAGTCGAAGCCCTTCCAGTCACTGCAAAGGTAGCCCTGCGCATCGTGGTATCCGGCCACGTCGACGGGCTCGGCATTCTGGCAGGCATACCAGTTGGTGATGGCGGGCTTACCGCTCGCATTGTTCAGCCGGGGCAGGTTATACATGTCCTCCAGCGTCGCCAGCAAGTTATAGTGGTTGTAGCTCTGCGAATTCGTGGTGCCCGGCTTGATGAAGGCGCCGACGAAGACCGCGGGAATATCGTTGCCGTTGGCGCTGTCGCTGTCGTCCTCATCCCAGGTCAGGATCAGCAGGCTGTTGTTGGCCTTGGCGAACTTGACGTAGCCAGCCAAGTTGTTCCTCAACCAGTTGTCACCCGTACTGAACGAGCAGTCGTGCATGTCACTGCACAGGTTGGGCACGACGAACGACACGGTCGGGAGCTTGGTGTAGTCGAGCTTCGGAAAATCGGAGAACGTCAGGTTGCTGGCGGCGGGCACCGAGGGGAACATCACCCAGGGGTTGTGCTTGCGGGCATAGTTGCCAGTGTCGCAGCCGGTGTAGCCCGCGTTGGGCATGCTCTCGGAATAGCCCTTGAAGCTTTTGCCGGCGTTGATCAGCTGGGAGCCCAGGTTTTTCGTGGTGTTGAAGCTGTTGGGGCAGCTGTCATCCGTCACGCCCTGCGTGGAGCCGGAGAACATCGCGAGGTAGTTGGGCTCGCTCGGGTGGGTCACGGCGTGCGCCTGGGTAAAATTCACGCCCTGCGTCTTCAGGTCGTGGATGTAAGTGCCGTTGACGGATTTGGCGTTGATTTGTGTCGTGCTCCTGTTCTCCATGATGACGACCACCACATGGTCGTAAACATGCTGACCGTTCTTGATCACGGCGTCAACGTCGCTTGCAGCGCCGTCGTCCTGGCCAGCGACGGTGTTGTCGGTGCTGACGGCGCACGCGGTGACTCCGAGGGCCGCAACGAGCGCGGCGGTGTGGAGGAGGGTGGATCTCATCGTCAGGCCGCAGGCCGAGCCGTCGAGGATCGAGAGGGGGAAGGAACGCTTGGTCGAGGACATGGTAATCTCCGCAGTGGAAAGGAGTTGTCGGCGTGGCGGTGAAGCTGGCAGAAAGAATCTGCTTCGCTGCGATGAAAGACATGATTGCACGGGGCATGCGGGCGCTCTTGCCCCCGGGGGCTCCGCCCCCTCCCGGCGCCGGAGGTAAATTCCGGCGCCGACGCCCCCGGTTTCGGGGCCCGAACCCCGAGACCGCTGAAGGTCGGACCGAAAACCCGTCAGACCTTCAGCGCGGTGCCCCTCGTCGGGTGCTCACGGGCAGGGCGCCTTGCAGCTGATCCCGCAGTTCTTGATGAGGTTGCTCTCCTGGGTCGCCGTGTAGCCGTACTGCTCGGCGGCCTGGGTGCAGTCGTAGTTCACCCAGTCACTGCAAAGGTAGCCCTGCGCATCGTGGTATCCGGCCACGTCGACGGGATCGACCTTTCCGCAACCGCACTTCCCCGGGGCGGTTTTGTTGGGATCGTTCGGACACTGGTCACCGCCGTTGGCGGGGCCATAGGACATCGCGCAGTATCCCCCGGCCGCATTCACCCAGTTCTGCTGGATGAGGTACTTGCGCGCGCCGAGCGTGATGTTGTAGTCCGCGCCGGTCTGCGTCTTCGAGGTCTTGCCAAAGGTCCACGAACACTTGTCCCCGTTTTCGTCGCCGTTCGCGCTGTACCAACCGCCGCTCCAGGGGTCGGTCGCAGCCTCGGTGAGCTCGTGGGCGACGTGCGACGTCATGCCGTCCGCGCCACGGTTCCCGTTGGGGCTGGTGGCCTGCCCGCTGCAGTCGTTCGCGTGGAGCATGGAGGCGTCGCCCACCCATCCGTACTTGACCTGGGTGCCGCCGATCCATTGACCGGTGTGAAAGCCGCAGCTACCGCCGTTAAACGATTCGGTGTCCACGTCCTTGGAGGTGAGGAGGAGATAGACCGCGTTCGACGACTTCGGCAGCTTGCCCTGGTTGATCGTGTCCGAGACCACGCTCTGGATTTGTGCGTCGGTGAGGTAGGTGTTGTAGCCGGACGATCCGGTGTACTGATAGCCTCCCAGATAGGAGGCCGAGCTCGACAGCTTTTTTCCGTTCCCGTCGGTGTACGACGTGTTGATGTTCCACCACGGCGAGCCGCCGAGGCTGGAGGCGAAGTCTTTCAGGATGGACTTTCCAGTGCCCTGCCAGTTCCCGTACCAGATGTAGTAGATGCCCACGGTGCCCAGCATGACGGGTCCGTTATGATACTGAATGCCCGCCTGGGTGATGGGGTCCGCCTCGTGAGCGGCCGGTCCTTCGAGATCATCGCCCATGCTACTCGCGGCGTCGGACTCCGGGGCGGCGCAGGCGCTCGCGGAGACCAGCAGCGCGACAGCGGTGAGACGCATCCAGTTGGCTGAATTCATGTTCAAGGCAGTGTTCCTCTCTGTTCTTTTTGCGCAATGCTCGACGATGTTCATTGAAGACTCGGTGTTGTTGCCGAGCCCGCCAGCTCGCCCGGTCAGCGCACTTGTCCCGCGCAGGAAGACCCGGTTTCGTCCCGACGCAGAGCACTATCGCACAGGGCGTGCCAGCCAGAAGATGCCCTGAGAACCTGTCGAGGGCGCCGACGGGGCCCACGACGCACGAAGACCCAAACGCAGCTCTTCGGCCGCTGCGCGCGCGCGCGGCTGGCAACGATTGCCAGCGGGCTGGCAACGATTGCCAGCGGCTGGCAACGATTGCCAGCCGCCGAAGCGATCGCCTCTTACCTCCGGCGCCTTTGCGGTAAACCTCTGATCTCGTCCGGCCGTTTCCGCTTCAGGCGCGACGCCTCCGCGAATCGATCACGGCGCCCTTGTCGACCTCGCTCGTGGGGGAGCATATTGCGCGGCCTATGAGTACCCCCACCGCTCCCGAAGCCCCCAAGGCGCCCGGCCTCCCGAACATCGACGTCAACGAGTACGGCGGCAAGAAGGAGGGCGAGCGCCAGACCATGAACCGGCGGCTCTTCATGCAGCTCCTGGTCTTCGACGTGCCCGCGGGCAACGCGCCGGACTACGCCGCGGCCGAGCTCGCCAAGGAGCTGATTGCCCGGAAAATCCAGGGGATCGTCTACGCCGACACCATGGACCCGCGCGGCGTCGGCCTCTTGACGTGGAGCGAGGACCCCGCGCACTTCGTCACCGACGTGCGGCCGATCTTCGCCACCGAGCACCTCAAGCACGTCCACATGCGGCCGGCGTTCGGCATGCTCGGGCGCACCTACAGCATCGGTCACGAGCCCGAGCTCGAGCACGCGCTGCTGAAGCGATCGGTCGACAACGTCCTCAACCCCGCGCACGCGTGGCATGTCTGGTATCCGCTCCGCCGCAGCGGCGCGTTCGCCAAGCTCGAGCCGCAGGAGCAAGGCGGCATCCTCCGCGAGCACGCGATGATCGGCATGGCGTACGGCCAGCAAGAGCTGGCGCACGACATCCGCCTCGCCTGCCACGGCCTCGACGCCGAGGACAACGAGTTCGTGATCGGCATCGTCGGCAAGGATCTCCACCCCCTCAGCCACCTGGTGCAGACCATGCGGAAGACCCGGCAAACGTCGGAGTTCATCGCCAAGATGGGCCCCTTCTTCGTCGGCCACGTGACCCACCGGAGCGCGTGATCTCATGAAAGCGAAGACGCCTCGACGAGCCTCCAGCGTGCCTGCCGGAGAGGCGATCTTCTCCGCGAAGAAGCAGAAGGCCCTCCCCCACCCCTTCGTCCTCGACGCCCTCGAAGCCGCGCTGCCCGAGACGCGGCCGATGTTCGGCTGCACCGCGGTCTACGTCGGCGAGAAGATCATGATGGTCCTCCGCGACAAGGGCCCGCAAGATCCCGACAACGGCGTCTGGCTCGCGACGATCCACGAGCACCACGAGAGCCTGCGCCGCGATCTGCCGAGCCTGCGATCGATCACCGTGTTCGGTAGCGGCGTCACCGGCTGGCAAGTGCTGCCGGTGACGGGCCCCGAGTTCGAGGAAGAGGCGCTGCACGCCTGCGAGATGATCCTGGTGGGGGATCCGCGGATCGGAAAGATCCCCGGCGAGAAGCGGAAGACGACGCCGAAGGCGAAGGCGAAGCCCGTGGCCAAGGCGAAGCCCGCGACGAAGGGGAAGGTGAAGTCCGCGGGCAAAGCCGCGGCTCGATGAGCGAGCCGAGGATCCCCCGCGGCAGCGAGGCCAACGTCGGCGCGCTGGCCGCCCGCTTCCACGACGCGAGGGATCGCGCCGAGCCCGCGCTCGCCCGCCTGCTCGCGCTGGAGGACGACGGCCGCGGGTCGTCGAGACCCCGGTTCCCACGCTGGATCTCTTTGCTATGATCCGATCGTGACGTCTCCATTCCGCGACGACCGGGAGCTCGCGAGCTTCACCATCGAGCGCCTGGAGCGCGAGAACTCTCGCCTCCGCGACGAGCTCGCCGACGCGCAGCGCGCGCGGCCGCCGCTGCCGCTCCTGAGCTTCGGCTTCGTGCTGGCGCTGCTGCTGGCGCTGGGCGGCCTCTGCGTCGCCGGGTTCCTGCTGATGCACGAGCTCGGAGGGCATCTGTAGCGTCCGGGGCGCGTCGCCACCCGGGGATCACCGCATCCACGCCGCCGGAGAAGCTTGACGGGCGCAACCGATGCGGGAAATATTCGCGCGTGGTGGAGTCGACGGGGCGGAGCGAGAGCGGCGGAGACGCGGCCTCTTCACGCCCCGACAGCGCCGCGGCGACCGGGGGCAAGTACCGATTCATCGCCGCGCTCGGCCACGGCGGAATGGCCGATGTCTACCTCGCCGTCGCGGTCGGCCCCGCGGGCTTCAACAAGCTCCTGGTGATCAAGCGCCTGCGGCAGAGCCTGGAAGATCAGCCCGAGCTCCGCGCCATGTTCCTCGACGAGGCCCGGCTCGCGGCGCGCCTCAACCACCGTAACGTGGTCCAGACCAACGAGGTCGGGATGGTCGACGACCAGTACTTCATCGCCATGGAGTACCTGGACGGCCAGCCGCTCAACCGCGTCTTCGCGCGCGCCCGGCAAGAGAAGCGCACGGTGCCGCTCGGCATCTCGCTCCACATCCTCTGCGACGTGCTCGCGGGCCTTCAGTACGCGCACGATCTCGCGGACTACGACGGCTCGCCGCTCCACGTCGTCCACCGCGACGTCAGCCCGCAGAACGTCTTCGTGACCTACGACGGGCAGACCAAGATCGTCGACTTCGGCATCGCGAAAGCGGCGCGGCGGATGGTGGAGACCCAGGCCGGGGTGATCAAGGGCAAGGTCTCGTACATGGCCCCCGAGCAGGCGTTCTCGTCGTCGGCCGAGGTCGATCGCCGCGCCGACGTGTTCTCGGTCGGGGTCATGCTCTGGGAGTCCATCGCCGGGCGCCGCCTCTGGCAAGGCCTCGGCGATCCCGAGATCATCGGCAACATGCTGAAGGAGATGCCGCGGGTGCGCGAGGTCGTCCCCGACGTGCTCCCCGAGCTCGCCGACATCTCCGAGCGCGCCCTCGCGCGGGATCGCGACGCGCGATATCCCTCGGCTGCGGCGCTGCGGATCGCGCTGGAGTCGTGCATCGAGAAGCTCGGCCCGCGCACCACCACCGAGGAGGTCGGGGCCTACGTGCGCGAGGTCTTCGCCGCGCAGCGCGCCGAGCTCCGCAGCGTCATCGATCGTCAGCTCGCGGCCCTGGACGAGACCCCGGAGACGCGACGCGAGTCGTCGACGATCCGGCCGACGCCGCTGCCGGAGATCCGCGCGTCGATCCCGCCCGACGACGACGGCTTCCAGGCGACGGTCAGCCGCCGCACTCCCGGCCAGGGCACCCCGACGCCGACGACCGTGCCGAGCGGGCCCAGCTCGGCGCGCACCAGCACGCTCCTCGGCGCGGTCCTGGGCTCGGAGCCGGCCCCGCCGCTGGTCGCCACGCCGTCGCGCACGCCGCTGTTCGCGGCGATCAGCGTGGCGATCATCGCCGCCGGCGCCGCGGCCGGGCTGCTCGCGGCGCGCAAGCCCACGCCCCCGCACGCCGAGCTCGCGGTCGCGAGCGACGCCCCGGCGCCGAGCGCGGTCTCCTCCACGGCCGCCGAGCGCATCTCCCCGGTGGTGCCCGACGGCTCGTACCTGCGCGCGCGGATCTCGGTGAACCCGGCCGAGGCGCGGATCCTCCTCGACGGAGCCCCTCTCCCCGAAAACCCGTTCGAGGGGAAATTCATGAAGGACGGCGCCGTGCACCGGATGCAGTTCGAGGCCGCCGGCTTCCTGCCCCAGAGTCGATTGGCCGTCTTCGACAAGGACCTGAGCCTGGATATCGCGCTCCAGCTCAAGCCGAAGAACGGTGGAGAAGGCAAGGATCCCCCGGCCGGCTCGGCGATGGGCGCCAAGCCCGATCCTTATGGCCTCTCGCCACGGTGATTTCCCGGGATCGCGCGACTCTGCGCTCTGCTAGAAGCAGTGGATGCAAACCCCCACCACCGATCTCTGCGACGCTCACCCGGACGACGTGCGCGTCGTGGCCCCGCTCTTCCGCGATTTCGGCGGAAACGTCGCCTTCTCCGGGCCCATCGTCACCGTCAAGTCCCACGAAGACAACGTGATCTTCCGCAAGGCGCTCGAAGAGCCGGGCCTGGGGCGGGTGCTCGTCGTCGACACCGACGGATCGCTCCGCTGCGCGCTGATGGGCGGAATGCTGGCCGAGCTCGGGGCCAAGAACGGCTGGAGCGGCGTGCTGCTCAACGGGTGTGTGCGCGACACGAAGGGCGTTGCGGCCGCGGCGATCGGGGTCAAGGCCATCGCCGTTCACCCGGTGAAGAGCGGGAAGAAGGGCGACGGGGCGCGCGATGTGCCGGTCACGTTCGGGGGAGTCACGTTCCGGCCGGGCGAGATGCTCTATGCCGATGAAGATGGAGTCGTGGTCAGCGCCCGTCCGCTGGGGTGAACGGCGACTCCACCGCTGCGGGGCCGACTCCGTCGCACTCGATCGGCTGGCGGAGCTCGCTCCCCGCGCCGATCTCCACCAGCGCGGCGGTCGGTGCCTTGACCGCGCCCGTCCGCATACCGCCGCTCGCGGCGCCGAAGCGGGCCACGAGGCGGCGCGCCGAGCTCGGAGGATCGTAGCTGCTGAGCTCGGGATCGTAGCGCTCGTCGCGGATCGCGAGCTCGACCGCGTCGAGACAGGCTCTCTCCCTCGACCAGCGGATCACCGCGACTCCGCCGGTGCCGGTGGAGAGGAGGCCCGGGAGCGCGCCGCGATCGAGGCCAATCAAGGACTCGAACGGCAAGACCACCCTGGCCTCGGCCGTCGGCGAGGGACCTTTGCAGACCGCGTCGCCGCCGAGCGCGAGGGCGGTGAGGGAGCGGAGTCGCTCGGAGGGACCGAGCGTGCCTGTCGCGGGCGTGATCGGCGCGAGCAGCGCCTCGCCGAGCACGTCGACGGCGACCAGCATCGGAGCGCCGTCACGCGAGCCCACACCGAAGGAGAAGCCGCGCGTCGGCGCCGTGGAGACGCGCTGGAGCTCGCGGAGCGCCGCGGCGCGTGAGGGGGAGTCCGCCGTCGAGAGGATCACCGAATCGCTGCTCGGCTGTACCAGGAACAGGCTCGCTCCGAGATCGACGCCGACCGAGAGATCGCCCGCGCAACCGCCGATCGGGCGGGTGACGCCGGCGCGATCGAGGAGGTGATCGAGGCACGCTTCGCGGCGACCGGTCGGGAAGAGAGCGAGGTCGCCGCGCGGATCGAGGAGGTAGCCGAGGCGCGCTTCGTAGGCGCGCTGCGAGGGCAATCCGAGGCCGGGCGCGGAGAGCGAGAGGGTTACCCGGTGGACAACGCCGGAGGGATCGAGAGGGGAAATCCAGGCGATCTCGGCGTCGCCCTGGGTCACCGCGAGCGAGCCGTTCCACGGCATCTGGACGCTGCCAATCGCGCCGAGGCGGATGGGGCTTTGCCCGCGGACGGCCGGCGAGGTGGTGAATCCAAAGCCGTTGCTGTCGGGCGATCGACGCCCCTCGGCCGGGGCCGTGGCGTGGCAACGGAGCGCGACGCGCGTGGAGGGTGGGAGCGTCCGCGCATACCCGGGGGCGCGACCGCGCGACCGCGCGGGAGGCGGCGACGCGCTCGGGGACGACCAGCCGAGGCGAACGAACGGGCCCGTGCGGCAGCCGACGGCGGAGCAGCGAGCGTTCGAGCTCGAGCTGGATCCCGCGCCGGGGGGCGGCTCCACCGCGATCCAGGTGTGCCCGCGATCGGTGGTTTCGAAGAGCCCGTCGTCGTCGCTCGCGACCAAAGCGAACGCGCCGGCGGCGTGGATCGGCGTCGCGCGCGGCGGGGCCGGGTACGAGCGCACGTGGCCGCGCGGATCGAGGGTGACCGCGAGCTGCCCCGCCGCCGCGCTCGCGGCCGGGAGCCAGCCCTCGAGGGTGTCGTCGGCGGAGGCGTGGAACGCGCGATCGAGCACGATCGCCTGGCGATGCGCGTAGGTGGGGAAGCTGAGCGGAGGCTCGCTCCGCGCCACGCGGACGATGCGGAGCGCGCCGCGCACGGTGACGCGCTCGGCCTCGGGGACCGCCGTGCCCGGGCGCGCGACCAGGGCCACCGCGCCGCCACCGGGGCGCGGGATCCAGGCGAAGAGCGCGCCGGCGTCGTCGGGATCGAGGTGGTGCTCGATCCACGCGTCGCGCGAGGCGCGGGCGCAAAAATAGGCGCTGCGGCCGGGCGAAGCGGCGGGATCGTCGGGCAGCGCGGCGGCGATCGTCGTGGTGGGATCGCAGGGGCCGAGGAAGCCGATCCCGCCGTCGTCGTCGCCGACGAAGCGATCGCGATCGCGCGGGGCGCGCTGATCGAAGGTGCGCTCGATCCGCGGCGCGCCGGTGACGTCGAGGATCATCGCGCGCTCGCGATCGGCGCAGGCGAGGAGCACCGCGGCGCCCTGACGGATCGGCGCGCAGTCGGCGGCGATCGGGATCGGCGCGACCGAGGTGACCCGGAGCGTGACCAGATCGAGCCGGCCGACGAAGCCTTTTCCGACGATCACCGCGCCGCCGTCGGCGAGCGGGAGGCCGGAGCTCACGGCCGCTTCGAGCGCGGTGCGGCCCGCCGCGCGCGGCCAGGCGTCGGGCTCGGGCTCGGCGCGCTGGTCGCGGGCGGGGCGGCGCGCTGCGTGGGTCGTGACGATCTCGCCGGACGCGAGCACGAAGCTCTCGCGGCCGTCGCGCAGGGTGGCGACGATGGCCTCGCCGCGGATCTCCAGGCGCGGCGCGGCGCCGAGATCGATCGAGACGTCGCGGAAGGTCGCGCCGCCGTCGAGCGTGAGCGAGGCGCGGCCGAGGACGTCGACGGCGATCGCGCGGCGGGCGTCGGCCGCGACGCCGTGCGAGGCCGCGGCGATCGGCAGGGGCGCGAGGCCCGGCGCGCGCGGCGCGATCACCGCGGCGCCGCCCGCGAGGAGGAGGCCGACGCCGCCGATCCAGTCGAACGATCCGCGAGGATCCGAGGGCAATTTCGCGATCGGCGCGAGCTCGCCGGTGAACGTCGCGGCGCCGTAGAGGACGCGACCCTTCCAGAAGACGTAGCGCTGCGGCCCCTCGCCGGCCCACGGCGGAGCGACCGCGCCGCTCTCGATCTCGGGCGATCGCGGCCCGATCGTCACCACGTCGAGGCCGCGCAGCTCGAGGCGGCGGCCGCCGGCGACGACGCGATCGAGGCCCTCGGGCGTGTGCTCGACGAAGTCGCCGTCGGGGACGAGCCAGCGCGCGGCGGGGGCCCGGGAGGCCGCGCGCACCGGAGCGTGGGGCGCGGGATCGCCTTGATTTATCGGGGGCACCGCGCTGCACGACGCCGCGGCGAGGCCGGCGAGCGCGGCGGCGACGAGGCTCCGCGGCGTCATCGCTCGGCCCCGGGCGGCGCGATGACGCAGCGCAGATCCTGGCGCAGATCCGCGGCGCGGAGCGCTCCGTTGGGCGCGAGATCCGCGGCGCCCGTCGTCGATCCCTTGCCGTCCCACCGCGCCACGAGGCGCGTGGTGCGCGCGCCGTCCCCGCGCCTTCGCGCGTCGGCGACGCCGGCGTCGAGCGCCGCGAGGCAGACGCGCTCGCGCCCCCAGCGCACCTCGGCGAGGGCCCTCTTCGCGAGAACGACGTCGGGGAGAGCACCTGGATCCAGCGAGAGCCAGGTCGACGGATCGAGGACGACGAGCGCGCGGTACGCGGTGGGATCGGGCGCCTTGCAGCGCGCGTCGCTCGCCGCCGTGAGCGTCGACCAGGGCGCGAGCTTCACCAGCGCGAGCACGCCGGCGCCCGCAGGATCGACCGGCGCGACGCCGACCATCTCGGGCGCGGCGCCGTCGAAGATCAGCACGCCGGTCGCGCCGTCGTCGCGTCGCCCGAGCGTCATCGGGCGCCGCCGCGCGGCCTCGCGATCGCTGCCGAGGAACAGCGGGGGAGGCGCCGGATCGTGGTGATCTTCGAGCGTGAGGCGACGACGCGACTCGCCGAGCAGGAGCGATCGTCCGGCCCCGAGAGCGAGCCCCGCGGCGCCCGGACCGTCGCCGTAGCCCGCGTACCGGCGCGGCTCGAAGGCCGGCGCGGCGACGGCGCGGTTGCCGGCGATCAGCAGCTCGGTGGTCTCGCCGCCGAAGAGCAGCGCGATCTCGCCCGCGGCCCCGAGCAGCGGCGTGATCTGCGATCGCCGCTGCGCGGTGAACCCGGGCGCGACGACGTCGAGGCGCGTCGGCGCCGCGAACGGCGCGAGCGGGGTCCGGAACAGCAGCGTGTGGGTGCGCTGATCGGCAGGCTTTGGGCGCGCGCGGCGGCCGGGAACAGGCGGCGGCACGACCACGGGCGCGGGCGCGTTGAAGCCGGGGTTGGGCGTCGTCTCGGGCGTGCCGCGCTCGCGCCCGAGCTCGAGGCTGTCGCCCCACGGGGTGGTCAAGATCTGCCGGAGCGCGACGGGGAGCGGGATCGGCGGCACCTCGGGGCGCGGGGCGCCGAGCGGCGCGCAGATGATCCGCGGCAGCGTCGACGCGGGCGCGGGCGCGGGCGGCGCGGGCTCGCTCGCGACGCTCACGGTGAGCCCGACCGCGGCGCCCCATCCCAGGCGCACGACGGGCCCGAGGACGCATCCGAGCGCCGAGCAGCCGCCGGTGGACGCGGCCTCGGGCGGCAGCGGCGAGGGCCCCGCGGCGCGCCAGGTGACGCCGTGGTCGAGCGTCTCGAAGAGATCTCCACGGCGCGCTACCGCCACGCCGAACGCGCCGGTGACCTGCATCGCGCCGACGTCGGGCGGCAGCGGGTGCGTCGACGCCGTGCCGTCGGCCGCGAGGGTCACGCCGAGCCACACCGGGAGCGCGCCCTCGCGGGTCGGTACCATCCAGGCGTCGATCGATCCGTCGGCGCGCGCGCGGAGCGCCTTGTCGACGATCCTGGCGCGGCTGTTTCCGCCCGCGCCCCAGCTCGATCCCGACCAGCGAAAGCCCTCGATTTCGCGATCGACCCGGATCACCCGCACGCCGCCCTCGTCGCGCGCGCGCGGCGCTCCGGCGGGATCCGGGAGCGCGTCGCCGGGCGCCACGAGAGCGACGGCGCCGCCGTCCCGGCGCGGGATCCACGCGGCGAGCGAGGCCCCGGCGGGGATCTCCACGGCGCGCTCGATCCACTCGGCCGGATCGCCCTCGCGCTGCGGCGCGCGGCGCACGCAGAGGATCGGGCCGAGCCGCGGCTCGGCGCTCGGCCCGCCGCGCCCGGCCTCGTCGGCATCGTAGAAGCGCGGCTTCGCCGAGCACGATCCGGTGAACGCGAGCGCGCCGTCGTCGTCGGCCAGGAACGCTCCCTCGTCGGCGAAGGCCCGCTCGATCACCGGCAGCGCGCCGCCGCGCGATCGCAGCACGTAGCCGCCGCGGCCCTGGTAGCGATCCCACGCGCAGACGAAGAGGACGTCGCGGCCCGCGCCGAGCGCCTCGCACGCGAGCCCGGCCTCGAAGCCCTCGGGGACGATGTTGACGATGTGACCCGTCGCGAGCTCGACGCGGGCGATCGCCCCCTGCGCCACGCCGAACGCGGTGCCGTCGCCGACCGCGGCGCCGGAGAGCACCGCCGCCTGGAACGAGGACATTTCGCGATAGCCGAAGAGCGCGTCGTCGCGCTCGGCGCGGGTACCCTTCCAGGCGATTTGAAAGGCCTTGCCGGTGGCGTTGCGGCGCGCGGCCTCGGCGGGTGCGAGCGCTCCGCCGGGGCCGACGACGAAGCGCCCTTGCCAGGTCTCGACGCCGAGCTCCCCGTCCTCGGCGCTGATCGATCGCACGCCAATCCCCACGGCCGCCGTGAGATCGAGCCAGCTCCGGCCACCGTCGAAGGTCGCCGAGGGACGTCCGAACACGTCGAGCTGGATCGCCCGCGTCGCGCTCGCGGCGAGGCGATCGAGCACGCCCGGATCGGCCAGAGCGCCGACGCTCGCCCCGCCGCCGACGAGGAGGCCGGGCCCGGTGTCGGCGATGACGACCAGCCCCGCGAGGCCGGGCCGCACGCCGCGCAGGCCGTCACCCACCGCGCTCACCAGCGCGATCGGGCCGGTGAACGTCGAGGATCGGAAGACTCGGCTCTTCGTCCAGTGCACGAAGCCGCCCCCTTGATCGCCGGGCACGGCGATCGATCCGACGAGGCCGTCGGCGCGACCGAGGGCGTCGTCTTGCCACGCCGCGCGGAGGATCTGGCCGGACGGCGCGAGCTCGAGCCGCGCGCCGGAGACGACCACGCGATCGAGCTCCGCGTCGTGGGTGACCCAGAATCCAGCCTCGGGGAGCGCGTGGAAGAACCGCGCGGTCGGCTCGGCGCCGAGGCCCGGCCCCGGTGCCGCCGCGAGCTCGACGCGCGCCGGCGGGAGCGGCGCAGCGGCGCACGCGGCGAGCGCGACGGTCGCGACGAAGACCGCGCCCCGAACGAGCGCGCCGTGGGCAAAGGCAGCAACACGGAGCATCTGGCGGCCGGCCGCGACGGTAGCCGATCACCCCGACGAGATCCGCGAAAGATCGACCGCGAAGCCGTCGTTTCGGAGTGACCCCGCGGGGCGGCGCGCGCCCCCGAGACGGCCTCCCGACGCCGGATCGCCGCCGTGCTACGTCTCCCGCCATGGCGTCGTCACCTGTTTTCAGGCCTCAAAGTTCCGGCATTTCGTCGTTGGCGAAGCGCCTCGTCCTGGCCGTCGCGCTGATCATCGGCGCGATGGTGATCTTCTCCTCGTGCGCCGCGCGCGTCGACGCCGGGCACGTCGGCATCCGCGTCAAGCTCGCGGGCAGCTCGCGCGGCGTCGACGACATCCCCGTCGTCACCGGCTGGGTGTTCTACAACCCGCTCACCGAGCAGCTCGTGATGTTCCCGACCAGCGTGCAGAACGTGGTCTGGACCAAGGACCCCCACGAGGGCAACCCCCACGATGAGTCGATCACCTTCTCGTCGCAGGAGGGCGTGAACATCAACGCCGACATCGGGCTCTCGTTCCACATCGAGCCTTCGCTGGCGCCGCACCTCTACCTGCGCTTCCGCAAGAGCGATCTGTCGGAGCTCTCGAATGGCTACGTCCGCAGCGCGGTGCGCGAGGCCTTCAGCCTCGAAGCGTCGCAGATGCCGGTGCAGAACATCTATGGCTCCGACAAAGGCAAGCTCGTCCTCGCGGTGACGAAGCGCCTCAACGATCTGCTCGGCAAGGACGGCTTCATCATCGATCAGCTCACGATCAACGGCGCCCTGCGCTTGCCCGAGAACGTGGCGACGGCGATCAACCGCGCGATGGAAGCGACGCAGCTCTCGATCCAGGCCGAGAACCGGGTGCGCCAGGTGAAGGCCGAGGCCGAGCAGGCCATCACCGCGGCCGAAGGCGGCGCCAACGCCGCGCGCGCCCGCGCCAAGGGCGAGGCCGACGCCCGCCTGATCACCGCGCGCGCCGAGGCCAAGGCCAACCTGATCCTGCGGGCCTCGACCTCGCCCAACGTGCTCCAGTACCGCGCCCTCGAGCGCTGGAATGGCAAGCTCCCGGTGATGAACGGCGGCGGCGCCCTGCCGATGCTCACCTTCGACGCCTCGAAGCTCGCCAAGGTCGACGAGGACGACGCCAAGATCATCAAGGAGCTGCTCGGCGAGGAGCACGAAGATCAAGAGGCCAAGGAGAAGGCCAAGGACGCCGAAGCGAAGAAGGACGAGGCCAAGAAAGACGCCGCCGCCGCGAAGAAAGACGCGGCGCCCGCGCCCGCCAACGACGCTCCGCCGGCAGATCCGAAGAAGTAGCGTGGACCGGGTGGCACCGATGCGCGCGCGCTCTCTCCTCGTCGTCTTCGCCTCCAACCTGGCTGCGCTCCCGGCCTGCGGAGGCCCGCCGCCCGCGCCGCCGGCGGCGCCGGTCGTCGAGGCCACCGCGGCGCCGACCGCGAGCCCGTCGGCCCCGCGTGCACCGGCCCCGGCCAAGAGCGCCGAGCCGGTGGTTGAGGCCCCGCCCGCGCCGCCGAAGGCCCCGCCCGAGCCGGTCTTGCCGCCGGTGGAGGTCGTCCCCGCCATCGTCGCCGGCGGGCCCACGGCCCTGCCCTCGCTCACGATCGCCGCGCCGACGAAGAACCAGGTGATCCCCTCCGCCAGGGCCGGGGCCTTTGCCGTGAAGCTCAAGCTCACGGGGTGGGATCTCTCGCCCACCGGCAATCGCCTCTGCGTGCGGATCGACAGGCACCCTTGTCATGCGGTGACGGACCTCAAGGCCCCTTTGACGCTGAAGGACATCGATCCTACGCTGGACGACGGACAGCACGTGATCACCGTGCTGGCGCGGCGGGCCTCGGGCGAGCTGGTCAAGCCCTCGGGCAAGAGCTCGGCGTTCGCCTCGCTCTCGTTCTTCGTGGGCAAGAAGGTGCCTCCGGTGTGGAAGGACGGAGGGCCGATGATCTTCTTCGACGCGCCCGCCGACGGCCCGGCGCCGGGCGACGGCGTGCTCCTCGACTTCTACGTGGCCAACGCCGAGGTCGCCGCGGGGAAATACCAGATCCAGGCCTCGGTGGGCGGGCCGGGGCTCGGGCCTGGAGCAGCGATGATCCTCGACTCCCAGGCTCCGCTGCGGATCAAGAACCCCAGGCCGGGTGAGTACCTGGTGCGCCTGGCCCTCCTCGGCCGCAAGGCGTCTCTCGGCGAGTCGAGCTCGTCCACCACGGTCAGCCTCGGATCGGCGCCGGTCGGCGGCCCGTTCTCCGAGGTCACGCGGAGCTTTCGCGTCATCGCACCTTCGCCCCCGCGCTGACCCGGGCCCGGACCTATCCGCGCCGGAGCCGCCCTCGACCACCGCGCGGCGCCGGGCGAGGGCTCACTTGCCCATCGAGGTTCGGAAGGCGCTGATCCTCGCGCGGGCGGCGTCGTCCAGGCTCAAGAGCTGCGCCACCAGCGAGTCCAGATCGTCTTGCTCCGTCGGGGTGATCCCGGTGTTGCGCTCGCCGAGCTGCCGGCCCATCCGCGTCAGCGCGTGGAGCGAGCCCTCGCTCCGGGGCGGCGCCGGGATCGATCGAAGGTGGGCAATCTTGAGCTGCGGCATCCCCTGGCGCGCGTCGCGATGTCGGGTGTAATGAAGCCAGCGCACGGGGTTGGAGTTGAGGTAAGCGAGGAGCAGGTGCTCACTCCAGCTCTCGTCGGCGAACCCGGCGAGGATCGAGTTCCGGAACGCGACCCCGTCCGAGAGCACGACCATCGGATAGCGCGCGGTCTGACGGATCAAGAGCTTGATCGACTGCCAGTCGGACGCGGGGCGGAATCTCCCCTCGAACACCCGGGGATCGCAGTGGAGCTCGGGCGGGCGACGCAAAAAAGGCGCGATGTCGCTCCCGGTGCGCACGCCGACCGTGAGCTCGCTCCGCGGCGCGCTCGCCGGGCGGAGGTGGCGCACGTCGTCAGTCGAGGACTGGAAGCCGCGCTCGCCGAAGAGCTGCGGCGGCAAGGGAGCGAGCGCGCTCAGCTTCTCCAGGAGCTCTCGAGTCGCCGCGTCGAGATCGGTGCGCTCGAGCGGCCATGGGCCGGCGACGGGCACCGCCACCGCCGCAGCGCGCCGGGTCGAGAGCAGGCCCATCGAAGGCTGGAAGACGTCGTCGAAGGCCTTTTCACCGAAGTCGGGCAGCTCGTCGTCGCAGAGGCAGAGCGCGTCGTGGGCTCGCCGCGTGGGCTCGTAGCCCTTGAGGTCCGAGGTCGAGGTGGGGAGCACGAGCCCCAGCCGCCCGCCCGGCCGGAGCATGGCCGCGAAACGGAAGACGAACAGCCCCTGGAGGTTGCGAAACCCATGAAATGCAGGGTTGGTGGCGGCATAGAAGTCGCGCAGCTCGTCCGGGAGGGGCTGGGCCGCGCGGCCAGCGTAGGATACCCAGGGCGGGTTGCCGACGATGACGCTGAACCCGGGCTCGCTCCCGGAGAACACCTCGGGAAACTCCAGCTCCCAGTGGAATGGAGCGTACCTGGCGCGGAGATCGGCGGTGTCGCGCTCGGCCGCCGCGAGGTCCAGCCCCGGGGTGGCGCGCGCGGCGACGGCGGCCATGGCGCGGGCTCGCTCGCGCGGGCTGCGGGCGCCGAAGAAGGCCCGGAGCAGGAGATCGCCAATCGCTCGGACCTCGCGGACAGCCTCGTCGGCGCGCGCCCGGGTGGACGAGGCGACCGTCGACGAGCCCACGTCGAGTGATCTGCCCGCGATCTGCGCGACCGAGAGCCCGACCAGCGAGTCGCCGTGCCGGAGCGCGTGGTCGACGAACGTGAACGGGTGCTCGCGCGCGGACGTGACCAGCCAGAGCGAGAGTCGGGCGAGGCTCACCGCGAGAGGGTTCTTGTCGACCCCGTAAAGACAGCGCCGCGCGACGAGGAGGCGGGCATGGAGCACGAGCACCCGCTCTTCGTCGGGGAGGAGCCGAGGAGCGGTGTCCGTCCGCTCCCAGGCGCGCACCAGGTGATCCCCGAGCTGCCGACAGGCCTCGACCAGGAGCGCGCCCGCGCCCATCGCCGGATCACAGACCTTCACCGCGAGGATCTCGTCGGGAGAGAGGGTGTCGAGGCGCAGCGGCGCAAGGACGCGCTCGATCATGATCCGGGTGATGGCGCGAGAGGTGTAATGGGCCCCGAAGCGGCGACGCTCCTGCCCGGGCTGCACGAAGAGGGCGCCCCTCGGGATCAGCTCGCGCTGCCGTGGAGAGGCCCTGGCCGAGAGCGCCGAAGAAAGCTCTCCCGGCGTCGTCGCGGCCTTCACCGCCCGGGCGCGCCGGCGCGCGAGATCGAGCCCGGCTTCCGAGGCCAGATGCTCGATCCGGGCCCCGGAAGGGAGCGAGAGCAGGTGGTCGAGATCGACGACGACGTCGTCGGGTTGCAGCGTCAGGGACTGTCCGCGCGCGCTCTGGACCTCGTAGCCCATCAAGCCTTCGTACCCGGTGCCGAGGTGCTCGACGTCGAGGTCGCCGTGAAAAAGGCGCTCGCCGCCCACCACGAGCAGCAGATCGAGCACCCTCGAGACCACCCCGTCCGGGATGCGAGGGAGGTTTGCCACGGAGGCGAGCTGGCCCCGATCGAGCGGAGGACGGCCTTCCAGGAAGGGATAGGCGTCGGGATCGAACAGGGCCCCTCGACGCGGCGGCAAGGTGAAATCTGCCGTGCCCGGGGCGCCGTCGTGGATCAGGCGAAAGAGGGTGAGGATCCGCGCCCAGGCGCCATACCGTGTCTCCGGGCCCTGGCCGTCGCGGGCGGCGTCGCCCTGGAGCTGGGCATGAAGACGCGTGAGCGAATACGAGGTGGCGTAGGAGTCGGACTCCAGCGGGAGCAGGCCGCGCTGCTCGGCGAAGAGGATGAACCCGAGCCGCATCAGCACCGTGGCGAGGCCGGCGTACACCGTCTCTTCCTGTCCGCGCAAGAGCTGGTGCGAGGCGCTCCGGTCGGCGTCTTGAAGCCCGGCGAGGAGCTCGCGCAGCGCCGCGAGGACCTGGGCGCGGACCGGCTTGGCCCCGGCGCTCCGGCCCTCGCGCGCGGCGGGCGAGGCGCGCTGTCGGTCGGGCACGAGCGCGTCGGCGTCGACGTCGAGGGAGGGGGCGGTCACGGCGCGGCAGCATCGCGGATCGTGGCCTCCGGGCGCAAGCTCCCTCGGCGATCTGCAGCCTGAAATGGCTCTCTCTTCAATCGCGGAGAGCCAAGGCCCGCGTCGCGGGCCCGATGCGTTGCTGGCCACCCACCCGGGGCGGCGGCTAGATCATCAAGCGTTGTAGGTGGCCACGTCGCCCTTGGCGGTGAGGCCGAAGAGGTACGTCGTGCTGACCTCGAGCGGGACGCCCATCGCCGGGCCTTGCACGCAGGTGCCGACGCTGGTCCAGGTGCCAATCGGCGGCTGCTCGGCCTTGGCGTTGACCACCTTCCAGAGCGTCGCCGTCATCTCGGTGATCGGGGCGCTGAAGCAGATGTTGATGCTCATGGCGCCCGCCTTCGTGCCGCTCTTGAACACGAAGTAATCGGCCGCGTCGGTGGTGCCGCCGAGCTGGTTGCTGGTGACCCAGACGTTGATGCCGCTCGCCGAGGCCGTGGTGCCGAGAGGCGTCGCCGTCTCCGGCGTGTCGTTGGGCTCTTTCTCGGTGAAGTCCTGATCGACCTGGCTGCCCGGGCCGGGATCGGGGATGGCGCCCGCCATCATCATGCCGCCGGTGCCGGTGACGGCGCTGGTCCCGGTGACGGTGCTGGACTCGCCGCCGTGGCCGTTGCCGCCGCCGCCGCCGCCGCCGGTGGTGGTGCTCGCGGTGCTGCCGGTGCCGCCGGTGCCGCCGCAGGCCAGGCCGAAGCCGCCGAGCAAGAGCGCTAACCACCCCAGCGTCGGTCGTGTGTGCCGCACGGTTCGCAAGATCATGGCCTCGACGCTATCACGTTTCCTCGCGGCTCCGACGGACTCTCGCTCCCGCCCGTGCCGGCGCCGATCGCAGGTGACTCGTCGTCTCTTCGCGACGTCGTTTCGCTATGCTCGCCGCCCCCATGACCGACGAGCCCCCGACGCCTCACCTCGATCGCCTCCTCCAGCCGGCCCACGCGGAGGGTCGCGCCTGGGAGCTTCTTCGCTCGCTCTGCGACGACGTCGGCGCTCGCTTCCCCTGCACTCCGGGCGACGTCGCCGCGGTGGCGTGGGCCGAGGAGGCCCTCGGTCGCGCGGGGCTCGATCGGGTTCACGCGGAGCCGGCCGAGGCCACGCTCTGGCACCGCGGCGACGAGTCGTGCACCCTGCTTTTGCCGCGGCGGCAGGCGCTCGCGCTCACCGCGCTCGGCGGCAGCGTCGGCACCCCCGAGGGCGGGATCGACGCCGAGGTGATCGAGTTCTCCTCGCTCGAAGCGCTCGACGCGGCGCCGCCCGAGCAGGTCGCCGGCAAGGTGGTGTATCTCCACCACGTCATGCCCCGGCGCCGCGACGGCACCGGCTACAACGCGGCTTCGGTGGTGCGGATGCGCGGGCCTTCGCACGCCGCGGCGAAGGGCGCCGTCGCCTGCCTGGTGCGCTCGGTGGGCACCGACTCGTGGCGGGCCGCGCACACCGGCGCGCTCTGGTATCGCGCGGGCGCGCCGCAGATCCCGGCCGCCGCGCTCGCCATCCCCGACGCCGAGCTCTTGCATCGCTCGCTCGCCGCGGGAGCGCGGGTGCGCACGCTGCTCTCGCTCGGGTGCTCGCCGCTGCCGGTGGGCATGTCGGCCAACGTGCTCGGCGAGATCCCCGGCACCGATCGCGCGGACGAGATCGTCGTGCTCGGCGCCCACCTCGACTCGTGGGATCTCGGGACCGGCGCGCTCGACGACGGCGCCGGGTGCGCCATCGCCATCGAGGCGGCACGGCGGATTGCCGCGCTCCCGAGCCGCCCGCGGCGCACCGTGCGCATCGTGCTGTTCGCCAACGAAGAGCTCGGCAGCGGCGGTGGACGCGCGTACGCCGCCGCCCACGCCGAGGAGGCCCATCGCCACGTCGCGGCGCTCGAGGCCGATCAAGGGGACGGACGACCGTGGGCGCTGCGGGTCCCCGCGAACGGGCGGGAGACCGCGTTGACGCGCGCGCTCCATCGGAGCCTCGCGCCCCTGGGAATCGAGCTCGATCCCGGCCCGTCGCGCGGCGGCGTCGATCTCCAGCCGCTCGGTCACCAGGGCGTGCCCTTCGTGGATCTGCGCCAGGACGTGACGCGCTACTTCGACTTCCACCACACCGCGAACGACGTGATCGAGAACGTCTCGCGCGTGGAGATCGAGGAGGCCACTCTGGCCTTCGCGGTCGCCGTGTGGGTGCTGGCCAACGCCGACGAGCGCTTTGCGATCCGCGACCGCGAGCCAAACGCGGGCGCTCCAGGAGCCGTATGAGCGGATTCGAGCACCGGAGCTTCGCTCCCCACGATAGACCGCCTCCGGGGCTCACCGGGCGCCAGGCGACGAGGCTCCTCGGGCTCTTCCAGAAGAGCAGCTCCCAGGCAACGAGCTACCTGTACTCGCTGCGTCCCGAGCTGCACCGCGGAGAGCGCGCGTTCGCCGAGGTGATGCTCTGGGCCACGCGACAGGGCTTCCGCGGCGCCCTCGATGTGAGCTTCGCGGGGTGGAAAGAGCACCTCACCGACCAGGAGCGGTTGCTCCTGCTCGACCGCAGCAAGGCCGGACCGACGCGCTCGATCGACTCGCCGGATCACGTCCCGCCCGACGATCCGCTCGACATCGTCCACGACTTCCAGTCGCTCCATCGCTCGCGCCGCGAGGACGTGCGGGCTCTGGTGGAGCGACAGGAGCACGAGGCCGCATGGAGCGAAGGGCGTCTCCTGGGCTTCCGCCTGATGGCGTGGCTCGACGGCGAGGCGCTGGGGCCCGGCGAGGTGCGCCGGCTCGTCGCCCGCCTCGCCTCCGCTCACCTGGGGGACCCAGACAGGCAGTTGCCCGATCTCGACGGCTTCTCTCGCGCGGGCGCGCCCTACACCCCACGCAGCCTGGCGCTCGCGCTGGGATCGATGGATGGCTGGCGCGAAGCGCTGATGGACGCCGAGGATCAGGCCGAGACCTCGCTCTTTGCCCGCCTGGTGGACATCTTCGAGCCGATGTCGCTGTGCGAGGCCGAGCGCTTCCTGGTCGACTACGACGTGGAGGCGACGCCGCCCGATCTCGAAGCACTGGAGGCCTTCTTGAGGCGAAAGGAGGCCTCCCCGACCGAGCTCGTGCGCGTCGCGCAAAGCCTCCTCGCGCGCCGCGCCGGCTCGCCGAGGCCCACGCCTTCCCGCCTCGTGGATATCCTCTGCTTGCTCGCGTCCGAGGGCGGCGCGCCGGCCGAGGTCGACGCGCTCATCACCTTCTCCATCGTCGATCCCGCGTGGACGACTCGCTATCTCCAGTTCTTCGAGCGCCTGTCGCCCGAGCGGCGTCGAGCGCTCGTGGAGCACGATCTCGGCGCGCCGGACGCGACCGGAGGCGGGATCCTCGGGGTCGCCGTCGATCCAGCGCTGGAGCCGCTCCTCGAGGGC
Source organism: Byssovorax sp. (assembly GCA_040006075.1). Classification (GTDB taxonomy): domain Bacteria; phylum Myxococcota_A; class Polyangia; order Polyangiales; family Polyangiaceae; genus JANYGI01. The sequence goes on along the minus strand of JBDTXR010000008.1, from coordinate 8,842 downwards.
TACGCGAAGCGAGGCACGGTGCCAGGCACCTTCCTGCGCGCCGCGTCCGCTCGCCTCGGCCAGAGCGCTCTCGCTTGCCCGCCCGAGCGCGGCAAGCCCTGGGACCGATGGCGCGACTGGACCGAGGAGCTGCGCGAGGCCTTCACGCGTACCGCGGCGGTCACCATGGTGAGGCGAGAGGCCTCTCCGCTGCTCCTGCGGTGGCACCCGAGGCACCCGCGCGTGACGCAGCTCCTCCAGGTCCTCGGCCGGGGTCGCCAGCTCCTTTCCATCCTGTCGGAGGTGATCCCGTACTCGGACGATCCGCGAACCCTGCTCGAGGTCGTGGCGGCGCGCCTCGCCGATCTCCCGTTCCCGGATCACCAGCACGCCGTGATCGAGGCGATCCGCAGGTTCCAGGAGGCCGCGCCGGGCTCGGATCTGGCGTTTCTACCCGAGACATGGAGGCGTGGTGTGGCGGCCGAGCCCCCGAGAGAGCCCACCTTCGCGGAGCGGCTCGCCCGCCTCGTGGACCTCGCGCGCCGGGCACCCGGCCCGGTGACACCCATCTACGTGATCGAGGTTCAAAACGAGGTGAGCGCGCGCGCGAAGATGCCTTTGAGTCGGCTCAACGGACCGGCCCCCGGACCGGCCGTCGGCGAGGGGTACGCGCACGCGCTGAGCCTGGATCTCGAGCAGATCCCCGAGCTCGCGGCGCGCTACCCGGGCGCCAGAGTGCTTTCCCTCCTGGTCCCCCGCGACGAGGAGGGGAGCTGTGAAGAGGAGTCGGCGAGCACCCTGCGCGCGCTGCCGGCCGACGCGGTGGCGCCCGCCGTCGGCGTCGGCGCCAGATACCGCCCGATCGGGCTTCACCGCGTCCTGGTGCCCGGAGCGACGTTCGACGGCCCCACGCTCTTCGGGGACAGTCTCGACGAGAAGGTCGGGCCTCTCCGCCTGCTGTACGACGAGCTCCGCAGCCACGACGGCTGGGTGCTCGGCGAGGCGCTGGACTTCAACGGCGATCCCGACGATCTCGCCGAAGGACCGAGCGAGAGCTTCGTGCTCACGATCAGCGAGTCGGTGATCGCCGCGCTCGCCGGGGACCGACGGCTGCGGGTCTACCGGGATCGCGTCAGTCGAGATCGCTGATCACGCGGCGAGCGCAGGCTTGACCTGGAGGCGCCTCCAGAGGCCATAGGAGAGCGCCCAGAGCACGGCGGTGCCCGCCGCAAAGCTCCATGCCTGCGGGCCGTCCCCGACCGCGACGTGGGCGATCAGCGCGGATCCCAGGGTGATCGCGAAGCCCGCATAGGCCCACTCCTTCAGCCGCGCCGGGACGGGGGCGAGCAAGGCCACCACCCCTGCGAGCTTGGCCCAGGAGAGCTCGACGCGAAAGTACGACGGGAACCCCATGTGGGTGAAGGCGTCGGCCACCTGCGGTAACCGGAGCTGGGCATACGCGGTGAAGCCCATTTGAAGGCAGAGGAGCGCGGTGGCGATCCAGAAGCCGATCACCAGCCCTCTGGAGCGAGGCAGGGCGCCCTCCGTGGTCGTCGGGGCGTGGAGGGCCATCGTGGGGCTCATCGGCGCGCCTCGATCAGCTTCCAGCCATTTCCCGAGGGATCCCGGAAGCCGGCGTCCACGCTCCCGAAGCGCGCCACCGGCTCCTGCGTGAACTCGACCCCACGCGCGCGCATCTGCTCGTAGGCTGCGCGGCAGTCGTCGACGGCGAGCACCAGCGGCGGCATGGCGCCCTTGGCCACGATCTCGCGCAGCGTCTGGGCGGTCGCCGCGTCGAGCATCGGCGACTCCGGCATGCAGAGGCCGAGCTGGAACGAGGGCTGATCCGGGTGCTGCACCGTGAGCCAGCGATAGTCCCCGTTCCGCGCGTCCGTGTGGACCCGGAACCCCAGCTTCTCGACGTAGAACGTGAGCGCCTCGTCCTGATCGCGCACGTACAGACCGATCATGTTCACACCCTGACTCATGAGACCTCCGTTTCTTCGGACCCTTTCGTACCGCTGTCCGAGAGGCGTCGCTTCTCCGAAACTGCGATCGTGAGGTCGGGCCGGTGCGCGGCGCTGACGAAGCACGCTGGGACCAGGACCAGCTCGTGGGTGGCGGCCCGCTCGCGCGCCCGGATCGCCCCGGGGCTCTCGCCGGTGATGTCGCGGAAGGTGCGCCCGAACGTTCCCAGGCTCCCCCACCCGGTCTGGAAGGCGATCTCGGTGATCGACAGCTCGGTGTCGCGGAGCAGCGCCATCGCCCGCCCGATGCGCCGCGTGAGCAGGTACCGGTGCGGGGGAACGCCAAACGCCTCCTTGAACGACCGCGCGAAGTGGGCCTCGGAGACGCCGGTCACGCGCGCCAGGCGGCGGACGGGCCACTCCTCGTGCGAGGCGGCGTCCATCCGGTCCTTGGCGCGGAGCAGTCGCCGCAGCAGCTCGGGATCCTGGCTCACGCGCCCCCTATACCGCAGCCGCGCGCGCGGGGCTCACCGGCTTTCGACTCGGGATCGGGGCCAACGAGATCTTCGCGAAGGGCGGCGGTGAGCGACGAGCGACGAGCCTTCGGATTCATGATTGGCGCTTTCGAAGTCGACGTAACACGGGCCCTGCGCGACGGCATCGGGAGAGTCGGAATTCAACGCAAAGGCGCAACGACGCAAAGGCGCAAAAAGGCAAGGAGAAGCGAGGGGGGAAGATGAGCGCGGGAGCGGCGCGCCCGCAACGCCAAGGCCCGCGCCCAACGCCCCGTTCGCTTCGCGCCGATCACGGGCGACGCCGGCTCTCCAGCAATCGCCGCAGGATCTCATCCAGCTCGCGCAGCTCGCGCTCTCCACGACCCGCGTCCGCAGCCCCGCTCAGGTGCGCCGCATCCTGCCGCGAGAGATCGCTCGCGCCCATCAATGCGAACGGTGGACCGCTGCGCAAGATCAGAAATGGTCCACCCGCAGGGCCGAAGTCCGCGAAGACATACTGGTCGGCGCCCACATCGCACGACGGCGTTACCGTCCGTGCGAGGAAATCGAGCCGCAAACCCACCAGACGCTGCGCCTTGCGCGCCCGCGCCGCCGCGGTGTGAAAGCGCCCCGCGGGGAAATTCACCAGCGAGCGTCCTTGCAGATCCTTGAGCCACGAAAGCGACCACCGGGGCATGGCCTGCGAGACGAGGCACGCCGAGGCATGATCGGCCCCGAGATCGATGTGGAGCAACGTCGACTCGGCCCCTGCCGCATGCAGCGGATCCACCATGACCTTCCTGTTGATGCCTTGAGGGTGGTGGATGAGCTCGTGAAAGAAGTACAGCGATCCATGGGCCAAGCGCTCCTCCTCGGTGCCGGACAGGTTGATCGCGCCGGCCAGGGCGCGGCGATCCACGCGGATCAGGCCGCCGACGATCTCCACCAGGTTCTCGTCGGCCAGATCGGCGAGCTCCAGCCGGGTCGCGTGGCCGATCAGCTTCGGAAGCGAGATGCCGAAGGCCGGCTCCAGCCAGGGCTGGTTAATCAGGTTGAAGAGATGGTGTTGAAGCCGATCGAGCAGCTCCTCACGCGCCGCGACGACGGCAAGCGGCGGCGCGACGGGGATGGCGAGAAACGCCGTCCCGAGCGCCATGGGATCCTCTGAGCCTTCCTCCAGGATGGCGCGCGCCAGGACGAGCGGAGCCGGCGCGTCGGCCCCGACGATCGCCGCGTACGCGGCGTCCCGGATCCCCCGCAGGATGCCCGCGGCGTCGCTTCGATGAGCGAACTGGTCGAGCCGCACCGGCTTCTGACCATGACTCTTGATTGCGCCGGGAAGCCCGAGGATCCTCATGGCTTCGGAGGCCACGAAATTCGCCCACGGCTGGATGCGCTCGACCGGAACCCTCGCCTCGCTCAGGTGAGGGAACACATAGCTCATGTTCTCTTCGGACAAGGCGGTGAGCGCGCCCTCCAGCGCGTCGACGGTCGTGAACATCAGCCGAGCGACGGGGAATGGGCACCAGAACGCGGCTCGCCACCCCGTGCTGCACATCGAACCAGTGAACCTCCCCCGGGCGAGCGCGCGAATCAAGGCGCCGCGGAGATGCGGATACTCTCCACCGTCGACGCGCGGGTGCAGGATCAACGTCAGCGCGGAATCGCGATGCTCGCCGCTCCACGCCAGCACGACGTCGACCGCGAGAGATTCGGAGGCACCGGCGCCGACGGCGTGCTCGACCGCCTGGAGGAGCCGAGCGTGTTTATCGCGGGCTGGATTGAAGAATGCTGTGAGGGACTGCTCGTTGAGCAGAACATACCGGATGCACGGGACGAGCTGCTCCAGCCCTGCGCGCTGCAGATGAAACGCGTGGACCACGTCGAGGGCGAGATCGTGACGACGACGGGAGCGCAGCTCGGCGGCTCCGTTCAAGGTGAGCCACTCGGCGAGCGGGTGGACCAAGGGGCGGATCCAGCCCTCCGCGGCGCCCACGTCCTTCGACTGATACGCCTCTCGATCATAAGCTGCGCTCAAGACGTCGGCCGCAAGTGAAGCGTGCCCCGGGCGAGCCTGTTTCAGGAACCAGGCAACGAGCCGACCGATGTCGGCGGAGAACAGCATCGGCTTGAGCCAAAGCGCGAACAGAGCCGGAAGAGCTTCGTGGACGACGCGCTCGGAGGAGACGAGATCGAGACGCAAGACCTGCTCGATGAGCCCCGCGCGGAGCTCCTCGGCGGTCTCCGATTCGACACCCGGCTCCGGCCATCGGTGATGGAGTCGATTCATCCATGCTTGGGGTGCCTCCTTCCAGGTCCCATCGCCGAGGCGCCGCCGCAAGATTTCCCAGGCCTCTGCAAGCGGCCGGTGTCCCGCGTAGCGCAGGTGCGCTTCGACGTTCGATCCGAAGTCTTCGTAGCTAGGCATGATGTGCGGCTCCTGGGATGCGCGACGACTCGCCTACGACCGCGCCGCCATGATCGTCTTGCGGAACAGGTGCGCCGAGGCCTTCTGGTTCCCCGACGAGTTGATGGTGTGCACTGGAGGTTCTGGCGCCGGCGACGTTGAGCAGATCGTGCCCCTCGGCGAGCGCGTACTTGATCAACGCGGACTCGATGATCGCCAGGGCCTTATCCTTGTTCTGCCCGCGCTTCGGGCGCCACTCGCCCGTGAGCACCACCTTCTGCCCGTTCTTGGCGTCCTTGATCTTCTTCATCAGCTTCACGCTGCGCTCGAAGTGTCCCTTGATCCGGCCGCGCAGGTTCGTCGACTGACCGATGTACAGAGGAATAACCTTGTCACCGAACATGCGACAGAAGGCGTAGACACCCGGCTCTTCCGGGAGCTCGTTCAGGTCGCAGGTGAGGATGACATCGTCATCATCCTGTAGATCGATCGGCGCGTGCCAGGAGATGTCGAGGTCCATTCTGGCGAGGGTAGGCGGCACCGTGTTCCTCCCGCAAGCGCCGTCGCCGGTCGACCGGTTGACCTGGAGCAACGGCGCAGTGCAGCTGATGAAGCTCGCGAAATAGCTGGCCCGGATCCATCCGAGAAAGAGACTTCGGGCGCGGGCACGGGCCCTCTCCTCGCTCCCCGTCCTTGATTTCCATCCAGCCATCGCCGGAGATGTCCCGCTGGAACCGGCGAGGGATCACGTCTACCCTCTGCCTCATGAGCCCCAGGACTGGACCGGCCTCCGCCCCGATCATCGGCCCGACGGAGGACGAGTGGCGCGCGCTCTCGCCGGCCGAGCGCGAGCGGTTCCTGGTGCGGGTGCTCGACTCGCTCTCGGATCCGGTCGCGGCGATGTCGGAGGGCCGCCCCCACAAAAAGGCCAAGACGCGCACCCTCGATCGCCTGGGCCTGCACTTCAACGCGGTCGGCAGGGCCGTGTACCTGGCGGAAGAGATGGCGGTGGTCTACCCCGGCGAACCGGCCTTCTCGCCTGACGTCCTCGCGGTGCTCGACGTGGTCGAGCCCGAGGACGACCAGCGCATGGCCTGGGTGGTGGCCGACGAGAAGAAAGGGATCGATCTGGTGCTGGAGGTGCTCCACCACGGCGATCGCAACAAGGATCTCGTCGAGAACGTGGAGCGTTACGCCGGCCTGGGCATCGCCGAATACTTCGTCTACGACCGCGGCCGGCAGCGGATCCACGGCTTCCGCCTCCCGCCTTCGGGCCCGAAGCGCTACCAGCACATCATCCCCCAGGCCGGCCGGTACACGTCGAACGTGCTCGGCCTCGATCTCGCCGTCACCGGTGGCAACCTGCGGTTCTTCCTCGGCGAAGCCGAGCTGCCAGGAACAGCCGATCTGCTCGGGCGCCTGCACGGCATGGTGGAAGAGCTCAACGCCAAGGCCGACGAGACCGAGGGGGAGCTCGCCCGGGCGACGGCGCGCGCCGACCAGGCGACCACGCGCGCCGACCAGGTGACCGTGCAGCGCGACGAGGCGATCACGGTCCTCCGCACCGTGTTGATCGGGCTCCTGGAAGCACGCGGCGTCGCCTGCCCGGACGAAGCGCGCGCCCGCGTGGCCGCCTGCGACGATCCGGCGATCTTGCAGCGCTGGATCCTCCGCGCCGGGACCGCCGCGTCCGCCTCCGAAGCGATCGACGCGCCGTAGGCCCCGCCTTCCCGCTCCCCCGCGAATCGCATCGACAACCCTCCTCCGCCTCCCCTACCCTCGCCCCGGCCATCCGGGGTCGCAAGACAACCGGAGCACCGGAGAACCGGAGGAGGAGGACGAATGGCCTTGAAGCGGTTGAGAACAGGGGAAATGGTGAGCCTCTCCGCGCCGTGGGCGCAGGCGGATCACGCCGATCGAGCGCTCTTCGCGAGCATTCCAGTCACCGCGGCGCTGCTGCCGCAGATCGACGAGGCGCATCGAACGCTGCTGAGCGTGCAGCCGAAGAAGGCGCTCACCGATCGCGCCGCCGAGATCGCCGAGGCGCAGCGGATCCTCGACGTGCGGCACGACAACATCATCCGGGGCTGCGTCGGCTTCCTCGGGGGCCTCATCGCCCTCACCCGGGATCCCGCGCTCGCGAAGCGGCTCGCCCACTTGCAAGAGGTGCTCGCGCCCGAGGGGCTCACGGCCACGCAGAAGACGTACCGGGAAGAGTCGGGGCAGGCCGCCCTCCTCGCGTCGCGCCTCACGCCCGCCGACAATGCGCTTCTCCAGGGGCTCCACACCGCCGAAGGCACGCTGTGGGAGGTCATCCAGGAGTGGATTGCCATCGGGGCCAAGCTGGGCAAGCTCGAAGACGAGCGCGCCGCCCTGGCCCAGGTCCCGGGCCCCGCGCCCGCCGAGGTGGTGGCCGCGCGCAACCAGTGGATCCGCACCGTTAACGGCGTGCGGACCATGCTCGCCCTGGTGCAGGCCAGGCAGCCCGGCGTGCACGACATCCTGAATCGCCTCGCCGAGGCCGAGCGCAAGGCCGACAACCGCGGTGCCCCGGGCGACACCGTGGCTGCCAATCCACCCGCCACCGGTGCCGAGCCCCCCGCAGCGCCGACGGAGGGCGCCACGCCGGGGGGAGAGAAGGGGAGCGGAACGCCCTGAGCCGCAAAGCAGGCCGGTGAGAGAGGGGGTCCGGGCGCGTCGAAGCACCCCGGCCCCCTTTTTTCTGCCCCCGGGCGCGCGTCGAGCCACGCCGGAGGGGTGTCGCAAAGGGGGTTGGGAGCGGCCATTTCGCGCGAAGCCGAGGGCGACGACGGGGATCGCGCCCATCGAGCGGCACGCCGGGCCCAGTCGAGACCCACCGCGGCCGTCGGAGGGCACGCGGAGGGGTTGGACGAAGGCATCGCGGGTGGTCTGGAGCGGGCAGGCCCCGGTGCCACGACCCTCCACGAGGCGACGCGGCAGCACCAAGCACCTTTGCCGGCCCCGGCCCCGCCTGGAACGCCAGAGGGGGATGGCGCGCGTCACGGCCTCGGCGCTCGCTCCGGGATCTCGATCTCCATCCGGCTGCTGCGGAGCGGAGGAGAGAGCGCCTCGGGTGCAAATCCCGGTTCGCATCGTAGCTCCCGTTCCCGTTCCCGACGTGTCACAGCTCCACGTCTCGCTTCCGTGCCCACTTCACGACGTGATAGCGGACCACCTCGCACTGCGGGACAGCCCGGACGCCGGGCTCGATGCGGGTCGCCTCGTACTCGTCTCGCAGCGCCTTTGGTGTCCAGCCGGCCTTCTCCAGACGGTCCCAGAGAGCCTCGTAGACGACCCTGCGTTCGCGGCGCAACCGGACGGCGTTCAGGTTGAGAGCCTTGATATCCCCTCCAATAACGTCTTGTTGCGGGGTATCTCTCGGGAGAACCTGCCCCTGGGAGGTATACTTGAGGTGCTCTCGCGGGCTCGGCCCGGAGCCGTCCACCGGGTGGAGGAACAGGGCGGCGTTTCCCCGCGAAGTATCACAATGCAGCTCGCCTTTCGGCGCACCGGATTCAGCTCTTTCATCGCCGAGGCATACGCCGAGCAGGTTGCTCCACCGTAGCTTGTCTTTACCCCCCGACTGCGCCTGCCAGTGCTCGACCTTCATCTGCTCGTCCCTCGTGGGGATGCGCCGCTGACAGTAAGCGCAGAGACGGCCCTGATCGCGAAGGATCGCGGCTCGCACGTGGTCCTTGTCCTCTCCCGAGAGGCTCTCCCAGTCCGCATTGGGCGTGGCTTGCCATCCGATGAGCACCTTGGGGCCAGCGCCCTTCGGATAGCGGAGCATCAGCCATCCACCTTCGGCATGGACTCGCGGTCCAGGGTCCATCGCGCGCGAAGCACCGCCGGATCGTCCGGCCCGAGCTGCGCTTCGAGCCCGTCGAGCGCCTTCGCTGCGGGTTCATAGCGCTCCTCCTCGATGAGGCGCGCAACCTCTTCGATCCTTGCCTTCACGTCGTCGGGCCGTTCGA
>JBDTXR010000007.1:0-54819 GCA_040006075.1 Byssovorax sp. | reverse complement strand
CGGGGGACGCCGTCTTGTAACGAGCGGCCTCGCGGCCTTGGCGGATGAGCTGGCTAATGGTCGGCATGGTGCGAGCTGTTGCCCTGGGGGAGATGGGGGACGCGCAGGATACTCGGGGAGGCCTGCCTGTCAAGACGCGAACACAACGATCACGCCGGGGCCCGTTTCGAGCCGTTCTCGGGCTCGCTCTCGGGCTCGCTCGTGCATCGTGATGAGGCCGCGAAGGAGTGCGGACCTTGACTAACCCGAGCGACCCGGGTTTCGTGGTGGAGCGACGGCGAGCCGTCACGTGCCGGCGCTCCTTTACATCGATTCCGCGCGTTCGAGGACCACAAATGCTTTCCCCTTCGCTTTCTTTTCGGCGGCGCAGCTTTCCCGGCGCTCCGGCTCCGCTCTTCGTCGCGATCTTCACGCTCGCGAGCACCGTCGCCGCGCAGCCCGCGCCGCCTCCGCCCAGGCTTCCTCCCCCTTCTCCCGGCGCCGCGCCCGCGCCCGAGCGCGATCCGCTCGACGTGGTCGCGCCTCCGCCGACCGCGCCGATGACGAGCGCGCCCGCGCCGCTCCCCGCCCCGATCTACCCGCCGGGCCCGCCCGCGTGGAGCCCGCAGCCACAGCCCTGGGGCGCGCCGCAGCCGCAGTGGGGCGCGCCGCAGCCGGGCCCCGGCGCGTGGCCGGCGTTCACGCCCGCGCCGCCGCTCTCGCCCTCGTTTTACCGACCCGAAACGCCGTTCTCGCTCCCGCCGCCGGTGCCGAAAGAGGCCGCCAACAGCAAGCTGATGACGGTGGGGATCGTCGCCGCGATCGGCGGCGTGGCCACGCTGATCACCGGTTCGATCCTGATGTCGGTCGCGAAGGAGCGCATCGACGTGTACCGCGACGGACCGAGCTACTGCTGCTCGATCGACGACGCGCCGATGCGCAACGCGGGGATCACCCTGCTGGTGGTCGGCGGCATCACCGCGACCATCGGCGTCCCGCTGTGGATGATCGGCGGGCGGCGCGTGCCGGTGCGCAAGACGACGACGACCGAGCCTCCCAGGACCCCGGCGAGCGCCGCGCCCGTGCTCCGGATCGGCGCCAGCCGAGCCTCGCTCTCCTGGCAATTCTGATCCACGCCGAGGCCTCACCGCCTCTTGCGTTCAGGAGGCCTTCAACCGGTGCTCGACGAGCTCTGGCTGGCCGTCGCGCCGCCCGCGCCCCCGGCGCCGCCTGCGCCCGTCGACGCGCCGCTCGACGTGCCCGAGCCCTGCTTGCCAATCCAGGCCTTGACGCAGTCAATCTCCTTCTGGCTCAGCGGCGGGCGCGCCAGCGGCATCTGCGCGCTGCACACGTTGGTCGCGAGGAGCTTGGTGTAGATGATGCTGCTCGCGGGATCGCTCGGATCGGCCAGGATCCCTGGACAGAGCTTGGCGGGCTTGTCGACCACGCGCGCCGCCACGCCGGGCGACTCGAGATCGAGGCCGTTCTGCGGGCTCATGGTGCCATGACACCCGCTGCCACCGCACTTGGCCGCGAGGATGGCGGCCGGCACATCGCCGCAGGGATCGGCGGAGCCCGTCCCCGTGCTGCCGCTCGCGCCCGACGAGGTGAAGCCCGCGTCGGCGAAGTCGGCCTTGTTGTCGAGGCTGCCCGGACAGCCACCCACGGCGGCGACGAGGCCAATCGCAAAGACTGCCAGCACGATCCGATCAGTACGCATAGGCCACGCCCAGTCCGAACCCGAGGAACTCGTCGAGGGCCCCGCCGGCCACGTAGGCGTCGCCGAGGACCGGATGAAACTTGGAGAAATACCGCGTGTAGTGCCCGCGGAGGCGGAGCTCGAAGCCGGCGCCGAGCGCGAGCGAGAGGCCGACGCCGAGGTCGATCCCGCCGACCCTGGCGTCGCGAAAGCGCTTGTAGACCTCGCCCGTGGAGAGCGGGCCGTCGTAGCCGAAGTCGAGCAAGAGGGCCATTCGCCAGAACGGGATCCGCGCGTCGACGCCGCCGCGGAGCGAGGCATACGTGACCGCGGGGACCGAGCCCGAGAGGGGGCCCGCGGAGTCGAAGGTGAACTGGAGATAGTCAATCCCGCCGTCGACGCCGATCATCGGCCCCCTGGCGCTGCCGGGCCGGAAACGCGCGCGCAGGCCGCCGCCGAGGTGGGTCCAGCCGGTGCCGACCGTGGTGCCTTTGTCGGTCGTCGACGAGATGCCGAAGGCGTGGGCGAAGCTCATGGTCAGGCCGAGATCGCGCACGAAGGGGATCGTGGTCCCGCCGGCGGGGTAGATCTCGATACCGACCGAGGGCATCGGCACGCCGAGGACGCTGTACGAGCTGGTGTTGGGGCTGAGCGCGTCCTTGTAATCGAAGTGCCGCCCGCCGAGCTCGAAGGCCAGATTGGCCACCACGATTGCGGTGCTCACCTCGCCACGCTGACGGCCCGTGGGAGGCGCCGGAGGAGGCTCGGTCGCGTTACCAGGGTTAACCGGCGGCGGCGCGGTCGCCCCGCCCGGCATCGGGCTGCCAGCCCCCTTGGCGGCCGGGAGCGGCGCGCCCGCGGCGAAGTACTCGTCGAGCTGCGGGCCAATGGCCTTGAGCACGGCCTCCTTGTTGGCCGCGGCGTCGCTGGTCAAGCCCACCTCGCGGACCAGCTTGGGATCGGGCGATCGCGGATCGATCCAGATCAGCGAAGCGGTGATCACCCCGGCGATCTGGGTGGTCCGGCCCGCCACGATCGCGTCGGCGCCGACCGCCGTCGCCGCGTTGCGCATCTTCGGGATCGCGCCGTTGCTCGGCCTGGGCCGCGTGAGCGAAGCACCGACGGGGAGGCGGAGGCCTTCGCGCGTCAGCGCCTGCGTGAGCGTGGTCGCGTCGATCAGCGGGAAGCGACTGGCCATCGCCGCGACGAGCGCCGAGCGCACCAGCTCGGGCTCCGCGCCCTCGAGGTAGATGCCGATCGGCGCGCCCACCGGCTGGTCCGCGCGCGCCGTCCGCGCGCCGGCGACGAGGACCACGAGGACCGCGAGGAGCGCGCCCACGAGGCGGGCCGCAGCGCGACGAAGGTTCGAACGGCGCAAAAAAGGCCGGGAAATCGAGCTTTGCAGAGGAGCCTCGGAGAGTCTGGGAGAGACTGGGGGATCGAACCGGAGAGCGCAGAGTGCCCGTCACTGCCAGCAATTTGCAAGCGCGCATCGCGCGCCTCGAGCAGACTCCCGCGCTTCACGAAGCGCGTCGCCCGCCGGGTCGCCGTGGAGTCCGGGACCGGCGGGCGTGCCTCTCGATCTCAGACCAGCGCAGCGGCGACCGTCTTACCCGCGGTGATCTGATCGTCGAGCGAGGCTTGCGAGATGCCGAGCGCGCGGCCCAGCGTCTTCGCCACCGAAGCGAGGCTATCGGCAGCAGCGATGTCGCCGCCGACCATGGCCGCGCCCGAGACCGAGTCGATGTCGGCCGAGTTGCCGCCGGGCACCAGGCCGCCGATGACGCCCGACTTGATGCCCTTGCCGATCATCACCGAGATGCTGTGCTGCGCGTTGTGGCCGCGGCCCAGCGAGGTGTCGAACTTGCGGCCAAAGACGTTCATGGTCGCGAAGGTCACCTTGTCTTGCAGGTTGTACATCGCCAGCTTCTGCTGAAGCAGGTTGATGTTGGCGACCGAGGCCACCGTCTGCGTCGTCTCGTTCTTCCAGAGAGCGTCGGTGTGGTTGTCGCCCGAGAAGGGCAGGTGGAGAGTCACCACCGGGGTCACGTTCATCTTCACCAGCAGCACCGCCGCCGTGATCTGGTTGGGCGCGTCGTCGCCCTTGATGTTCTGGAGCTCGCTCGCGACCTTCTCGATCAGGTCGCGGATCTGGGTCTGCGAGAGCGCCATCTGATCGAGGAAGTCGCGCTCGGCCGAGGTCTCGGCGCGGTTCTGCTTGAAGAGCGCGTTGAGCTTGTCGAGGCTTTGGTCGCGCAAGGCCTGGAGATCCTTGGTGATCCCGGTCGGGCCCGTGAGGATGGCCTTGAGGCCCGTCGGGGTGAGGTTCGGCAGGTAGCGCCCGCCGTAGCTCGCCGTCTCGCCGCCGATGGTGACCGGCTGCGGCTGCACCGTCTTGAAGCACTGCGAGAGGTTCTTGGAGTAATAGGAGACGATCTCCTCGCCGCGGCGGAGCTGCCCGAACAGCTTCAGCACCTTGCCCAGCTCGCCGTGATTGGCAGTCTGGGTGCGGTGGTGGAAGAAGGTCGTGCGGTCGAGCACGGCCTGCGGCAGCGAGGCCCAAGGCGTCGCCGCGGTGTACATCGTCCCGCCGAGCTTCATCGACTTCGGCAGCATCTCCGGCGTATCGGGGTGGTTGATCGTCCCGGCCGCGAAGGTGGCCGGGAGATCGTACGTGCCCGGCACGTTGCAGTTGAGCGCGTCCCCGTTGGCCGACATCGACAGGATCAGGAACTGCGCGTTGGTCATGGCCGCGCAGGCCTCGTCGCTGCGAGCGATGCTGGGGTTCAGGAGGAAGGACATCGGCAGGCCGGTCGCCATCGCCCGGAGACCGATCATGCCCGCGCCGAGCAGGCCACCACGGAGTGCGTCTCGTCGTGTAATCATTGGCTTCTCCGTCACAGGCCCATGGCCAGAGAGGTGGGCGAGGTACAGGCGAGGACGAACGTGGATTTGAGCGCGTCGGTCGGAGTGGCCTTGGCCAGGATCGCCGCGTCGTAGTGATCCTGGAGGATCTGCATGGCCGGCGCCGAGGTGGGATCGCCCGTCCCGAGGCCCATGATGTTGCCCACGAAGTCGGTGATGGCCTGATCCTTCTTGGCGCTGCTGTAGAGGCTCATCGGGGCCTTGTCGACGACGATGTCCGCGGCGATCTGGCAGATGGTCTCGCCCGCGCCGCGGAAGAACAGCGTGGGATCGGTGGACAGGGCCGGTGCCTCGGCGCCGCGGAGGTAGCCGTCCGAAGGGATGTTGTTGGCGACGGCCTGAGCCTGGGTGGGGTTGGCGATCGTCCCGCAGACGCTGGCCGAGAGCTTGAGGCGGTTGGTGAGCGAGGCGCAGAGGTGGTCTTGCCGCGAGATGCTCACCGTCTCACCGAAGTCGACGCGGGTCTTCGTCTTCTCGGCGCCGGTGATGATCGGCGAGGAGAAGAGCTCGTCCACGAGGGTGTGGAAGTCGTAGTTGCTGTCGGTGAAGGCCTTGGCGATGCGGATGAACTCCGGATCGTCCTCGGAGCAGCCGTCCGAGTTGGCGTAGTAACAGAGCTTCTGGACCCACGCCGCCGAGTAGTGAGGGTGGTTGACGAGCGCGGTGGCCAGATCGTCGAGCGTGGTGAGAGTGGCCTTCTCGCCGAGGAAGTCGAACTTCCCGTCGTGGAGGCTATAGGTCGTGTCTTGCTGGATATGATACGTGTAGGTGAACGCCTTGCGAAAGATGAGCCGCATCGGGTCCATGGTCTGGTGGCAGCTGTAGCACGGGCCCATGGGGTCGGAGTGCTCTCCGTCCTTGCCCGTGTCGAGCACCGTCGATGTGCCCTTGTCGACCGGGTTGATGCTGGTACCGATGGCCACGACCAGGGTCTGGTTCATGGCGTCGCGGGCCTCGTTGCTCTTGTTGGTCTGCCAGTTGGCGAAGAACGCCGGCGTGCTGAAGAAGCCCACGCGCGGCATGCGCGCGACGATCTCGCTCTTCAGGCGCAGCGTCTTCAAATCGTAGAAGGGGATCAGCTTCTCGCCGGGCATCGGCGCGCGGACGGTGACGAGGCGCCACTTCAGGTCTTCTGCGGTGGTGAGCGTGGACTTGTAGTTCTGCTGGCCGTCGCACTGAATGGCGTACTTGCCCTTATCGGCGGGGAGCACGTCGGCCGGGATCGGCGGGGCCTGCGGCTCGCTGGCCTTGACTCCGCCCATGGGCGCGGTGCCGAAGAGCATGGCGAAGATCGGCGAGGTCCCGGCGTATTGCCGCTCGCTGTAGGGCATGGGCGTGGTGACGACCTTGCCCATCGCGTCGAGGGAGACGTGGCCAGTCCCGTCGAGCACGGGCATGTTGCAGCCGAACTGCGCCGGCACCGGGAAGTGCATGTAACGCGGGCTCTTGGGGTCGAGCACCTGATCGAGGGTGATCGGCATCATCAACATCGGATCGATGTAGGTCGCCCAGGAGTCGATGGTGCTGGCCAGCGTCCCGTCGGGCTTGGGCACGTTCGGAGTGGTCTTGTTGGCGTCGTCGACCAGCGTCTGATCGACGTACAGATAGAACGACATCAGCGCCGGGGTCATCATGAACTGGTGCGTCGTCACCGTGTTGGTGAACGGCTTGCCCTGGGCGATGTCGTCGAGCACCGTGCGCGCGAACATCTCCTTCGCGGCGGTGAGGATGGTGAGATCCTTGTTGTTGGCGACGCCCCCCTGATCGACGAAGTCGTTGACGCCGATCTGGGTTTGCTGGAACGCCTTCTGGAAGAAGCTGAAGAGCTTGTCTTGCGCCTCGGGCTTCACGAACCACTTGTGGACCATGTCGTGGAGGGCCGCCGGATCCTTCTCGACCGCGGCGATCTCGTCTTCGGTGGCGGCCTGGCCGATGAGGAGGTTCTTCACCTTGGAGACGTAGATCCGCGCCGAGACGTGCTCGTACGGGAACTTCTCCATGTACGGTCCGCCGCCCGCGCCGCCCGTGCCCGTCGTCGTGGTCGGGCTGCCGGTGCCGCCGGCCTCGGTCGCGCCGTCCGGGCCAATCTTGCCGATGCAGGCGCCGGCCGTGAGCGCGAGAACCGCGGAGACACCCAGGAGGCGCCCCCTCCCCCATCCCGTTCGTTGCCGATGCTTGATTGGCTGTGCCATTGGGACATCCTTTGTGGGGCGGTTCGCCGAAG
Organism: Byssovorax sp.; assembly: GCA_040006075.1. Lineage (GTDB taxonomy): Bacteria > Myxococcota_A > Polyangia > Polyangiales > Polyangiaceae > JANYGI01. The sequence goes on along the minus strand of JBDTXR010000007.1, from coordinate 47,992 downwards.
CGGAAGGGAGGGCTCGGGTGCGCTCGGACTGACATGCTCCCGAGACGGCCACTCGGCGATCTGGAAACGAGTCATCGTCGCATTGTGGATTGCACGCTTGCCTGCAACCGGTGTCAAATCCTTTCTCCGGACGAGCGGGAATTTGTGCGCTTTTCTGGGCCAAGGTGAGCTTCTCGCTGACGTGCAGCAGCCGCCCTGGGCGAATCTTACCGTGTTCGTGGAGAACAGCGTTCTGGATGGATCGAGGCCAGCACCTCGCCCCAGTGTTTGGCCAGGCCCAGGTGCCCTGCGTCGGGCCAGCAAATCACCCGCGCGCGCGGCAATCGATGGATCCAGTCGTCGGCGCGCGACGGCGGGAACACCGCATCTTCGGCGGCGAGAAAGAGATTGACCTCCATCGCCAGGTCCTCGATCCGGAAGCCCCACGGGAGGAAGCGGGCGATGCGATCGGAGACCACGCCCTCGGCGCCCTGGCGGTAGGCCTCGCGCGCGGCGGCGTCGAACGAGGCCCGGCGCGCGTCGTCGGCCAGGAGCCAGCGATCGCCGGGTGGCAGCCCCGGGACCAGCTCGGCGAGCGCCTGCGGGCCGCGCGCTTCGGCCTGGATCGAGGGGAGCGCGAGCGCGGCCTCGGTCGCGGCGAGGCCCCCTTCGCGGCGCACGCACGCGAGGATCTCGCGCTGATCGGGCCGCAGCGTGGCCTCGAGGCCGGGCACCTCGCCGTACGGCCCCGCGCCTCCGGCGACGATCGCCGCGCCGACGACGCGCGCCCCGGCGACGGCCGCGAGGGCCGCCGCGTACCAGGCTCCACCCGACCACCCGATCACCGAAAAATGCTCGATTCCAAGGTGATCGGCGAGGGCCACCAGATCGCGCGCGACGTCCGCGAGGGTGTGGCTGCGGTGCGGATCCGAGCGCCCGTACCCCGGGCGATCGACGGCGACGAGGTGGACCCCGGCGCGCGCGGTCTCCTCCGGATCAGGGCAAAAGAGGCGCGAGTGGCCGGTGCCGTGGAGGTAGAGCACCACGCCGCCCGCGGGCTCGCCCCACGTCGTGAACGCGACGTTGCGCCCCGACGGGAGGCGGATCGTGGTGTCGTCGAGAGGGGCGGCGATCATCGCGGATCGGCGTTGCTCGGCGCGTAGAGCACGTCGGTGCGGAGCACGAGCTTCTCGCCGGAGAGCACCGCGGTGGCCTCGTGGAGGATGCGATGCTGGAAGAGCAGAGCGCGCCCCGCGCGGGGGACGATCCGCCGCGAGAGCTCGGGAAAATCCGTCTCGCCGCCCTCGAATCCGTCGTTGAGATAGAACACCAGCGTGAGCAGGCTGCGCACGCCCCGGTCGAGCTCGACGACCGTGTCCCAGTGCGCTCCGTGGCGCTCGCCCGGGCCGTACCGATAGAGGCGCAGCCGCGGGTTGGCCCCCGAAAGCGTCATCCCCGAGAGCGCGCGCGGCACCTCGGCGACGACGCGCGCGAGCAGCGAATTGGCCTCGTCAACATCGTCCCACATCGTCCGCGTGTTGTTGCGCACCGCGAGATCGATCTCCGGCCCGCCGCCGTGGCCGACGATCGGAGCGACCTCGGTGGCGTCGTCGCGGATCCTTCGCGCGTAGGCGGCGCAGAGATCGAGCGGGAGCGCGTCATCGACGGTCCAGACGAGAGGCATCGTCAGATCGAGGTGGCCAGCGTACATGGTGGCGAGGATATCTCGCTCTCGCGCTCGTGGTGGAGGTCAGAATGAGACCAGCAGCGCGAGCCGCGCCAGGGCGCCTGAAGGCCGGAGCCCGGGGAGCATGATCGAGCCATATTTGCGGGGATCGGCGGGATCGGCCTCGGGGGCGTAGATCATGTCGCTCTGCCCGGCGAAGCCGTAGCCGAGCTCGCCGGTGAACCAGAAGCGCGAGGTGGGGGCCTCGCGCGAGCCGGTCCTCGCGAAGACGACGCCGACGCCCGCGGTGGTGTCGAGCGCCCAGCTCCAGCTCCTCGACACCAGCGGCCGCGAGATGCCAGGATCCATGATCGTGCCGCGCAGGTTGACCGCCGCCGGCGCGAGCTTGGCGAAGAGCATCAGCCGCGATCCGAGCTGGAACCGCGACTCGAGGCCCACGCCCAGGCGATGCATGGTGAGCGAGGTGGTGTCGTTGCGCGCGGTGGACTCCTTGGTGCCGAAATCCGACGGCGCTTGTCAGAACAGCGCGGTCGCGCGCGTTCGGCTGGACGCCGGTCGGCACTTGCACGATGCTCCGCGCGAGCAGCAAGCGGATGGACACGTGATCGCCCAAACTCTTCACGGCTACGACCAGGGCCATCGGCTGCTCGCCGTGGGTGGAGACGTCGATGACGTCGAGCGCTCACTTCTAGATCGCTTGAGCGATCTGTCCGGCTACGTGCCGCTCGGCACCGTGTTCGATCGCTACCATACTGGCTTCCCTTGCGGAAGGTACTACGCCTTCGCGTGTACGTGGCCAGATGTCACGGCCGTGCGAGCGGGCACGGTCCACACACACACGCTCCTCATCCCCCGGGACGCTCTCGCGTCCTTGCAAGACCTGTACAGCCTCCAGCGATTGCATCGCCGACCCGACTCCGCTGCGGATCGCGGTGCGTACCGGGAAGCTGTTCTTCCGGGTGAGCTGAATACCACGGATGCGGCACCCACCCCTAGCCTCGCAAGAGCCTTGTCGGCTATCGTGCTCTGGTTCGGTCAAGCCGATCGCCCTGTTTTGTGGGTCGAGGAGACGCGACCCGACGACATCGTGCGGTATCTATGGAGCCTTCTCTGGCCGGAAGCTCGGTGGAATTTCACGTTTTGCACGTTCGCGCTCCAGGTTCGGTTCCTTCGTCGACAACCCTTCGGGTTTCTCTCGCTCCCTCCGTCGGCGCGCGGATCATTCCACGAGCGCGCGCGGAGCGCGGCGTGGTGGACCGAAGAAAAGCTCGCCCAAACCTCTCTTCGCGAACGCACCGGTGACGCCTGGGCACAGACGATCTTCGAGCAGGGCGCCTCGGCGACATTCGCCATGCTTCGGTTCTGCACCGCCGAAGGTCTGCCCGCGCTCTCTGCACCGGATTACCCGACCTTCTACCGCTTCATCGAGCTCGAAGCGCCGTCGACAGCACGCCTCACCGCAGCACGCGCGCGCGCCGACTTGCTTGCTCGCCTGTGGCCCGACGTAGCGCCGACGCATCCCCTGGTTCGCGCCACGCTCGATCGGCTCCTCGGGCGCCAGGCGGATGCTCCTTTGACTCCACGGCCGTTCTGGGAGCTCGGCGACTTCCTCGCGCGCCCCGCCGTCGGCACGCTGGTGAAAGCGGATACCGATCTCGCCTCGACGGTCGCTTCCGTCGTCGGGGACGAGATCCGGCGAAGGCTGCCGCGCGCGGTCCCGACCAGCATGACAGACCTGATCCCGCTTCTGCAGGTTGCACCTGTGTCGCAGGTCCGCTTCGCGATTCTGGACGCAGTACGGGCCGTGGTCGCCGGCATGACCGACGAAGCCGACGCGGATAGCGCGGTGTGCGCGTTGCTCAAAGCCGCTACTGATCTGAGGGATCCCGCGCTGGCCGAGACGGCTCTTTCGGCCCTGCCTCCCGCGCGGCGCAGGTCTCCCGCGCTCACTGTCCTCCAGCAATGCTCAGTGAGTGACCGGCCCCGGACGACGGACTACATCCTGACGGCTGCCAACCGCCTCGACGATCCGGGCCTGGCGTTTGACACCTGGGTCGCGCTCGCAGATCCAGGCCGAGGGCTCACTGAAGCGGAGCTGATTGTGCTCGCCTCGCCGACATTCGAGCCAGAACGACTTCGACCGGTCCTTGCGCCATCAGGCGCGGAAGCAACGCTTACCTGGGCTCTCTGCACCACAGACGTTCGCATGACCGCGTGGGCTGCGGCGCGCGGCGCCGAGGCTGCAAATCAGTTGCGGCTCTCGCTTTCCACCTTGCTCGATCGCTGTGAGAGCGCGCCAAACGGCGCTCCAGTGCTGCGCGCCTACGTCGAGTCTCTCCCGATCTCCGCCCTCTCGGACGACATGCTGTTCAGCCTGCCGATGGCGATGATTCTGACCTCGGAGGCTTCAGGGTCGCCTGCTGCCAAGCGCATCATCGACCATGCCGCGCTTCGCCTGGTGTCTCAGCTCGCGCAGGGCCGACTCGACGCCTCGCAACGCGCTATCTGGCTGGAATCATCCGCAATTCAAGGCGTACTCGCGTCCACGAGCCCCTGGACCCTCTTCGGAACCGGCGGAACACGAGCGTCCGATAGCAATTGCTTACCCAATCTTGCGAAGGCCATCGGCGACCAGGTCAGCGCTCATACTGACGCGAAGATAGTCTGGGTGCAAAACCTGCTGGCCCGCCCTCTTGAAGAGTGCTGGAACACCAGTATCGAGCGAGCCGAAGACGACCTTTCAACGGTCCTGTCGGTGCCGTCCGACCGAGACGGCTGGACCCTGCTGGCGGCCGAGGTGCTCGTCGCGGTGCGCCGCACCGGATGCACAACGGCGCACAGGCTCGTTCAGCAAACATTTTCCGTGCTCTACCCGCGCCTTCAGGCGAGCGAGCTCGCCTCGCCGGTCAAGGCGCTCTTGAGCCGCTTCACGACCTACGGCTGGGACGTCGCCAAGGGCTGGCGTCACTGGTTGCTCGACGTCTGGGTCGACCATCGATGGCCGCCAGCATCGTTTCTCTCCTGCCTCGGCGACGATGAAGCCCTATTTTTTCGCATCGCGGACCGCGCGAAGTGGAAATGGCGTGGCCGTGACTTCATGGAGAGCCTGCGCGAAGCGCTGAGGGCCGATAGCGCGCTCGCTCAGCGCTGGGCGGCGCCGGTGGCACGGGCGCTCGGAGAAGAGCGTTTGCCCACCGACTACGATTGAACGATCACGTCGTCTGGGCCACCCAGGGCTTCATCGCCGAACAGCGCCCACTCGATCGGCAGCGCGAGATTTCGCGTCTGGTGAAGCCTCCCGGTGGCGTCGGCCCAGCTCACGAATCCGTGGGGATCTTCGCGATACTGCTGCTGGTAGCCCGGTTTGCGCAGATCTCCGCCTGTGGAGGAAAGCCCGAAATGGCACACGTCGGCCATGCGGTAGTTGCTCCAGAGGAAGTCGTGGAGCAACGGTGCTTGCTCGGCAAAGAACGCCGATGGCCCTTTTTTCTTCCACGCGGGATCGACCGCGTCCCATCCCGCCGCGAGCAGCGCAATCCGGAGCTGGCCGGGCTCGGGACGTTCGCCCGGCGCAAGCCCACGCTCGTGACGCAAGAACTGTAGCAGCTCGACGACTGCCAGCACGGTTGGGACCCGCACAGCATCGTTCGGCGCGGCTACACGCGCGGCGCGGGCCTCGTCCTTGAGGCCTCCACCGAAGGCTCGCTCCGGATCGTCCTCTGCTTTTCGACGCTTCTTTGCAGGAACCTTCTTTTCACCCTTCGCCTTGAGCGCGAGCAGTTGCTCGCGATCCGAGAGCAACTCGTGGGGTGTCAACTGCGGTAACGACGTGAGCGCATCCGGTCGGATGAAGAGCAGGAGGCCGCGCGCGCTCGCCCGCGCTCTCCATTCCGCAGAATAGCCGCGGGTTCGATCCCGGAAGAGCCGTTCGACTTCCTCTCCGTCGTAGTCGCCCATCGTGAGATGGATCTCTTGCGAAAGGCCTCCTCGTTGCGATAGCAGAGGTAAGTCGAGGACGTTCCGCTCGCCCTTGGTCCGCTGAGGATACGTCAACCTCAACAGCGGTTCGCTCAGGCGTTCATAGGCCGTCGCGTCGTCGGGCAGCACGCCCAGAGTGAGCGTCGAAGAACTGGCGGTTTCGAGGGCGTGGATCACCGCTCCGAGATAGGTCGATTTGCCGCTCGACGGGCCCCCGAGCAACGCCACTGTGGCAACGGAGCTCACGATCCCGCCTCTTGGCGACGCATCGCCTGGAATGGGGTTGCTCCCTGTGGAATGGGCACAACGACGCGCGCCCAGCGCTCGCGACGATCGGCGGCCCCCATGACAAAGGTAAACGGCGCCATCACGCCGGCTGGCTGCCCCTTCGCGAGCGGTCTCGGGAATGCGCTCACCGCGAACTGGGAAGTCTCGAATCCCGCGGCCCGCGCGTGGTTGATGGCGGCCCAGATGCCGGGCGTGAGCTTCCCCAAACGTCCCCACGCGCTGCGCTCGGAGGCCGCCGACTGCTCGGGGACTTCGACTTGGTCGATGATCGTATCAAACTTGCTGAACACGACGGCAAGAGTGCGCCCGCGCCGCGCACCCGCGGAGCGTACGACGCGCCGAATTAACCGGCCAATGTCCGTGTCCATTTTCATCCCGTCATTGCCGAACAACTCGAAGGCATCCACAACAACGATGAACCCGTCGCTGCGAGGGATGAACGCCAGCCGCCGCTTGGCGTCCTCATCAGCCCGTCGGGTCCAGCTATCAATCCACTCTCCTGCCACGTCGGTCAAGAGTAAGTCAATATGACGGTCGTCCCTCTCGTCGCGTGGCCGAAGACCGACGTGGAGAAAGCTTCCGGTCTGGCTCGATTCGTCTCGGGGTGTATGGTCGACGATTTGCTCGTTCGGTTTACCCGTCCAGCGGTTCGCCCGTTCGATGAGGTCTTGAAAGCCGTAGAGCGTACGACTCGACGCGAAGCAGTAGGGGAAGTTCCCGTAGTGCCCGTTCGCGATCTGGAGAAAAAACGAGGCCATCAAGCTGGTCTTGCCGGCACCGTAGGACCCGAGCACCGAGATGAGTCGCGCAGGTGATCGCTGAACGATCTCCTCGGCCTCGGTGAGCGACAGATGTCGACCTTTCCACGGCGTGGCCTCGTCGTCGTCGGGCTCAGGCTCGCTCGCGACCTGAGCCGGCGCAGGAGACGTTGTCGACGACGAACCGCCTTCTGCACGGAATAGCTCGGGACATTCCAGCTCAGGATCGGAGTACTCCGCCGCTCGTGCACACCGACCGTCCTCTGGCAGCGTGCAGTCCGCATGGCGGCAACGCAGGGGGTTGAGCGCCGGGAGAAGGGTCATGAATCCCCCGCAAGAAACCGATCAAGCAGGATCTCGCGAAAGATCCAGGACGCCCACTCGCCGCGATCGATCTCGGTTTCGAGATCGAGCGCGACGGCGTCCGCGGCGCCGGCGAGGCCGCCATTCCGTGCAGCGTTGAGCCGAGCCCATGTCACCGGGAGGCCAAGCAGATCGCCGTCAGCGACAGCTTTCAGATTTGCACTCACCCGAGGCGCCTTGTCGCCGAGGCTCTGGAGGGCGGCGCATGTGCCTTCGATCCACTGGCCGAGTGTTTTTCGCTCGAAAATATCTTGGCCTAGACCGTGCAGCGTTTCAACGAGGTAGGCTGCGGCAGGCTCCGTCTCGAGTTCTTGCGACAAGTCGGCCGCCTCGTAGGCTACCCACCAGAGGAGCGAGTCGGCGCCTTCGCGGGCCAACCGCCGGTACGGGATCCCCAAAGCATGGCAGTAGCGAGCTTGGCCCCACCAGAGGAGACCTAGTTCGGCTCGATTATCGCGAACTTCTTCGCGCAAGCCTTGAACCTGTCCAGCTACGAGACTCTTGATCGTTTGACCAGTGTAGGTAACCAGCGCTTGTGCCTGTTTGTTGACTTCGCGCGAGACGAGCTTGAGGCTATCACTGATCTTCGTAATCTCAATCCCGTAGTCTCGAAGCACCTGAACGACTTCTGCCCCAACACCACCCCCCCAACTATTTTGCGACCTGTGCGTCTCCATCTGTTTGAGTGCTGCGGTCACATCCAGCGTGATTCCGTCAAACTGCGTCACAACTATCTTCGGAGGATTCGGGACCGCTTCTGCTACGGCGCGCGGCGCGCGGCTGCCAACGGGCTTCAGGTTTGCTCGCCAGCGATCAACTGCCTCTTGGCGTTGCTTTGCGCCGTGCACAGCCGCGCGCGCCGAGTCAAAAACAAGTATCGTTCCGAGCCATGCCTCTTGTGTACCCGGAGGCCAGGTGGCAAGCAACAGCGCCTGCGCATAGGCGATGTTCTGCCCCGCTGTTCCGGCGTTCGGCCAAGCCTCGCTTAGCACGCTTCGCAGCGCGCCCCAGGCGCGTCGCTTGTTCGCTCCAGGGCGCTCTGGATCCATGAGCAAGATTTGCGCGGCCCGGATTGCAATCTCCGGATCCTCCTCGCTCGTCATCAGCCACGCTTCAACCGCGCGGGCCGCAGTGTGTTGCGCTTTAGCGGTGGCCACGTCGGGCGTCAGCCCGAACTCTTCCCACAACACACTGAGCCGCTCCCGGATGTCCGCGTCGCTCGCTGCCATGAACTGGTCCTCTCCCCGGCCTTTCGCCTACACTCTGTTCAGGTTACTCTCGGCCGCCGCGCTGGAGTATGTATCCCAAGCGCCTCCTCAATGGAATCCCCGACTTCTCCCACCCCGCCGCCACCCAGCGGCTCCGACGCGCTCGACCCCCTCGAATCGCGCGCGCTGGGCCTGCTCCGTGATCGCGATGGCGCGGCCTGGGACGAGCTGCTGGCCACCGTCGATCGTGACGAGCAGGCGAAGCTGCTCTATAGCGAGGCGTCGCCGATCGATCCGTCCGAAGGACGCCGCTCGTCTGCCGAGCTGCGCAGCTTGATCGGTGCCGTCCGCGGCGCGGAGCACGAGGCGTTACCACCGGCGAGGACACGCGCCGGCTACGTGCTCGAGGGCGCGCTCGACGGCGAGGCACGCGCGGTTCCCGCGTTCGCCGCGGGGATTGGCCGTGCCCATCTGCGCGACGCATTCCCCGATCTCTGGGCGCTCGACGCCGCGCTCTGGAACCAGCTCGATACGGCGGACCCCCGCGAGCTCGCGCGCGCTTGGCTGGAAAGCCCTGGCCGACGGCTCATTCAGGATCTCGGAGTCCTGCGCGTTCTGCCCCATGGCGGCACACGCGGCGCAACCGACCTCTCGTCCGCCCGTGTCGATGCGGCCGCGGGGTTGCGCCTGACTGTAGCGTCCCGCGAGCATCGCGAGCTCCATCGCGCGATCCCCGGCGTCGCCCTCGACGAGTGGGAGCCCGAGCCCGTCGACGCGGGCGAGCAAGTGCTCCACGCGCTGCGCTTGCTCGAAGATGGAAACCCCGTCGGCCTGCGCGGAGCCGCGCTCGCCTGGCTCCTCAATCGCGCGGCCGACGAGCCATTCTATACCGTCGATGCCATCCGTCGCGATCTCCGCGATGAGCTCCCAGCGCGTCTCACCTGGGCGCTGGCGACGTGGCTGCGAGCGGGCCGAGCCGACGCGATCCCGCGCCGCCTCGAGACGCTCGCGCTTCAACACGCGGCTCGAATCGTCGCCGCGACCGAGCCCGACGACGCTGCTACGCGCGGCTGGGCCGTCGCAAGGTGGTTGCAAGCCTGTCTTCGGCGTAGCCCGTTCTACGGCGCAGATGAAGAAGTGCTCGCTGCCCATCTGCGCGCGCGCCTTCCGGCCGAGCTCGAACCTCTTCCCGCCGACGCCGACGCCCTTCATCCGGCGCGGTTCGAGCTCGATGGAGCCGGTCTGGACGTCGCGGAGATCGCCTTCATGGCCGGCGTGCTTGCACATTACGAGCGCGAGCCCGATCGCACGTTGCTCCCGACACCGGAGCCACTCGTGCACTGGCTTCAATGGCTGGCTGCGCGCCCCGTGCGCGCCGCCGAGGAGCGCGCCGATGCCGCCCTTTCAGCCGGACGAAACGCCCTCGGCTGGCCGCAAGGGTATTCGCTCTCGCCATCGCTCGCCGCGCGAACGCTCATGACCGAGCTCCGCATCGGCTGGATCGCGCAGAGCCGCATCGACGAAAAAATTGGCTTCGACGCGCAGCGCGACTCGATCGAATGCTTCGCGCACGATCCCTCGCGGCACGCCTGGTGCGCGTTCGCGATCGAGCGCGAGGGACAGCACCTCCGGAGCGACGTGCGCGAACGGGCTGTTGAGGTCTTCGAAGCGTTGTGCACCGAGAATCGCGCTCGCCCGCACGTGATCGCGACGTTTGGCACTGGCCTGCTCGAAGCACTCACCCCCGAGCAGGCGGACCAGATCCTGGACCTCGCCCGCCGTGCCGACGCGGAGTGGCGCCCTCGCCTGATCGACGCGCTGGCCGGCGCCGCCGAGCGTGCCGGCCGCGACGCCGTTTGGGCTCGAGCGGTAGAGCACCTGATTGCCATCATGGAGGACTCCACGCTCCCCGAGAAGGTGCGCCTCGATGCGGCGCTGTTCGCCACGCGCAGAGCATCGGCCTCCACCAACGTGGCGCGCGATCTCTCGCTTCATCAGATCGCCAAGCTTACAGCCGCTCCGCCGTTCACGGATCATCTCGGTCTGCGACGGGAAATGCGACGCTTGGGGCTCGCGAACCCCTCCGCCGCCGGCACTAAACGATGACTTCACGCCTGCATTGCTACTCGTTCCATTCGGTGAAAGGCGGAGTGGGCAAGTCAACGCTCTCCCTGCTCACCGCGGTGGCGCTCGCGACCGAGAACCCCGACGCCCGCGTGGTGCTGATCGACATGGATCTGACCGGCACGAGCCTCGCTGATGTGCTCCCGCTGGAGGCTCCACGCTGGAACGGCGTAGGCGCGCGCGACCGGATCGACCTCAGCCGCGCACCGGACGACTTTCTCCGCGTACACGATACCAGGCCGCGAATCGAAGAGCGCGGCGAAATCCCTCCGGACGAAGGGCCCGTCGGTGTTCCGTTCCTCAACGACTATCTTCTCTTCACGCCGCCGGGCTGGAACGCCGAGAAAGACGTGCCCCCGGACGCTATCCTGTGGAGGCTTCCAGAGGGCCCGAAGAATCTCCGGGTGATACCAAGCAGCGCGCTCCCGCGCGATCTCGTCAAGGTGTTGCCCGTTATCTACGACGAGGAGCACGCGGCCTTTCTCGAAGGCCGCCTCGAATACCTCCTGTCGGCCTTGCTCGCCGAAGGCGGCGATCTCTTCGTGGTCTTCGACACACCGCCGACAGTACCGGGGCTTTCCCGCTCCGTGCTCAGCCTGGCGCTCCGGCTTGCACGCCATCCCAAGGTGCCGCTCTCGGACGACGGCTTCATGCCGAAAGCGCTGCAAGATGCCGATGTCGCCTGGGAGGCGCTTCTGGTGGCGACCCAGGATTTTCAGGACATTCGCGCTGCGGCCCGATGGCTCGATCTCGTGGGGCCGAACGATCCACAGGTCCTGCGCTTGCTGGTGAATCGAGTGCGCGGCCAGGAGGCGCAGGGAAGAGCGATCCATGTAGAGGCTCTCAGCGATAGTGCCAACCCGCTCGCTATCAACCCGCTATGGATGGAAGAGGCGGATGTGCTGCGCGATATCTTTCGCGGCGAAAAAGCTCCTCCCTTACGTTCAAGCTTTCTGCGCCTGCTCGACAGGAAGTTGTCCTGACCATGGCCGCGTTCGAACTGCTGCGGAGTGCCAGGCTACCTCACTATCCACGAGCGAGAGCCGACGATCCGGCCTCCCTTGCTCTGGAACGTCACGTCGCCGTCCGACCTGGCCGCTTCCCTGTCGGACTGGATCGTCCGGACCGCGGGCTCTTGCCCCCACCCGACAAGGTGCTCGGCACGGCGATCTCGGTCGCGGCGTACATGGGTCGAGTCGACGAGGTATCAAAGGCCGGCGAAGTCACGACAACGCTGTGGGAGCGCCCGAATGGCTGCGAGGGACTGACGACACTTTCGGTGCCCGAGCACTTTGGCGGCCAAACTCCAGCGGTGGGCGATCTCCTGTGGATCTGCACCTGGGTCGACGTGGCCCCGACTGGACATCGCAAGGACGGCTTTCATATCGAGGTAGAGACCCGCAAGCTGACTGACGACGATCGCGCACGCTTGAACTCGCTCCTGGCGGAGATCAAGGGCATCGCGAAGTGACGCCTAGCTATGTCGCCGAGATCCTCCCGGAGCATTTGCCCGACGGGGCGCTGAGCATTGCTGTCTTCGGGCCCGGGGAGGGAGAGGCCATCGTGGTGCGCTTGCCCGACGGATCGGTCGGTGTCGTCGACGGCTGCCGTGAGCCGACCAGCGGCGATCCGGTCGCCGAATTGCTCGCGAAATTCGCAGCGAAGACCGCAGATCCTGCTGCTTTTCGCCTCCATTTCGTCTGTCTTACCCATCCGCACGCGGACCACTACCGTGGCCTTGGCCGGCTGATCAAGGCCTATGAGGGGAGGATCGACCATCTCTGGACCGTTACCCACGTCACACCTCAGTATGAAAAAGCGCTACCGGCGTGGCTTGAGCTGGTCCATGCCGGGAGCGCACCGGATCTGGACGATCTTGATGGCTTGAAGCGTGTTCTCAACAGCTTTCACGATGAGAAGCCACGCGTTGAGAAGACGAACGCTGCCGGATTTGCGCACCTCGCGTGCGACACGCGGTTAATTGGCGCGCGTTTATTCGGTGGCTACAAGCTGGAAATCGAGGCGTGTGGCCCCGCCCCCGGCGACATTGATAGCGTACAGAAACAGTTAATCGCGCTTCTGACCGCGGCTGCGTCGAGTGGGGTAGTGTCGCGCACGCACGATCCGAATCTGACCAGCGGGGCCGTGCTGATCCGATGGGGCCAAGCGGCGGTGCTCCTCGCAGGTGATCTTCTGCGCGGCGATGAACATCATTCAGGATGGCAGCGGGCGCGACTCCAGATCACTCACCCGGTGCAGGTCGTCAACGTCGCGCATCACGCCTCGAAGGAAGCACACGACGACACGCTGTGGAAGACTATGAAGCCCAAGCTCGCCATCGTAACGCCCTTCAAGTTCGGCAAGAGCCCGAACCCTCCACGACCCGATCGAATTGAGTTACTTGCGCGGAGCGCGAAGGTTGCGATCACCTCGCCCCCCGATTGGAAAGGAGAGCTTGGCCCGCCGGTCGGCGAGCGCTTACTGAGTCCCAATACCTTCGTTCCGAGAAACGGTGCGCTCCCACCGATCGTGCCCAAGAACCGCCACGACGCGCGCAACAACGCCGTCGCGGTTTCGCTCGACCCGACGGGGAAGATCACCCAGCTCATCCTCGCGGGACAAGCCGATCTTTATGCAATGCCCCCAGGAGCCACGCGGCGGAGGACTCGCGTAGCGAGGCCGAGACGAAGGGCGAAGAGGCGGAAGTGCTGAGCGTTCGGCGGCGCTCCCCTCCGCGACTTCCTCGTGCGTTTACGTTCAACGGCGCGCCTACACAACTGCCTGGCAATGATGGATGAAGACCTGGAAGGTGGTGGAGCCTTCACTCAAGATGGCTTCTCCTTTGTAACCCTGGTCTGACGTAGTGGGGCCGCCGCGGCTCTTCCACGCGTGCCAACGGGTGCGGCGTTCGTGGAGGTCAGAATGAGACGAGCAGCGCGAGCCGCGCCAGGGCGCCTGAAGGCCGGAGCCCGGGGAGCATGATCGAGCCATATTTGCGGGGATCGGCGGGATCGGCCTCGGGGGCGTAGATCATGTCGCTCTGCCCGGCGAAGCCGTAGCCGAGCTCGCCGGTGAACCAGAAGCGCGAGGTGGGGGCCTCGCGCGAGCCGGTCCTCGCGAAGACGACGCCGACGCCCGCGGTGGTGTCGAGCGCCCAGCTCCAGCTCCTCGACACCAGCGGCCGCGAGATGCCAGGATCCATGATCGTGCCGCGCAGGTTGACCGCCGCCGGCGCGAGCTTGGCGAAGAGCATCAGCCGCGATCCGAGCTGGAACCGCGACTCGAGGCCCACGCCCAGGCGATGCAGGGTGAGCGATGTGGCGTCGTTGCGCGCGGTGGACTCTCTGACGCCGAAGTTCCACTCGCCGAGGGCGGCGATCGAGACGCGGCCCATCTGGAGGAGCGTTGGCCCCGCGACGAGCGAGAGCTGAAGGACGCCGTTGTCGCTGGCGTACGGATCGAGCCCGGCGCTCGGCATGACCATGGCGCGAAAGCCGAGCGCGAGGTTGATCTCCGGCACGTGGAACGAGGGCTTGCGCGGCGCCGCGACATCGCTCTTCAGCGTGATCTCCGCGGAGGGAGGCGGCTCGGCGCGGGCCGAGAGGGGCAGCGCGATCGTGGCGACCAGCGCCGCCGCGCCAAGGAAGGATCGAGCGCTCATCGCAGGCTCCCGAGGAGGAGGCCGCGGTACTGCACCGCGGTCTCGAGTGAAGGGTGCTCGCCGTCGAGCACGGTGAGGCCGAGATCTCCATCGGAATGCACCGCGATCAGCGCGCGCCCGCCGCCGAGTCGACTGACCTCGAAGGCGTCTTGCAGCGGCGAGCCAAGGGTGAAGTTCTGCGGATGAAGGTTGAAGAGGCTGAGCGCGGCGAGATCGGATCCGCCGGGCGCGAGCAGCCACGATCGCTGTCCATCGGCCGAGACCGTGACCTGAACCCCGTAGGCCGAAGAGAGGATGGGAGACGCGGTGCGGGCGATGAGGTCGAGCACGAAGAACGCGCGGCCGTCGGCGGCGGCCAGGATCTTGAGGCGATCGTTGGGCGCGGGCACGTTGATCACCCGGGCGACGGGCTGCTCGAGCTGGAGCCGCTCTACGCTCTTGTAGGGCTTTCCAGCCGTGGATCCGAGCGCGACGAAGGAGATGTACGGGCTCGACGCCGACCAGAGCAAGGCCACGTCGGCGCCCGACGCCGAGCCGCCGACGACGCCCGTCACCAGCGAGAGGTGCTCGTACGGCGCGTCGAGCAAGACGTCCTTGGAGACGCCGGTGGCCGGATCGATGAGCGACAGGCTCTGCTTCGAGGGCACGAGCGCGGCGAGGCGGAGCCCGCCGTCGGTGTTGACGAAGGCCACGTCGCTCGGCGGCCCCGAGGCCAGCACGACGTTCGGTGTGGGCTTGAAATCGTGGAGGGAGTCGCTCGCGGTCGACTTCACCAGATCGACGAGGATCACGCTCGGATCGCCGGCGAGGCGGATGGCGAGGCGAGCGTCGTCGTCGCGCGCCGGATCACCGTCGCTGACCGCGACCTGGACCGGCGTCACCCGATCTCCGGTCGAGCTCAGCCGCACGGTGACGTCGCCCTTCTCGGGCTGGCTGAGATCGATGAGGCCCACGTCCCGATCGGTGAGGACGACGAGCAGCCGACGCGCCGCGCCCGGGAGGCCGAGGGTGGGAGTGAAGACCAGGGCCTCGGGCCGGCCGCCAAAGCTTCGAAGGGTGAGCGAGGTGGGGTTGGCGAGCCCCGGCGGCTGCGCCAGATCGACGATGGCGAGCTCGTTGGGGTTGGCCACGAACGAGGAGTCGGCGGCCGAAGGATAGATGACGGCAAAGTGCCCTTCGGGATCGATCGCCAGGCCCGAGAGCGGGTCGGAGATATCGTACGTCCGGAGGAGGTGCGGAGTGGCTCCGCCGTCGATCATCGCCAGGCCCGGCTTCTGATCGTCGGCCTTTTGCCGGGGGACGTCGCCCCGCGCCAGGACCAGGAGGGCCGAGCCGTCGGGCGTGGCCTGGGAGCTGGCAAATCCCCTCCGCATCGGCACCGACACCGGCGAGATGGTGAGATCTTGCGCGACCGGCGTGAGCAGCACCCGCCCGGCGTTGACGTCGACGAACGCGGCGGCTCCGGCGAGCCCGTGGGAGGTGATCAGCGTGGGAGCGGCGCTCCACACCGCGTCACGGTCACCGCAAGCCGGGAGAGCCACGGTGAAGAGGCAGGCTGCCGTCAGGCAGCGACGGAGAGAGATATCGTTGTTCATTTGCTACCGTCGACGACCTGGGTTCCGAGCTCGAACCCGGTCAGGGTCCGGGCGTCACCCGTCTTGAGGTTCACGAAGGTGATGCGGCCGTCGGGGTGCTTCTGCGCCACGAAGCCGCGATTGGCGCCGGCGACGATGCCGGCGGCGATGGGCAGGCTCGCGAGCGGGAGCTTCTGCACGCTGAGCGAAGGCATGCTGGCGACGATGAGCTGGAAGATGCCAGTCCCCGCGTCGCCGGCGGCGATCAGGCCGTGATCGCCCGCCGGCGCCACCGCGATCGAGATCACCGGGGCGTCGAGCCCGACGATCTTCGGCGGCAAATCCAGGGCGATCGGCGCGATGCTGAAGGCCGCCGGGTAGTGCGAGCCCGCGTCGTTGAGGGCGTCGTGGAGGATCAGCGCGTGCGACCCGTCCGGCGTGGGAAACACCGCGAGGATCGGCGCGCGGAGCTTGATCAGCCGCGGGCTGGGCGGCGCCGCCAGCGTGTCCATCACCGCGAGGAGCGGGCTCGACACGGCGTTGGTGTAGAAGAAGGCCCTGGAGCTCTGGGTCGCGAGCGCGGTGGATCCGATCAGCGCGTCGATGGTGACGAGCGTGACCGCCGAAGGATCGTTGAAGATGGCCGGGACCGGCAGGATCGCCACCTGGCTGGTATCGCGCACCACCGCGACAGCGCGGGATCCATCGGCCGAGAGGTCGAGATCGGTGGGCTTGCCCGGGAGCGGGACGTCGACGCGGGCGCCGTCGGCGAGCGAGAGGACTCCAATGCTCGGCTGGTCGCTCCGGAGCAGCGCATAGGCCCCGTCGGGGGTGATCGAGACGTCGGGCGCGACCAGCGGCGGAGGATCGGAGTAGGCGATGTTCTTGATCACCGCCGGGCCTTGCGGCGCGCCGAGATCGACGACGCTGACCCCGTCCTCGGTGACGGCGAAGGCCTGCCCCGAGGCGGCGTCGAAGGTGATCGAGAAGGGGCGATAGCCGACCGTGAGCGGCGTGGCCTTCTCGGCGCCCTTGGTGAGATCGAGGACGGTGATGTCCTGATAGCCCTCGACCGGATCAGGGCTCTTCACGGAGCGCGCGTTGGTCCAGGCCACGGCCCAGCGGCCGCTCTGGGAGACCGACCATCCGTTACCCGACGAGGGCACCGGGAGCGACAGCGCAGTGAGCCCCGAGGCGGTGGCGCGGAGGAGCGTGGCGTCGTTCGAGAGGACGTTGAGCACCAGGGCGATATCGTCGCTGGGATCCGGCACCGCGGCCACGAACGTGGGGCCGTTGCCCGCGTCGACGAGCTTGATTTCCAGGGTGATCGCGTCGATGTACGCGACTCGGCCGCTGCTGGGGTTGGCCACCCAGACGTACTTGCCCGTCGCCACCGGAGCGCCGTAGCTCGACTCGACCTCTTTCTCGGGCGGCAACCCGGCGTCGACGGGACCGCCGCTGGTCACGGTGGCGGGTCCGACCGGCCCGCTCCCCCCGGAGCCGACGGTCGATCCCCCGCCGCCGGCGCCGGCGCCGTTGTCGGAAGAGCCCGAGCCACAGGCGGCCACCAGCGCCGCGCACCCGACCCCCGCGACCAGGAGAGAGGCAATCAGGCGGTGCGCGCGCGGATCCGGCCGGCGGGCGCACCACGTCCCTTGATATCGAGTTTCGTCGTCCATCAGAGCTCCCGTGGTAGCCAGGAAAAGCCACGGATGAGAAAGGAAGAGAAAAGGTAAGCTAAGGAAAGGAAGCCTGGTTCCGCCCGTCAGAAGTTTGATCGTATTTCGTGGATCCCCGGGCGGAACCAGGGCGGCCGCGAAGCGGACGCGGGGTTTGGGGCGCAGCCCCAACGAACCAGAGCAAAGCAAGCAGAGCCGCGTCCCGGCGGGGCGCATTCGCTCCTCCGAGGTAGGATTGGCGTAAAGGCACGGTCTGTGCCGCGCCTGTTTGCAGGGATTTTCGACGGGTCGAGCCGATCGGCGCTACGGCTGCCCTGGCATCGCTGTCGCGGGGCGGCGAGCGGGCCGGCCTCGGCGCGCGAGCCCGGTCGATCGCCCCCCACCCCGGACGTCTCTTGCGATACGGTCCACCCTGACACCATGCGCTTTACTCCCTTCCCCATCGCCGTAGCCTCTGCCCTCGTCCTCCTTCCCATCGCCGTCGGCTGCGGCGGCGGTGAGCTCACGGGCGGCACCACCTCCACCTCCGGCGACGAGTCGACGAGCACCGCGGCGTCGTCGAGCGCGACCTCCAGCGCGGCGAGCACCAGCTCCGGCAGCGGGGGCGCGGGCGGCGGATCGACCAGCTCGACCTCGGCGGCGGGCACGGGAGGCGGCTCCACGACAAGCACGGGAAGCATGGGAACCGGCGGAATGGCCGGCAACTGCGCCACAGCGGCCGACTGTCCAGACACTGGCAGCGTCTGCATCACGGCCACCTGCGTCGCCGGCCAGTGCACCCCGGTGAACGTGGCCGGTGGCACCAAGATCGCGGTGCAGACGCCGGGAAACTGCCACGACGAGATCTGTGACGACAACGGCGCCGTGGCCTCCGCCGTCAACAACAACGATGTTCCGGTCGATGGAAAGAGCTGCACCGGCGACGTGTGCACCGCGGGTGTCCCCTCCAACCCGCCGGCGGCTCAGGGCACCTCCTGCGGCGGCGTCCTGGTCTGCGATGGCAACGGAGCGTGCCTTGGCTGCAACCAGGCCTCGGATTGCCCCGGGATGGACACCGAGTGCCAGACTCGCACCTGCGCGGGCGGCGCCTGCGGCCTCGCGTTCCAGCCCGTCGGCACCGTCATCGCCACGCAGGTCGGCGGCGATTGCCACATGAACGAGTGCAACGGCTCCGGGACCATCGTCAGCATCGTCGACCCCAACGATCCTTCCACCGACGGGAACCAGTGCACCGCCGACACCTGCGTCAACGGTGCTCCGGTCCACACGCCGCTGCCCGCCGGGACGGCCTGCGCGCAGATGGGAGGCAAGGTATGCAGCGCCAACGGCGCCTGCGTCCAGTGCACCACCGCGGCCGATTGCAGCAGCGGATCCTGCGTCAACAACGCGTGCGAGACGTGCACCGACGGCGCCAAGAACGGGAACGAGACCGGCGTCGACTGCGGCGGCTCGTGCATCGGCTGCGCGTTCGGCTCGCCGTGCAACGCCAACACCGACTGTGGCAGCGGCGTCTGCACGAACAACATCTGCCTGGTGGGCGGGGTGCTCTCCACCTCTCCGGCCGACGGGGCGACTGCCGTTCTCGAGTCGTCGCCGCTGGCCATCACCTTCACCGGGCCGATGATGCCCGCCACGCTCACCGCGCAGACCACGAGCGGCGCCTGCACCGGGTCAATCCAGGTCTCCACCGACGGCTTCGCCACCTGCCTCGCCTTCGCGGCCGCGGCGCCGGTCATGTCGGCCGGCAACAGCGTGGCGACGCTGGTCGCGGCGCCCGGCTTCTCGTACGGGAACACCTTCAAGGTCAAGGTCACCTCGGCGGCCAAAGACTCCTCCGGCAGCGCGATCGCCGCGTACACCTCGGCCACGGGCTTCGCCACGCGCCTGCCCGCGTCGGCCTGCACCGGCGCCGGCTTCGTGGTCATCAGCCAGGTGTACGGCGCCGGCGGCAACAACATGGCGATCTACAAGAACGATTACGTCGAGCTCCACAACCGCGGTAGCCAGCCCGTCAACCTCACCGGGTGGTCGGTGCAATACGCCGCCGCGACGGGGATGGCCTGGTCGAAGACGGCGCTCACGGGCACCATCGCGGCGGGCGGCTACTTCCTCGTTCAAGAGCAGAGCGCGGCGGCGATCGGCGCGGATTTGCCGACCCCGGACGCGACCGGCGCCATCGGCTTCGCCTCGACGGCCGGCAAGATCGCCCTCGTCAACGATGGAACCACGCTGGTCGGCATGTGCCCTGTCGGCGCGACGATCGTGGACTTCGCCGGCTATGGCGTCACCGCCAACTGCTTTGAAGGGACCGGGCCGACGCCCGCGCCGAACGGCCAGAACGCCGCCACTCGCCTCGGCGCGGGCTGCACCGACACCGGGCAGAACGCCACCGACTTCACCGCGGCCGCCCCCACCCCGCGCAACTCGGCCTCTCCCGCGCAGGTCTGCACCTGCGGCGGCGATCTGACCCTGAACGACAGCGGCCAGCCGGCCGAGGCCGATTACTGCGTGATCCAGTTCCCCAACACCACGATCAGCGTCCAGACCGGGACGATGACGCCCCTCGTTTATGGCCGGATCTTCGAGGCCGGCGTCACGCCCGCGGCCGGCGCCGCGGCGGGCGTCGTCGCTCAGGTGGGCTATGGCCCCGCGTCGGTCAACCCCGAGTGGCAGAGCGGCTGGCAGTTCTTCCCGGCCAGCTTCAATGTCCAGGTGGGCAACGACGACGAATACCAGGCCTCGTTCACGGCCCCCGCCGTGGGCAGCTATCGTTACGCCTACCGCTTCAGCCAGAATGGCACCGACTGGACCTACTGCGACACCAACGGGGCCGGCTCGAACGCGAGCCTCACCTTCGAGACGACGCAGCTCCCGACGCTGACCGTCACGCCCTGATCGAGAAATCGACGTCCCGGGATGGTGCCCGTTGAATGGCGCCCCCGGGGGTCTTCGTCTATGAACCCCGACGTGGGCTCCTTCCCCTCCCTCCCCCGACCTGGCACGCGCGCCTTCTCGCGGGGCCTCATCGCCGCCGCGGTGGGCCTGGTCGCGGTCGGCGCGTGGGACCTCGCGGCCGAGCCCTCGGCCTTCGCCAAGGGGCACGCCGCGCCGCGCGGGCAGTTCGAGTACGGCTGCCGCGTCCAGCCCCCGCAGAAGTTCCTCGAGCGACGCTCCTTCCTCCAGAAGGGGATCATCGACACGAAGAAGCAGGCCGAGGCCGTCCGCTGGCGCACCGAGCGCTACGGCTACCCCGACGACGACACCGCGCAGCCCGCCGGCAAGAGCTCGCACGCGCAGGCCAAGACCGTGCATTTCATGGGTCTGCCCATCTCGATCCACGCCAAGATCGCCCCGGCCCTCGCCTGCGTCGAGAAGCGCCTCCTCAAGACCGCGACCGGCGCCTCGCGCTACAAACCCCGGGCGATCGGCGGCTTCCGCGAGGCCAACACCTACCGTGGCGTCGAGGTGTCCAATCACCTCTATGGCATCGCCGTCGACATCGATCCCGACAAGAACCCTTGTTGCAAGTGCGTCGAGCCCTGGCCCAGCAACCCGATCTGCAAGAACCCCGGCGACGTGAGCAAGCGCACCACGCTGCCCAAGGCCTGGATCAAGGCCTTCGAGCGCTTCGGCTTCGACTGGCTCGGCAACGACACGCTCGAGGACACGATGCATTTCGAGTTCCTCGGCGATCCCGACAAGATCACGAAATAGCCACCCGCGCTGTTGCCGCTGGTCCGACGCGGGCGCAGCACCTTCCCCGGCGCCTGCCAGCGGATCAGGGCTTGCTCGGGGACTGGCCCTCTTCGAGGTGATCGAGGATGTGCCGTGAGACCCCCAGCGCCACCAGGACCGCGTGGGCCACGTTGCGCACCGAGCCCTCGAGATCCAGCGTCCCGTCGGGGTGATACGAGGGCTGCTGCGCGTCGATCAGCGCGACCGAATGGCTCCCCAGGCTGGCCTTCAGCGCCTCCATCGCCGGCTGCACGTGGTCGATGTAGAACTGATACCGACGCTCCAGCATCTCCTCGGTGTCGTCCATCCGGGCTCGCCCGAGGGCGCGACGGTGCATCTCGCCCTTGCTGATGCTGAGGTGGATCACCTTCAAGATCCCGATCCCCAGGCGCGACGACAGATCGAGCACGTGGCGCGCGGCGACCTCGGTGCGCGGGTAGCCGTCCAGGAGGATCAGCACCTCGTCCTGCGCGGCGCGCGCGGCGATCACGCCCTCGATGATCCGCTCGCTCCAGGCGTCGGGGACGAGCAAGCCCGCCGTCACGCAGAGCGAGAGCCAGTCGACCTGCGTCGGCGCCGCCCCGAAGCGCGCGCGGAGCTCGCCCTCGTACTGCCGCGCCTTCTGCACGATCGCCGGCGGCGTCACCCCGGCGTCGAAGATCCCGCGGTCGGCGTGCACCCCGTAGCGCTCGCCCACCGTCGCGCGAAACGCGGGATCCGCAGCCGATTTCTCGACGATCTCGCGGAGCGCCTCGCCCATGGACAGGTGGTTCTCGGGGGGCAGGTGCAGCGTCTTGCGCAGCGCCGCCGCGACCGCGCCCTTGCCACACGACGACGGCCCCGCGAGCACGATGATCCCCCGGCCCCGCGCCCGCACCGACGTGACGAGGCCGAGGCCGGAGCGAGGACGCGCGTCGGGGTTGTGGCTCTTCATGAGCCGCCTTCTACCTCGAACGCCGCGCCGACGTCCTCCGATCGTCGTCGCCGGAAGCTACTGGACCTTCTTCTTCTTTCCGTTCTTGGTGCGCCGGGCCTCTTCCACCAGGCTGGGCGGCACCTGGAGGATATGAAACCTCCCGGTGCGCATCAGCGGATCGGTGAGCTTGGCGCGCTCGCGGGCGAGCTCGGTGAAGCGGTGTTGAGCGCGCACCGCCGGAGCGCCCGTGGGCGCCGCGACCTTGAGGTACTTGCCCTCTCGGTTGAGCTCCCAGGTCTTGGTGTTGTCGGCAAACAGGGTATCCATGATGCCTGTTATCCGCTCGCGCACCGCCGCGTCGAGGATCGGGACCAGGAGCTCGACCCGACGGTGGAAGTTGCGAGGCATCCAGTCGGCGCTGGAGATGTAGACCTCTTCGGCACCGCCGTTGAGGAAGCGCGAGACGCGCGAGTGCTCGAGGAAGCGATCGATGACGGCGTGGACCTGGATCCGATCGGAGAGGCCGGGGATCCCCGGGCGCAGGCAGCAAATCCCGCGGACGTCCAGCTTGATCTCCACGCCGGCCTGCGAGGCCCGGTAGAGCGCGTCGATGACGTCGACGTCGACGAGCGAGTTCATCTGGGCGATGATCCGCGCCGGCCGCCCGGCGCGCGCGTGGGCGGCCTCGCGGGTGATCAGCCCCAGCACCGCCTCGTGGAGCCCGAGCGGGGCGACCACCAGGCGGTTCCACTTGGAAGGAGCGCTGTAGCCGGTGAGCAGGTTGAAGAGCGAGGTGACGTCCTCGCCGATCTCGCGGTTGGCCGTGAACAGGCCGAGATCGGTGTAGAGCCGGGCCGTCTGAGGGTTGTAGTTGCCGGTGGAGAGGTGGACATACCGACGGAGCCGATCGGCCTTCTCGCGGCGCACCACCAGCAGGGCCTTCACGTGGGTCTTCAGGCCCAGGAGGCCGTAGATCACCTGCACGCCGCTCTGCTCCAGGGTGCGCGCCCACTGGATGTTGCTGGCCTCGTCGAAGCGGGCCTTGAGCTCGACGATGGCCGTGACCTGCTTGCCGGACTCGGCCGCTCGCGCCAGGGCTTTGAGGATCGGCGAGTCGCCGCCGGTCCGATACAGAGTCTGCTTGATCGCCAGGACGTTGGGATCGTCGGCGGCGCGCGAGACGAACTCCACCACCGGATCGAACGAGTCGTACGGGTGGTGAAGCAGGACGTCGCGCTCGCGGATCACCGCGAAGATGTCGTCGACCTCGCGCATCGGCGGGGTGACCTGGGGCGCAAAGGGCTC
Source organism: Byssovorax sp. (assembly GCA_040006075.1). Taxonomy (GTDB): domain Bacteria; phylum Myxococcota_A; class Polyangia; order Polyangiales; family Polyangiaceae; genus JANYGI01. The sequence goes on along the minus strand of JBDTXR010000007.1, from coordinate 24,737 downwards.
GTCGCGGTGCTCGCGCCGCTCGTCGTCGGACATGATCCCGAGCAGATCGGTGAGGTAGAGCGGCCCCTGGACCCGGTAGACGTCGAGCGCGTGATCCACGTGAATCGCGCGGCAAAGGCGCTGGACGCTGGCGTCGACGCCCTCGCCGATACCGATGATCCCGATCTCGATCCGCACCGCGTTGCCGCGATCGCGGCGGCGGAGCTCGGCCTGGATCGTCTGCAGGAGGTCCTCGCCCTCTTCCTCGTCGATCTCGAGATCCCAGTTGCGGGTGACGCGGAAGGCGTAGGTGCCGCGCAGGCGCGCCGAGGGAAAGAACTCCTTCACATGACGAGCGATCACGTCTTCGAGCAGGACGAACGCGCGGATCGTGCCCTCGACGCGGACGCGGATCAGCCGGCTGAGCATGGCCGGGACCTGGATCACGCCGAAGCCCGGCTCCTGCCCGTCGTGCTCGCGCGAGAACATGATCCCGAGGTTGATCGTCTTGTTGCGCAGGTGCGGGAACGGGTGGCCGGGATCGATCGCCAGCGGCGTGAGCACCGGGAAGATGTCGGTGCGAAAGCGCTCGTCGAGGGCCGCGAGCTCGAGCGGCGCGAGCTCTTCCGGGCGCAGGATGACGATGCCCGCGCGCTTCATCGCCGGCATGACCTCGGCGTTGAAGAGCTTGTAGGCGGCGTCGACGAGCGAGTGGACGCGGCCGCTGATCGCCACAAGCTGCTCGTGCGGGAGCAGGCCGTCGGGCGGCAGCTCGGTGATCGTTCGCAGGATCTGGGCCTGCAAGCCGGCCACGCGGACCATGAAGAACTCGTCGAGGTTGGAGAAGAAGATCCCCAGGAATTTCAGTCGTTCGAAGAGCGGGACGTCCGACGATCCCGCCTCGGCGAGCACGCGCGCGTTGAACTCGAGCCAGGAGAGCTCGCGGTTCAGGTACTGAGCCGGATCACCCGTGTCGATGAACGAGACGGAGGGCGCAGGGTTGGAGGCGGGCGGCGCAGAAGGCTGGGAATCCCCCGGGATCGGGGTGAGCTCGGTGGTCACGGCGCCGAATATACCTCAGGTGCGTGCGTCCGCGCCGAGGTAGCGTGATCCCGACACAATCGCGTCACACTGGGCTGCCACGAAGGCGAAGGCGGGATCAGCCGCCGCCGACGAAGTGGACGATCTCGATGACGTCGGCCTCGGCGAGCGCGGTGCTCGCGTGATCGGCGCGCGGGACAATCTCCCCGTTGCGCTCGACAGCGACCGGTCCGGAGGCGAGATCGAGGAGCTCGATCAGGCCGCGCACCGTGGTTTCAGCCTGGATTTCTCGGCCTTCGCCGTTGACCACGATGTTCATCGGTCAGTCCTCGTTGGCGTCGCGATCGCTGCCGAGGTCGAGCGCCCGCGCCCGGCGCTCGTCGTCCTCGACCGCGTCGGCGGCCTCGCGCGCCGCGCCGCGATCGTCGTGGCGCGCGCTCCGCGCCTCGTCGGGATCGCCGCAGATGGCGAGGTAGCGGCGCGCGTCGTTCACGTAGTGCTCGGCGCCGAGGACGCCGAGCAGGCCCTCTTGCTCGGTGACCTCGCGGATGATCTTGGCGGGCGTGCCGCGCACCAGCGACCGCGGCGGGATCTTGGTCCGCGCGGTGACGACGGTGCCCGCGGCGATGACCGAGCCGGCGCCGATCTCGCAGTTGTCGAGGAGGATCGATCCCATGCCGATGAGGCAGCGATCGCCGACGATGCAGCCGTGGAGGATGGCGCCGTGGCCGACGGTGACGTCGTCGCCGACGACGGTGTTCGAGAGGCCGTCGGTGACGTGGACGCAGGCCAGATCCTGGATGTTGGAGCGCTTGCCGATCCGGATCGCGCCGACGTCGCCGCGGAGCACGGCGCCGAACCAGATGCTGGCGCCGTCGTCGAGGAAGACGTCCCCGATCAGCGTGGCGTTGGGGGCGACGAAGACGCCTTTGCCCAGGCGAGGACGATGGATCCCGAAGGGGAGAACGAGCGCCATGAATCAAGCACCTTCCGCGGCGGCGACGACCAGGGGGAGCGAGCGTCGCGGCGCTTTTTCCGCGGCGGTACGCGGGCGAGCCGCCGCGCGCGCCGCCGCGCCGAGCTCGCCCTGGAGAGAGTGCTTGTTGGCGCGGACGATGTCGGCCGTGACGACGCAGCCGGCGAGATCGAGCCCCGCGGCGCCGGTGATGTGGACGATCTCGTGGCGGTCGGTGCGGCCCGACCAGAGCTCGCCGCGCTCCTTGTCGAGGCCTTCCACGAGCACGCGCTGGGCGCTGCCGACGAGGCCGCCGAGGTGCTCGGCCAGGAGCCCTTCGCTCAGCTCGAAGAGGCGCGCGAGCCGCTCGCTCTTTTGCGCCTCGGTCACGTCGTCGGCCAGCTTGCGCGCCGGCGTGAACGGTCGCTCGGAGTACTTGAAGCCGAAGAGGCCTTTGAAGCCGACCTCGCGCACCAGCGAGAGCGTGAGGTCGAAGTCCTCGTCGGTCTCGCCGGGGAAGCCGACGATGATGTCGGTGGAGAGCGTGAGCCCCGGGACCGCGGCCACGAGCGCGCTGGTGCGCTCGAGGTACTCGGCGCGCGAATAGCGCCGGATCATGCGTTTTAGCAGGCGATCGCTGCCCGACTGCACCGGCATGTGCACGTGCTTGGCGAGGACCGCGACCTCGGCGTGCGCGCGGATGAGCGAGCGGGTGAGGTGGCGCGGGTGCGGGCTGGTGTAGCGGAGCCGCACGAGGTCGGGCACCTGCGCGGCGATGGCGCGGAGGAGCGCGGCGAACTCGCTCTCGTCGGGATCGTCCGCGCTGGCGTCGGGCGCGGGCGGCAGCGCGTTGGTGGGATCGGTGTAGCTGTTGACCGTCTGTCCGAGCAGCGTGATCTCCTTCACGCCGACGGCGACGAGGGCCGCGATTTCGCCGATGATCTCGCCGCTCGGGCGGTAGCGCTCGGGCCCGCGCGTGTACGGGACGATGCAGAACGAGCAGCGCTCGTCGCAGCCCTTCATGATCGTGACGAAGGCCGTGGTCTTTGCTCCCGCGACCGAGAGCGCGGTGAGAAACTTCGGCGCTTCGAGGTCGAACACCGTGCGCACCGTGGGCAGCGCGCCGAGGGCCAGCTCTTCGAGGAGGCGCGGGAGCTCGGGGATGTTGTCGGGGCCGACGACGAGATCGATGCCCTGGAGCTGCTTGATCAAGCGCTCGCCCTCTTGCTGCGCGACGCAGCCGGCGACGACGACCACCAGATCGCGCTGGTTGCGCTTCTGCTTCGCCAGGCGGCCGACCTCGCTCCGGAGCTTCTGCTCGGCCTTCTCGCGCACGCTGCAGGTGTTCAACACGATCACGTCGGCGACGCTGGCAGAGGCCTCGGTGTAGCCCGCGCCACGGAGGACCTCGTGCATCCTCTCGGAGTCGTGCACGTTCATCTGACAGCCGAACGTCGTGATCGCGTAGGAGGACATGCGGCCACCTCGTAACAAACCGGAAGGCCCGGGGCCACTTCGATTGACGTGGGAGAGGCGGGATTCTAGCCTCGCGCGTCGCTACCGGCACCTCGGGGGAAGCCGCCCCGGGGCCGTTCGCGAAGAGGAGAGCACGATGTCGTCCGCCAAGTACGAGAACCTTGTCGATATGTTCGAGCGCTCGGTGAAGGCCTTCGGCCCTCGCCAGCTCTTCGGTACGAAGAAGAACGGGCAGTGGGGGTGGACGACCTACTCCGAGACGGGGAAGCAGGTCGAGGAGTTCCGCTCCGGCCTCGTGGCCCTGGGCGTGAAGCGCGGCGACAACGTCGCGATCATCTCCAACAACCGCGTCGAGTGGGCCGTGGCCGCCTACGCCTGCTTCGGCATCGGCGCCGCCCTCGTGCCGATGTACGAGGCCCAGCTCGCGAAGGAGTGGGCCTTCATCTGCAACGACTGCAACGCCTCCACCGTCATCGCCGCGACCGACGAGATCTTCGAGAAGTGCAAGGAGCTGAAGGAGAAGGCCCCCTCGATCCAGCACGTGATCGGGCTCAACCTTCCGAAGACGGATCCGCTCTCCTACACGGCCATTTGCGAGGCCGGCGCGAAGGCGCCTACCCCGTCGATCCACCCCGACGCCAAGGACGTGGCCTGCCTGATCTACACCTCGGGCACCACCGGCAACCCCAAGGGCGTCATCCTCTCGCACGGCAACCTGATCTCCAACATCAACGCCGTGCAGGGCATGCTGCCCCTCAACGATCAGGATCGCAGCCTCTCGTTCCTGCCCTGGGCCCACTCGTTCGGCCACACCTGCGAGCTCCACTGCATGCTCTCGCGCGGCGCCTCCATCGCCATCTGCGAGGCCGTCGACAAGATCATCGCCAACCTCGCCGAGGTGCAGCCCACGGTGCTGATGAGCGTGCCGCGGATCTTCAACCGCATCTACGACGGCGTGAACAAGCAGATGGCCGCGCGCCCGCCGCTCGTGCAAAAGCTGTTTCACGCCGGCCTCAACGCCGCGAGCAAGCAGAAGAAGGGCGGGGCCCTCGGCATCGTCGAGAAGGCCACCCTCGCCGTCGCCGACAAGGTGGTCTTCACCAAGATCCGCGCGCGCTTCGGCGGCCGCCTCAAGTACGCCTTCAGCGGCGGATCGGCCCTGTCCAAGGACGTGGGCGAGTTCATCGACAGCCTCGGGATCACCGTGTACGAGGGCTACGGCCTGACCGAGACGAGCCCGATCACCACGATGAACCGCCCCGGCGGCCACCGGATTGGCAGCGTCGGCCAGCCCATCCCCGGCGTGAAGCTGGTGATCGACAAGGGCGCTTCGGGCGACCCCAAGCACGGTGAGATCGTGGTCTATGGCCCCAACGTGATGGTGGGCTATCACAACCGCGACGAGGACAACAAGGCCGCCATGACCGACGACAGCGGCTTCCGCACCGGCGATCTCGGCTACGTCGACGACGACGGCTTCCTCTACATCACCGGCCGGATCAAGGAGCAGTACAAGCTCGAGAACGGCAAATACGTGGCCCCCGCGCCGCTGGAAGAGAAGCTCAAGCTCTCTCCCTTCATCATCAACGCGATGATCTACGGCGACAACAAGCTCTACAACGTGGCGCTGATCGTCGCCGACATGGACGCCGTGAAGGCCTGGGCCGCGAGCAACGGAGTCTCGGCCGAAGCGGACGAGAAGCTCCTCGAGAACGCCAAGGTGAAAGAGATGATGCAGGCCGAGGTCGACAAGGTCTCCGGCGAGTTCAAGGGCTTCGAGAAGGTGAAGCGAATCACCCTCACGTCCGAGGACTTCACCGCCCAGAACGACATGCTCACCCCCTCGCTCAAGGTGAAGCGCCGCGTCGTCTGGGCGAAGTTCGGGCCGAAGATCGAGGCGCTCTACGCCGAGGGCAAGCCCGCTTCCAAGGGTGCTGCGGCCGAGGCGAGCTGAGATTTCCGGAAGAGAAAAACGCAAAGGCGCGGAGACGCAGAGGCGCAAAAATACGGAGAGCGAGAGTTAGAATTAATAACTCTGATTCTCGCTCTTGCCTTTTTGCGCCTCCGCGTCTTTGCGCCTTCGCGTTAAATTCCGGTTCGCGCCCCGTCTCAAGAGGCCAGCACGCGCATGACGTTGCCGTGAAGGATCTTGCCGATCGTCTCTTCCTTCACGCCGGCCTTCAAGAGGGCGTCTGTCAACAAGGGTAAGCGCGGCGCGTCAACCGATCAAGCGGGCGGGCCGTCGTCGTCGTCGCCGAAGAGTATCCCCACCAGCCACTCCACGGCTGCGAAGGGCTCTGGCCGGACGCGCTCGCTGCGCAGGGCGCTGAGCACTCCGACGTATCCATCCGGAGTCCAGCGCAGCACTGTCAGCGTCTCGTCGCGGGGGTCGATGATCCAGTAATGGGGTACGCCATGGGCGTGGTAAATGCGCCTCTTCTTGACGAGATCGTTAGCGGCGTTCGAGGAGGAAATGATCTCGCCGATCCAGTCGGGCCGCACGTGGAGCACGGTCTCCTGGTCCTCGGGCGGCTCGGGCAAGCGCTCGCGCAGCCAGCCGGCCACATCGGGGCGCAGTGTCTGCCCGGAGGCGAACCGGACGAGCTGCTCCGTGAGGAACCACCAGCCGCCCGGACGGTCGCCGCTGCCGCCGCTTCGATCGTACGGCGCCAGGGGCTGCCGCAGCCGGAACTGCGCACGGCTGTGACGGAACCCCGCCTGCTTCTGCACGAGCTCGCCGTCGATCAGCTCGTAGCCTCGCCCTTGCTCCGGCAGGGCGAGGAGATCCGCTTCGGTCGCAGGCGGATCCGGTTTCTTCGCGGAGCTTGCCATCGCGGCGAACGTACCGCGAACGCTCCACGCTGACCAGCTTCGCGGGCGCGGTTGGGTCGACGCGCGCGGTCAGGTCAAGTGGAAGCCAACACGCGCATGACGTTGCCGTGAAGGATCTTGCCGATCGTCTCTTCCTTCATGCCGGCCTTCAAGAGGGCGTCTGTCAACAGGGGTAAGCGGGAGACGTCGCAGAGGTCTTTGGTGGGGACGATGAAGCCGTCCCAGTCCGAGCCCAGGGCCGGGGCGTCTTCGCCGCAGACCGAGACGATGTGCTGGATGTGCTTCACCACCGGATCGAGGCCGTCGCCGCCGAGGTATTTCGGGCAGAACATGATCCCGACGCAGCCGCCCTTGTCGGCCACGGCGCGGAGCTGAGCGTCGTCGATGTTGCGCCAGTGCTCGAAGGCGCCCGCCACGCCGGTGTGGCTTACGATCGGCGGCTTCGTTGCCATCGCGCAGACCTCCATGAAACCGGCGTGGTTGATGTGCGAGAGATCGACGATCACGTCGAGCGACTCGCAGCGGGCGACCACCTCGCGGCCGAATCTGGTGAGGCCTTCGGTGTCGCGGCGACCGCGCCCCATCGCGGGAAAACAAGCCTCGTTGGCGCTGAAGTGGCAGAGGCCGAGGTAGCGCACGCCGCGGCGGGCGAAGTGCTCGAGCTTCTCGATTTCGCCTTCGAGCGAGTGCGCGCCCTCGATGCCCAGGAGCGCGCCGATCGCCCCGCGCGCGCCGGCCGCGGTGACGTCGGCGGCGGTGCGCACCAGCGCGAGCTTGGCTGGATTGACCATGATCTGCCGGTCGAGCGCGTCGATCTGCTGATCGATCACCGCCGCCAACCCCGAGCGCTGCCCGATCGGCAGCGAGACCAGGCCGAAGAACTGCGCTCCGGCGCCGCCCTCGATCATCCGGGGGATGTCGACGTGACCACCGAGCGCGGCCCAGGGGAGCGGCGGCTCGTGGCGGGTGTGGAGATCGTAGCCGACCCAGCGCGACCACATCAGGCTGTCGGCGTGGAGATCGATCGCGGGGAAGCGCTCGTGGAGCGCGCGGGCCTCGGGAGAGCCGTGCATGCGACAGCCTTGGACCTGCGGGCGCGCGGCGACAAGGTGCGTCTCCGCCGGGAGTGCTGTAGGGTGGCGCCATGCATGCCTGGCGTGGACACGCGTATGGAGCCCCGGAGACCCTGGTCTGGGAAGAGGTCGCCGATCCCCCGCTCGGCGAAGGGCAGGTGCGGATCGAAATCGCCGCTTCGGCGGTGAATTTCCCCGACGTGCTCTACGTCGCAGGCACCTATCAGGTGAAGCCGACACCCCCGTTCGTCCCCGGCTTCGAGGTCGCTGGCACCGTGGTCGAGAGCGGCGAGCCCGCGCTGCCCGTGGGGACGCGCGTCGCCTCCACGCTCGACGGCTCCGGGGGCTATGCCACTCACGCGGTCGCCACGGCGATGACCACCTACGCGATCCCCGATCACCTGCCCTTCGAGGACGCCGCCGCATTGACCATCACTTACCAGACTGGCCACTTCGCGCTCCACCGGCGGGCGCGCTTGCAGGCCGGCGAGTGGGTGCTCGTCCACGCGGGCGCGGGCGGCGTCGGCAGCGCCACCATCCAGCTCGCCAAGGCCGCGGGAGCGAAGGTGATCGCCACGGCCGGCGGCCCCGAAAAGGTGGCAGTCTGCACGGCGCTCGGCGCCGACGTCGCCATCGACTATCAAGCGCAGGACTTCGTCTCCATCGTCAAGAAGACGACCGGCGGGCGCGGGGCCGACGTGGTCTTCGATCCGGTCGGCGGCGACGTCTTCGACAAGTCGACGAAATGCATCGCCTTCGAGGGGCGGATCATCGTCATCGGCTTCACTTCGGGGCGTTTCCCGGAGCTCAAGGCCAACCACGTGCTCGTGAAGAACTATGGAGTCCTGGGGCTCCACTGGGGCGCGTACAACCTTTACGACATGCCCGCCGTGCGGAGCACCCAGCAGGCGCTCTACGCGCTGTACGCGGCCGGATCGATCAAGCCCCTGATCTCCTCGTGTCGCCCGATGGCCGAGGCTCCGGCGGCGATGGCGGCGGTGGCCTCGCGCGCGACCACCGGCAAGGTCGTCCTGGTGCCCACGCGCTGATCGCGGCGACGCGGCAGCGGCAGAGTCTCCCCCGATCCTGGTCATGGCCGCGCTCCGTACCACGCTCGCGATCGCCGCGTTTTCCATCGGGATCGCCGCATCGAGTGCCTCTCTCGCCGCCGCGCCGCCCGAGGCCACCCCGCCCGGGATTCATCCCACCTTGCTCTGGACCGCGCTCCAGCTCGTCCCCAGCCCCGAGTGGATGGGCGATGGAGCTGGCAGCCACGCCGGGATGCGCTGGCAGGTGACTCCCCTGCTCTACTCGTTTGGCATCAACCGCAAGCTCTCCCCGTGGCGGAGCCTGATCGCCGAGCCGGTGGTGCGCCACGCCGGCTCGGTGGAGCTGTTTCTATCGCCCGAATACCTGAGCAACTCCGGCACCTTCGCCGAGCACTGGCTCTTTCGTGGGGGCCTGCGCAGCTATTTCCCGCTGGTGTCGAAGGGGGAGTATCTGTCGACCTCGCTCGGCGCCTCGCTCCTCCATTTCGATCATCGGCTCGGGGCGGCGGCGTCGGCCGGGATTTACGTGCTCTATGGCTTCGTCGGCGCCGAGGTCACGTACTGCCCCACGCCGGGGCTGCGCGGCGCCACAGCGACGCTCTCGCTCCGGGTGTTCTGATCATGGCTGCTCGCGCCCTCCGGCGGCTCGCCTCGCTCGCGTTGCTCGCGGCCACGTCGTGCGGCTTCCCCGCGTCGATCGCCCTGCCCACGCTGAAGACGCTGCTCTCCACGCCGGCGAAGGTGCCGAACAAGATCACGAGCCCCGTCCGCGCCGACGCGCGCCTGGCGGCGCTCTGGGTCGGCCACGCCACGGTGCTCCTCCAGATCGACGACAAGCTGATCCTCACCGATCCGGTGTTCACCTCGACGATTGGCCAGGTCTCACGGCGGCTGGTCGAGCCGGGGATTGACGTGGAGAACGTGCCTCGGGTCGACGTGGTGCTGATCTCGCACCTGCACTTCGACCACCTCTCGCTCGGCTCGCTCTCGCTGCTGGAGCGCAAGATCGGGACGCTCCTCGTGCCGCAAAAAGGGCTGGTCTACGTGCCCGACTACCCGTTCGAGTCGAGGGAGCTGCCCACGTGGTCCACCTGGGAGTCGGGCGGCCTCCGCGTCACCGCCGTGCCGGCACAGCACGCCGGCTTTCGCTACGGGATCGACGGGGGATGGATGGATACGAGCTTCACCGGCTACGTGATTGAATATCACGGGCTCACCGTCTATTTTGCGGGGGATACGGCGTACAATCGCGGTTTCGTCGCCGCGACCGCGGCCCGATTCCCCTCCATCGATCTGGCGCTCTTGCCGATCGCGCCCATCCACCCGCGCGCGCACATGGAAGACCGGCACGTCGATCCAGAGGAGGCCACGCGGATCTTCGTGGAGCTCGGGGCGCGGTATTTCGTGCCCATCCACTTTGGCACCTTCATCAACTCCGAGGACGCGCCGGGCGATCCGTTGAGCGAGCTTTTGATCGCCGCGGCGGCGCACAAGCTCGCTCCCGGAGCGCTCCATGTGCTGACGCAGGGCGAGCAGCAGGTGCTCGTGGCCTGCGGCCCGGCGCCTCAATGCCACCGGTAGGCGAGGCCGAACGGCAGCGAGAGGGCCGCTCCACTGGATCCCACGAGAAACAGCGGCAAGAGCTGGACGCGGAGGGAGCCCGAGGGCCGCTCGATCACCGCGAAGCTGAGCTCGGCGGACGCGCCGAACGAGAGGCCGAGCGACTGGCTCATGGAGGGGCGGACGTCTTGCCCCGAGTCGTCGCGGTACGGGGACTCGGGGGTCACCGTGCCGTTCCCCGATTGACCTGCTGCACCGAGGAAGAGCGAGCCGCCCGCCCAGATCGGGCCCCAGAGATGCGCCGAGATCGAGGGGCCGATCACGAAGAGCCCGCCGCCGCCCGCGCGCGGACCGCCGAAGATGCGGAGTCCGAGCTGCGTGCTGTCGTTCCAGGCGATCCCGGCGAACCCGCTCGGCCCCGAGACGAACCCGCCCTGCGTGGAGAGGGAGTACGTGCAGCGGATACTGCCGCAGGTCGCCGACTCGCTTCCACCGCTGGTTTGCTTCGAAAAACGGAGCGAATCCTCGGGCACGTTCAGGCGCGCGTCGTTCATGTCCCCGGACATGAACCCGGCGAACGCGCCGAGCTCGAAGATGAAATGGAGGCCGGTCGAAGCGGGTTTGACGGCCGGAGGCTCGACGGGCGCGGGAGGCTCACGCTCGATCGAGGGAGGGGGAGGAGGAGGGAGATCCCGGGCGTCGGGCGGCTCCGGAGGGGCCCTGGGCGCCTTCGGCGGCGGCGCCGGGACGAGGACGCTTTGCCGCGTGGCTTCCTTGAAGACCAGCGTGGTTTCCCACACCACCTCTCCAGCGAGGGTGGCCGAGATCCGGTGCTCGCCGGGATCGACCGGCATGTCCTTGCCAATCGCGACCGGGAGGATGGCCGCGCCGTCGATCTCGATCGTGAGATCGCGCCCCGCCGCGCCCTCGGCGACGGTGATGGTGAGCCAGGGCAAACGCGGCTCCAGGGCGTCGACGCGCTGCTGCGCGAGGCGCTCGCGCTCGGCGTGCCCGTCGGTCCGCGCGGCGACGACGGCGTCGTGGAACTCGGCCCAGGCGGTGGCGATCTTGCCGAGGCGCTCGTGGCAGGCCGCGACGTTGAGCTGCGTCCCGCCCTTCGGTTCGAGGCGCTGGCTCTCCTCGAGCTTGGGGCAGGCCTCGGCGAAGCGGCCGGCGATCATCAGCGCGCGACCCTCCTTGAACACCTGCTCTGCCCGGCTCTCGTCGGCGCTCGCGCTGATCGCGCCGAACATCGACGAAAGGACGAGCAAGGCAAGAGAACGCTTCACGACTCCGGACACCCTCGAAGAAGAAAAGATCGCCCGCATGATAGTCTCCGCGATCGCCCGCGGGCGACGCTTTTATCTGGACCGTCTCGATCGCCTCGTTACCCTTCGCGGGGAGTTCCTTTAGGCATGGCCGACGATTCTTCGATCCCGCGTCGGGGGCTCTTTCCCACGACCCACCGATCGGCCGTCGTCGCCGCGGGGAGCGACGATCCGGCGGAGCGGGCGCGGTCGTTCGAGATCCTGGTGCGGGCCTACTGGAGGCCGGTCTACAAGCACGTGCGCCTCCGCTTCCGCCGCTCGGCGGAAGAGGCCGAGGATCTCACGCAGGGCTTCTTCGCCCGCTCGTTCGAGCGGCGCGACTTCGGCGCCTACGACCCCGATCGGGCGCGCTTCCGCACCTACCTGAAGACCTGCCTCGATCGCTTCGTGGGCAAGGAGGCCGAGGGCGCGCGGCGGCAGAAGCGCGGCGGCGGCGCGGTGATCTTGAGCCTCGATTTCGCGGCGGCCGAGCGCGAGATCGAGATCGAGAAGCTCGAGCCGCGCGCGCGCGAGAGCATCGACAGCCATTTCGATCACGAGTGGACGCGCAACCTCCTGGCGACGGCGGTCGACGCGCTCCGCGACGAGTGCGCGGCGCGCGGGAAACAGAAGCACTTTCGCGTCTTCGAGCGCTATGTCCTGGAGGACGATCCGGCCGGGCGGCCGTCGTACGCGGCTCTCGCGGAAGAGCTGGCGATCCCGATCACCGACGTGACCAACTACCTGGCCTTCGCGCGCCGCGAGTTTCGCCGGCTGGTGCTGGAGAAGCTCCGGGAGATCACCGCGACCGAGGAAGAGTTTCGCGCCGAGGCGACGGCGGTGCTCGGGGTGGCGCCGTGAGCCTCCTCGACGACGCGGGGATGGCGCGGCTGCGCGCGCTCGCGGCCGAGCCCGACGTGATCGCCGATCGCTTCGAGCTGGGCGAGCCGATCGGCGAGGGCGGGATGGGCACGGTGTACCGCGCCGTCGATCGATCGAGCGGCGCCGCGGTGGCGCTGAAGATCGTACGCGTACCGAACGATCAGGCCGAGGCCCGCTTCGAGCGCGAGGCCGCCGCGCTCGCCGAGCTCTCGCACCCGGGGATCGTGCGCTACGTGGCGCACGGCTTCACCGGGGCCGGCGAGCGCTACCTGGCGATGGAGCTGCTCTCCGGCGTGACGCTCGCCGAGCGCCTCGGAGGCGGCGCGCTCGGCGTGCACGACACGCTCGAGGTGGGCCGCGGCCTCGCCGCAGCGCTGGCCGCAGCGCACGCCCTGGGCCTCGTTCATCGCGACGTGAAGCCGGGCAATGTCTTCCTGGAAGCAGGATCGGTATCGCGCGTGAAAGTGCTTGATTTCGGGCTCGCGCGCGCCCCCGGCGGCGCGACCGTGACCCGCGCCGGGACGCTCCTCGGCACCCCGAGCTACATGGCGCCGGAGCAGGTGCGCGGCGCGAAATCGATCGACGCGCGGGCCGACGTGTTCGCGCTCGGCGCGCTGCTGTTCGAGTGCCTGACCGGCGCGCCGACGTTCGCCGGCGCGGACACCGAGGCCGTGCTGACGAAGGTGCTGCTGGAGCAGCCGGCGCGGCTGCGCGAGCTCGCGCCCGCGATCCCGCCGGCCCTCGAAGCGCTGCTCGCGGCGATGCTGAGCAAGGATCCGGAGGGGCGACCGCGCGACGCGTCGGTGGTCGCGCGCGAGCTCGCGGCGATCGAGGCGACGGTGACCGAGCCGGGATCGCCCCTCGCGAGCGATCGATCCCCGCTCGCGCCGGGGACGCTGATCGGCGGTAAATACCGGGTGGAACGCGCGCTCGGGCGCGGCGGGATGGGCGTGGTCGTGCTCGCATACGACGAGACGCTGGGGCGCCGCGTGGCGATCAAGCTCCTGCGCGCGGCGGGGCGCGGCGACGAGGCGCGCTTCCTCCGCGAGGCGCGCGCCGTGGCTCGCCTCACCAGCGAGCACGTGGCGCGGATCCTCGAGGTCGGCGCGCTCGACGACGGCGCGCCGTTCCTGGTGATGGAGTACGCGAGCGGCTCCGACCTCGGCCGCGTGCTCCACGATCGCGGGCGCTTGCCCGCGGCGATCGCCGTCGACTACCTCCTGCAAGCGGGCGAGGTCCTGGCCGAGGCGCACGCGCTCGGGATCATCCACCGCGATCTCAAGCCGTCGAACCTCTTCCTCGCCGCGCGCGTCGACGGCTCGCCGCTGATCAAGGTCCTCGATTTCGGGATCGCGAAGTCGATGCCGGGCGTCGCCGGAAATGCCGAGGAAACCAGCCTCACCGCGACGTCGGCGACGATCGGCTCGCCGCTCTACATGTCGCCCGAGCAGCTCCACAGCGCGCGCGACGTCGACGCGCGCACCGATCTCTGGTCGCTCGGCGCGGTGCTCCACGAGCTGCTCACGGGGCGGCCGCCATTCGAAGCGGAGAGCGCCGCCGCCGTGGGCGCGAAGATCGCGGCCGCCGCGCCGACGCCGCTCGCCGAGGGCTGCCCCGACGCTCCGGGAGGCCTCGCCGCCGTGGTGCTGCGCTGCCTCGAGAAGGATCCGGATCGCCGCTTCCAGGACCTCGCCGAGCTCGCGGAAGCCCTCGCCCCGTACGCCACGGAGGCCTCGCGGATCTCGATCGATCGCATCGTCCGCGTGGTCCGCGCGGGCCTCCGTACCGGCGACGCGGTGGCCCTCCCGCCCGCGCCGACAGCGGCCGAGCGCGCCACCACGACGCGCGGCTGGGTCGCGCCGCCGGCCTCGACGATGCGGCGCGGCGCGCTCGTCGCGGGCGCGGCGCTGCTGGCGATCGGCGCGGTGGTGCTCGCGCTGCGGCCGGGCCCGCGCGCGACACCGACGGTCGCTGCCGCGGTCCCGAGCAGCGCGGCGCCCGCGCCGACGCCGGCGGAGGTCGCGGCGGCAATGCCCTCTTCGAGCGCCCCTGCGCTCGGGTCCTCGGCTGTCGAGAAGCCCAGTCGAGCGCCGGTGTCGTCCGCCCGAGCCGCGGCACAGGCACCCTCTCACGCGCCCCGGATCAAGGCCCCTCCCCCGGCGGCAAAGGCCATTGACCCGCTCGATCCCGCGCTGATGGGCCGCTAGAGAATCACTGGAAGTTGATGGCGTCCCAGCCGCCGAGCGAGCTGAAGCCACAGGCCACCTTGGTGAAATACTTGGCGCTCATGTTGATGTAGTGGCCGCAGACGTTGCCGGTGTTCTGCCCGTAGAAATCGCAGTTCGGGCAATTCGGGTTGTAGGCGTCGGCGCAGGCGTCGCAGCCGGCGCAGCCGGGCTGGTCCTTCTCTCCCCACATGGAGTCGAGGCAGCCCTCGATGCCGCCCGGGCCGGCGCCGAGACACTCGTTCTGACCCGAGCCGTTGCAGCTGTATTTGCCGCTCTTCCAGGCCCCGTGCGGCATCTTGGTCATCTCGTCCTCGGTCGCCTGCTGATCGACGCAGGTCTCCACGTCTTGCCAGCGGGCGAGCGGCGGCAGGCCCTTGGTGGTGCGGAGGGCGTTGATCTTGGCGTAGCAGGCCTCGCGCGCGGCCTCGTTCGGATCGGTGCTCGCGCCGGTGCTCGAGCTCGCGGTGCCCGCCGACGTGGTGCCTGCGGCGGTGGTGCTGGCCGACATGGTGGTCGCTGCCGTGGTGCCCGGCGCGCCGCCGGCGCCTCCCGCGCCTCCAGATCCGCCGCTACCGGTGGTCCCGGTGCCCGCCGAGGAGCAGGCCGGGAGGATCAGCGTTGCGAGCCCGGTCACGAGGAGTCCGACAAAGCGTGATCTCATTTCTGCAACGTATCATTCACTGCGGGAAGATCGCGAAGCTTCCGACACGATCTCCCCTCGCTCTGGTGATCCGGAGAGGCGCCCACCATGGTAACGTGGCGCATGCGCTCCTTCGGCCCTCACCCGCTGGCACTGTGCCTCGCCACCATCGCCCTCTCGCTCGGCTGCGGAAGCTCGGGAGAGTCGCCCTCGTCCACCGCAGCGTCGTCGTCGAGCTCCGCCTCGGCGGCCGCGGGAGCGTCGAGCTCCGGCGGCGGCGGGAGCGACCCCGGCGGCGATCCGGTCCCGGGCAAAGACGCGATGGTGACGGCCTTCGACAAGACCCCGGTGTACTTCACCGGGGCCGACAACAAGCGCACGGTCGACGCGCCGGCCTCGTTCCCCGCGACAGGGGCCTACGCCAAGATCATCCTCCACCTCTCGCTCGATTGCCCCTCGGGCGGCTGCGATCCCTGGGACCGCCTCGCCACCCTCGGGGTGGTGACCCAGAAGGGCGCGACGCCGGCCGAAGACACGGTGATCGAGATCGAGCGCTTCATCACCCCGTATCACGTGGGCGCGACGTGGGATATCGACGTCACCGATCTCCGGCCCTTGCTCACCGGCGATCTCACGCTCCGCGGCTTCATCGACACCTGGGTCGGCCCCGGCAGCCAGTACGGCGACGGGTGGTTGCTCACGGCCAGGTTCGAGATGACGGGCGGTATCCCCGCGGCGCTCCCCGTGGCGGTCGTGCCGGTCTGGACGATGCGCTCGGCGACCTACGGCGATCCGGCCAAGCCCATCCCCATGTCCGTGCCGCCGCAGACACTGACTCTACCCGCCGGCGCGACCTCGTTTGCGCTCCGCACCTTCGTGACCGGCCACGGGCAAGGAAACGCCAAGAACTGCGCGGAGTTCTGCGCGAAGTCCCACACCCTCACGGTCGGCTCCACGCCCCACGTGGCCAAGGTCTGGCGCACCGACTGCGCGAAGACGGCCGCTCCCAACCAGGAGGGAACGTTCCAGTACTCCCGCGCCGGCTGGTGCCCCGGAGCCGACGTGAAGCCCTGGACATTCGATATCACCGGCGACGTCGCCGGCGGCGCCGCGGCGATTGCCTATGACGTCGAGGCGTACGAGAACACCTGTCGGCCGGACGGGCCCATGCCCTGCGCCGGGTGCACGCTCGGCTCGACGTGCGATTACGACGGCGGGAATCACACGGAGCCGAATTATTCGATCTCGACGCTGCTGATCGCCTATCGGTGAGCCGCCGATGTCGCGTTGGCCAGAGATCGTTCGGCCATGACTCTTCTTCGAGCCAGTGACCGCGCCCTCGAGCTCGACGGCACCTCGTAGCGGGTGGTGGGCACGACTTTCGTCATGACGCCGCCACCCCGATAGCGATATTTCCCGGGCTTTTGCCGATCATTTCGGGTCGGTATGGCGCGTGCCAGAGGCCGAGTGTCATGCCCACGCTCCAGCACAATGTCCTCGTCGCGATGTTCCGGGACAGGCCGGAGCTCGCGCCGCACCTCCTCGCGACCCTCTTCCACGTCGAGGTGCCTCCGCACGCCTCGGTCGTTGTGGTCGAGTCGTCGCTCGACCAGCTCATCCCGGTGGAGTTTCGCGCGGATCTGGTGCTCGAGCTCCGCGATGCGAATGGCATGCTCGTGCTGGCGATCGTCCTCGAGGTCCAGCGCGACGAGGATCCGGACAAGAAATTCTCGTGGCCGGTCTACGTCACGGTCGTGCGCGCGAGAAAGCGCTGCGACACGGTCGTGCTCGTGATCGCTCCCGACGCGGATGTGGCGGCCTGGTCGGCCCAACGCATCGACCTCGGTCTGGGCCTCGGCCAGGTCACGCCTCTGGTGCTCGGTCCGGCGGTCGTGCCCGAAGTCACCGACTTGACCGAGGCAGCGAAGGACGCCGAGATCTCCGTGCTTTCGGCGGTGGCGCATGGCAACGGGCCGAACGGGCACGCGGTGGTCCGGGCGGCGCTCGTCGCCCTCGAGAGGCTCGACCGGGAGCACGCGGTGGTCTACTTTCAGATCATCTGGAACGGATTGCGCGAGCCCATGCGGCGGGCGCTGGAGGCGTTGGTCATGGAGCGGCAGATCGAAGGCGAGGCGACTTTTCCCCCGTTCATCCAGGGGCTCATCGATCGTGGAAGAACCGAGGGCGAGCTCAAGGGCATCCGCGAGGGCGAGCTCAGGGGCATCCGCGAGGGCGAGCTCAGGGGCATCCGCGAGGGCGAGCTCAGGGGCATCCGCGAGGGCGAGCTCAGGGGCAAGCGGGATACGCTTCTGCGGTTGCTGGTGCGCGCCCGGATCGCGCTCACCGAGAGGGAGAGAGCGCGCATCCAGGCGTGCGCGGACATTGCGACGCTCGACCGCTGGGTTGACAACGTCCTTGGGGCGACGACGGCGGCCGAGGTGCTCTCCTGACGATCGACGGGCGCGGCCCAGACCGCTAGCGTTTTCGAGGCAGCGCGTCCTGGAGACTCAATCTCGTGGCCCGGCAGAGAGAGCCCTTGCGACCTCCATGGGTTCCTCGCAGGACAGGACCCCAGCTCTTCCATCACCCCTTCGCCAATCCCAAGCTCCGACGGGAAATACGCCCCCGGGGCCGTCGGTGATTTTCGTCGAGGCGGGTGCGCGGCTAAGGCGGAGGAGGAGCCGTACGCACGTACGGTGACGACGACAACGCCGGCCCCGCGCCCGCCTCGGCGAAAAGCACCAGGCCCCCACTAACGTGCCCGGCGGGCGACGCCTTGCGCTACATTCGGCCCATGTCGCATTGCCCGCAATGCGGGAAGGCCACCCCCGTCGAAGGATCCGTCGCGTGCCCTTTCTGTGGCGCCCGCCTCGCCGCGCGGGTGCAGGCCGCTCCGACGGCCGCCGCGCGAACGATGGTCGGCGTCTCGATGGCGGATCTGGGCCCGCGCCCCGAGCCCGCGGCTCCCGCTGCGGCCGCCGCAGGCGCGCAGTCCAAGGCCAACCGCACCATCGTCGGCATGCCCGCGGGCGCGCTCGGCCTCGGCGGCACGGTGGCGATGGCGCACACGCAGCAGGCAGGATCTCCCGCGGCGGCGGCGAATCGAACGATCGTGGGCCTCCCCGCAGGGAGCCTCGGCCTGGGCGGCACACCGCGCGCGGCGGCGCCTCGGGTGCAACCCGGACCGCAGGCCGGCGCGCCGCGCATGGTCCCCAACGCCAACGGCACCCTGCTCGGCGTCGCGCGCCCCGGCATCGCGCCGCTGCGGCCCGGCGAAGCGCCCGAGCCCGAGCCGGAAGATCTGCTCGATCCCGACGCGCCGACGCAGGCCTACGTGCGCCCGTCGGATCCGCACGAGCCCGCGCCGTACGGCTACCACGCCGCCGACGAGCTCGGCGCCACCGTCGGGCCCGGGGCGCTCGCCGGAGGACGACGTCCGCCGATGCCGCGGCAGCCGCAGTGGGAAGGCGGCAAGCGCCGCCACCGCATCGATCCTCCCCACGCCGTGCGCGTCGTCAAGGCGAAGAAGCTCGCCGATCCCTCGACGAAACGCGCCCTCTCCGTGGTCATCGCCGCCGGCGCGCTGGCGCTGGTCGCGGTGCTCGTCGCCGTCTTCTGGCCCAGCCCGCCGCCGCTCTCGGCGCGCGCGCGGGCCGACGCCGAAGGGCGCGAGGGCGTCGAGCTCACGTGCAAATCGTGCCCCGACGGGACCCGGGTCACCATCGGCGCCGCGTCGGCGACCATGGCCGGCGGCACCGCGCTCGTGCCCTTGCCAACCGCGCTCTCGCTCGGCGAAAACCGGATGAAGGTCGCTGTCGACCGACCCGGGAGTGGACGCGACGAGACGCTGGGTATCGTCGTCAACGTCGCGTACCGCATCCGCCCCGACCTCGCGTCGCTGCAGGCCGATCACCCTTCGATCCAGGTCGTCGCCGAGGCCGCGGCGGGCACCAGCGTGTCGATCAACGGCCACACGCTCCCGCTCTCCGGCGGCCGCGCCGTCGAGAGCCTCGACGTCACCGAGGCCTGCACCGGCCTCTCGGGCGACACGAAGACGCTGACGCGGCAGATCCCCTACGTCGTCACGCCCGAGAGCGGCGCCGCCGAGAACGGCGTCGTCAACGTCTCGGTCAGCATCGTCACGCTCACCCTCGAAGCGCCGGGGCCGCACGTGATCATCGACGGGCCGAGCTTCGTCCTCGCCGGCCGCACCATGAAAGGCGCCGAGGTCCTCGCCGCGGGGCGATTGATCGTGGTGCGCCCCGACGGCACCTTCGCCCAGGTGATGAACGTGTCGTCGGTCGGCGCAACCCAGATCGAGGTGCGCGCTCGGATCCCCGGCCTCGCGCCTCGCCTGGCCCAGATCAAGGTCCGCCGCGTCGAGAGCCTGGACGCCGCCGCGAAGGAGTTCATGGCCGGCGAGACCATCGGGTACGCCGCGCTCGCCGCCAGCATTGGGAGCAATGTTGGCAAGGCCGTCGCGCTCAGCGGCGAGCTCACCGACATCAAGAAGCAAGGCTACGAGACGGTGATGCTGCTCGACGTGCCCCAGGCGCAGGGCTGCGCCGCGGCCGGCGCGTGCACCGTGCGCCTGGTGCTCGGCGCCGAGACCACCGCGAAGAAGGGCGACACGCTCCGGATCTACGGCCACGTCGCCCGGGCCGTCGCCTTGCCCGGACGCGCCGATGTGCCGGAGATTGAAGTCGATTTCGCTCTCAGTGCGAGCGGCAAGGCCCCGGGCCCAGCTCCCAAAGGCGCCAAGTGACGACCAAGGTCGACGACGCGATCCTGTCGGCGCCGGCCCCCGCCACGACCGACCTCGCGACCGCTCCCGTGGCGATCACGCTCGCCGCCGCGACGCTCGACGAGGCGCCGCACGACACCACGAAGAGCCCGCCCGGGGTGATGCCGCCGGTGTCGATCGAAGCCACCGCGGTGATGCCCGCCGTCGGCGCGGCCTGCCCCGCGTGCACCAAGCCGAACCACCCCGGCGTCACCCACTGCGTCTTCTGCGGCGCCGCGATCGCGCTCACCACGCTGACCTCGGCGAAGAGCGGCTTCAGCGATCGCTCGATGTCGTCGAGCGACGGCGCGCCCTCGAGCCGCCGCGCCGATTTCTTCTCTGCCGACAGCGAGATCCCCGACCTGCCCGTGGCCGATCCGCTCATCGGCGTCGTCGTCGCCGAGCGCTACAAGATCGTCGAGGCCCTCGGGCGCGGCGGGATGGGCGCCGTCTACAAGGTCGAGCACATCCGCATCGGCAAGCTCCTGGCGATGAAGCTCCTCACGGGCGAGCTCTCGCGGAACCCCGACGTCGTGCGGCGCTTCAAGCTCGAGGCGCTCACCGTCTCCAAGCTCTCCAGCCCCAACACCGTTCAGGTCTTCGATTTCGGCGCCTCGGAGGGGCTCACCTACCTGGTCATGGAGCTGGTCAACGGCGACGATCTCGGCCGCACCCTCCGCACCCAGGGGCCGATGCCGTGGAGCCGGGTCGGCCGGATCATCATTCAGGTGTGCAGCTCGCTCGCCGAGGCCCACCAGAAGGGCATTGTCCACCGCGACATCAAGCCCGAGAACGTGATGCTGGTCCGCGCGCGCGACGGGTCGGAGATCGCCAAGGTGTGCGACTTCGGCCTGGCCAAGCTCCGCGAGAACGAGGGCCTGAACGACGTGACCAGCCAGGGTGCCATCGTCGGGACCCCGTATTTCATGGCCCCGGAGCAGATCAAGGGCGAGTCGGTCGACGCCCGGACCGACATCTACGCTCTCGGAGCGATGATGTACCGGGCCCTCACCGGACACTATCCCTTCAACGGCACCACGCCGATGGCGGTGTTCACCAAGCACCTGACCGAGCAGGCGGTCGCGCCGATCGACCGCGCCCCGGATCTCGACATCCCGATGGGGATAAACCGCCTGGTCCTCAAGGCCTTGAGCAAGAGCGCCGAGGCCCGCTTCCAGAAGGTCGAGGACCTCCAGGCCCGGCTAATCGAAGAGCTGAAGTCGGTGGGCGCGTCGAGCGTCGACGACCTCCTCGACTCGGGCCAGCTCCGCCGCCTCGCCCGGGCCACCGCCACCGAAGACGCCGCCCCCGCGGTGGCCGGAGCCGCCGCCCCGAAGGCCGAGATTGCCACTCGCGACGAGGTCTTTGCCTACGAGCGCAAGCTCCGCCGCCAGCGCTACGGGGCCCTGATCGGCATCAGCGCTACCCTCGTCGTCGGCGCCGCCGTCGGGGCCAAGCTCCTCCAGCTCCACCTGTCCCGCGCCCGTGAGTTCAAGGGGATCGAGGTCGAGCCCAACGACTCTGCCAAAGAGGCCACCCCGGTACCGCTCGGCAGCAGGGTCACCGCCCAGCTCGGCCCACGCCTCGATCCCACCCACGGCGACCGCGATTTCTTCGCCGTCGACCTCCCCGCGCCCAGCGCGGCGGCGGGCAGCTCGGCCCTGATCAAGCTGGAGGTGAGCGCGCTGCCCAACCTGCCCATGTGCACGATGATCTACAAACAAGGCCTCTCCACGGCCCTGTTCCAGTTCTGCGTCGGCCGCGCCGGAAGGTCCCTGTCGATACCCACGCTCCGCCTCGAGCCCGGCCGCTACCTCATCGCCGAGCTGCAAGATCTCGATCCCTACGGCGGCCCGCTCCCCTTCATTCACGAGAACGTGTCCGACACGTATACCCTCCTCGCCACCGAGGTCGAGGCCACTCCCGGCCTGGAAATCGAGCCCAACGATCAGGTGGCCTCGGCCGAGCAGCTCGTGCCCGGGGGCTCCATCACCGCCGCCATCGGCTGGGCCCACGACGAGGACGTGTTCTGTGTCCCCGAGCGCAGCCCCGGGAAAATCCGCTGGAAGGTCCGTGACGGCCTCCGCGACACAGGCATTCTCCAGGTGATCCCCATCCACGGAGGAAGCGAGGGCGCTCCGGCGCGGATCCACCTCGGGAGCAGCGGAAAGACGTCGGCGTCCGACGTGCTCAACCCCTGGATCAGCCCGGCGATCGCCAAGGAGAGCGAGGTCCCGCGGTGTATCCGGGTGAGCATCGAGAAGGATCCCTGGGCCGGCGACCGGGCGGGCCTGGTGCCGAGCGGAGGCCCCGATACGTACACGGTCGAGGTCGAGGCCGTCCCGTAGCGGAGCGAGCGCATGAATCACCGATCCCCTTCATTCCCCGCGTCAGGTCGCGTGGCCGCCTCCGCGGTGGTCGCCGTCGCGCTCTCGCTCGCCTCGCCTGCCCGCGCCGACGTCATCGATCCCTCGATGCCGCGCACCCTCGTCGTCGGCGCTCCGCGCGGCGACGCGCCGAGCGAGCGGCTCGACGCGCAGCGCACCGGGCGATCGCCATCGCTGTTTCCCGCGGCGCCGCTCCACCGCTGGGAGCACCACATCACCGGCGGGATCGAGCTCACGCCCGTCGTCGACGAGCACGACAACGTGCTGGTCGTGGGCACCGCGCCCGACGTGATCAAGCTCGATTCCGAGGGGAAAGAGGTCTGGCGCCTCCGCTTCGGGACCTCGGCCGCGGTCGTCGCTCCGGTGCTCACGAGCGACGGCACGCTGGTGATCGTCACCGCGGCCGGGCAAGCCGTGGGCGTCACGCCCGCGGGAGCGCTCCGCTTCGTCACGCCGCTCGGCGTGCGCGGGCGCGACGCCGACACGGTGCCGCTCGCGCTCGACGACGGCGGGGTGATCGTCGCCGCCGGCGGAACGCTCGTGGAGATCGATCGCGACGGGGTGGTGCGCGCGCGAACGGCGCTGGAAATCAGGCCTGGATCCGCCGACAGCCGCGTCACCGGCGCGCTGGTGCAGGGGCCCGCGCGCGAGGCGCTCTTCACCACCGAGTCGGGATCGGTGTTCGCGTGGCGCCCTCCGCTCGCGCCGCGCAAGCTCGGAAACCTCGGCGGTTTCCCCAAGCGCGGGGCCGTCGTCACCGGCCCGCGCACCCTCACCGCGATCGTCGACAGCCGGCGGATCGTCGACTTCGATCTCCCCACCGGCGTCACCCACGTGCGCGGGAGCACCGGCTCGGGCGCGATGATCGACGGCCCGGTCACCCTCGCCCCCGACGGCCTCCTCCTCGCGGCGACGCAGACCGGGCTGCTCCTCGGCGTCGACGGCGCGGGCAACGAGACGGTGCGGATCGCCCTGGAAAAGCCTCCGATCGCGCCTCCGGTCGCGCCGGGCCCCACGCCGGGATCGGTCAACATCTTCGGTGGCACCGTCGGCGGCAGCCCTGGCGCGGGCTTCTTCGGAGCGCCGGTCGAGATCAAGCCCAGCCCCGCGCCGATCATCGATCGCGAGGGTCGCATCGCCTTCGTGCGCGCGACCGGCCGAGCCGGCGTGGTGAGCCCGCGCGGCGTCGTCACGCTCGCGAGCGAGCGGGTGTGCGGCAGCCCCCTCGCGGCGCTGCCGGCGGGCCCAAAGAGGCTCCTCATCGCCTGCCGCGACGGCGGGCTCTGGCTCTACGGCGAGTGATCTTCCGCCTCGATCATCGGCTGATCTTCCCCCCTCCCGAGCTCGCGGAGGACAACGGGGTCCTGGCCGTGGGGGGCGACCTCTCCGAAGAGCGCTTGATCCTCGCCTATTCGAGCGGCATTTTCCCCTGGCCTCACGAGGGGTTACCGCTCCTCTGGCACTCTCCCGATCCGCGGACGGTGCTGGTGCCCTCCGAGATCCACGTCGGGAGGAGCCTCGAAAAATCAATCCGCCGGGGCACCTACCAGGTCCGCTTCGACACCGCCTTTCGCCGGGTGATGCGCGGCTGCTCCGAGAAAGAGCGCCCCAACCAGGACGGGACGTGGATCACCGACGAGATGATCGAGGGCTATGTCGCCCTCCACCGCCGCGGCCTGGCCCACTCGATCGAGGCCTGGCGGGGCGACGAGCTGGTGGGCGGCCTCTACGGCGTCTCGCTCGGGGGAGCGTTCTTTGGAGAGTCGATGTTTGCCGAGGCGCCCGACGCCTCGAAGGTGGCCTTTGCCACCCTGGTTCGCCAGCTCGATCGCTGGGGCTTCGACTTCGTCGACTGCCAGGTTCACACCGAGCACCTCGAGCGCTTCGGCGCGGTCGAATGGTCGCGAACCCGCTTCCTCGCGGCCCTGAAGGAGGCCTTGAAGAAGCCGACCCGCGTGGGCCCATGGACGCTGGATCCCGCCGAAGCGCCGGCGCCGTGAGCGGTAGCCTCCTCGGCTCGGACCGCGAGAGACGCGCGCGCAAGCGCCTTGCCGCCGCGGCGACCGTCCCCTTCGCGATTGGCATCCTCAGCAAGTATTACCACGGCTCAGGCAGCGAGCATGTCATCGGCCAGGCGCTCGATTTCTTCGGCACGGTGTTCATGATCCTCGCCGCCCGCGTGGTGTTCCTGCGCCAGCCGATGTGGAAGGTAGCCGCACCCATCGTCGGAGCCCTCACAGTGATGGAGTTTTCGCAGCGCAGCCACGCAGATCTGCTGGAGCGCGCCCGCACCACCTGGATCGGCCTCCACCTGCTCGGCTCCACCTTCGAGTGGCTCGACCTGCTCTGCTATTTCCTGGGCGGCGCCGTGGCCCTGTGGATCGAGCCAAAGATCACAGCGTGACATTCCCACTCTGAATAACCGCGACCGCCAGGGAGCGGGCCCTGCAATGGGCTTCAGCCCTTCGCAGCCCGGAGCCCGCTCCCTCCCGAGGCTGTCTCAAAACTCTGGGCGCGGTGATCCACTCCCTGCGCGTCGAGCGTC
>JBDTXR010000006.1:0-56571 GCA_040006075.1 Byssovorax sp. | reverse complement strand
TCCAGCATCACCCTCACGCGCGCCGGGAAGATCCTGATCCGCGGGGCCTACGTGCTCACGCGATCGTCGGGCGTGAACCGGATCCAGGGCGGCTCGGTCCAGATCAACTGACGTGCTCGCAGCGGCCCGCCGCGTCGGCGACGATCGCGTCCATATCGAGTGAGCTGAAGAGGGGGAGTCGAGGACGAGAACGAGCGGGCGCCGAGGGGATCGGCGCCCGCGACGCCGTCACGGCATCATCTTGACCTTGCCGTTGTCGGGCTTCGGATCGGGGTTCTTCTCGGTGAAGACCTTGGGGTTCATCACCTCGTGGAAGGCCTTCTTGGCGAGGTCGCCGACGATCCCGGGCTCGTGGCGGAGGGCCATGAGCACGCCCTTCTCCTTCATGAACTCCAGGGTCTCGATCGCGCCCTTGGCCGTGGCCGGGACCTTCGCCGCCGAGTAGAGGCGATAGCGCAGCACGACGCGGGTCTCGGAGTGCGGGCCGTTGTCGAACTTGAGGTTGTCGAACTGGGCCTGGAGCTTCTGGCGCGCCCAGTCTTGCGGGGTGTCGTTCACCTTCACGTGGGTGATGGCGATGGCGTTCTCGACCCAGCGGTAGAGGTTGCCGTGCTTGAAGTCCTCGTCGGACCAGTAGCCGAAGGCGTTGAAGTAGTGGTCCTTCAGATCGTCGAGCGAGCCCTTGTCGTAGTCGGCGTACATCGCGACGGTGCGGGCCGCGATCTCCGGCGTGCCGCCCATGATCAGGGCGAGCGCGGCCGCGTTGCGGAGCTCGACGTCCTTCATCTTCTCGTAGAGCTTGGTCTCGCTCGCGGCGTCGAAGCCGCTCACGCCGATGGCGCGGGCGATGGCCATCCGCACGTGCATCTCGACGTCGGGCGAGAGCAGATCGACCAGCGCGGGCACCGCGGCGGGCACCGGCTTGAGCGCGAGCGTCGACGCGTAGCAGGCGCCGATCAAGGCCTTGGTGGGCTCTTTCTTGGCGGCGAACTCCTTCGCCTTCTTCGCGACCTCGGCCATCGTCTTGTCGTCGGCGCACCAGGCGAGCGCCTCGCACGCGGCCTGGCGAGCCTCCTCGTGCCAGGTCTCGTCCTCGATTAGATCCATCAAGGGCTTCACCGCGCGGGGATCGCCCCACTGCGCGAGGCCGTTCGAGGCGCCGTACGCCACCGCGCGGAGGGCCATGCCGAGCATCGCCACGCCGGCGCCGTTGAGGCCTTGCTGGGTGATGTCGAGCTTCTTGTCCTTCTTGCGCTTGAACTGGTCGGTGAGCTTGGTGAACGACGCCTCGTCCTTCATCCAGCCGATGTAGCGAAGGGCGCTCTGCGCGGTCTCGTACTCGCTGGGGAACGGCGGCTGCTGCCCCTCTTTCGGCAGCTCCTTCTTCGGGAAGGCCCAGTCGCGCATGTCGTTGAGCGCCTTGGGCGAGTTGATCGCGGCGAGGAAGCGCAGGCCGTTGGCGTGCGGCTGCGGGTGATCCTTGATCCAGAACAGCGTCGCGTCCTCGGCCGCGGTGGTGAGCTCGGCCCGGGCTTCGGGGTGCATCACCGCGAGATCGGCGAGCATGCGGGCGCCGACGACGCGCGGCAGATCGGTGCGCGAGAGGTTGCCGCCCTCGTCGGCCTGCCAGAACTTCGCGAGCTGATAGAGCTTCGTCGGATCGGCCATCATCCGCTCGCCGAGGAGCTTCGCGCCGCGGGTGTCGCCGACCTCGGCGAGGCGCGTCCCGGCCTCGAAGCGCCAGTGCGAGAGGGGCTTCGCGCGATCGACCCACTTGATGAGCGAGTCGCCCATGCGCGGATCGGCGAGGTCGCGGAGCATCTCCATGATCTGCTTGGTCTGGAACCAGCTCGTCTCTTCGCTCGCGTCGGGCTTGATGCTGTCGAGCGCGAGGACCAGGCCCTCGCCGCCGATGCCGTCGCGGAGCGCCTCCAGGAACTTCTGGCGGCTGTCTTTATCGGCGCCCTTGAGGGCCTCGAGCAGCGGGCCGCGCGCGCCTTCGTCGGCGATCTTTCCGAGGCCGTTGGCGGCCTCGCGGCCGACCTCGGGATCCTTGTCCTTCACGAGCTTGACGAGCACGCTCGTCCACTTGGACTCGGCGTTGCGCGAGATCACCGTGGCGACGAGCTGGCGCACCGAGGCGCTCGGATCGTCGGCGAGCTCGGCGAGCTTCTCGAGCGGGACGAGGCCCGAGAGCAGCTCGGGATCGAAGGCGCCGCCACCGCCGAGGCGCTCGACCTTGGTGAGGAACCCGGCGCGGTACGCCTCCATCGCCTGCGGGAAGACCGCGGCCTCCTTGAGCGTGACCAGGGCCCAGACGATCTGCGGGCGATCGCTGTCGTCGGCGGTCTTCAGCGCCTCGAGCAGCGGCGCCTTCCCCGCGTCGCCCTTGGGCGATCCGTAGTACGCGAGGACCTGCGCCGCGACGCCGCGCACCCGATGATCAGGCTGCGTGAGCGCGACCGACGCGAGGTGCACGCCCTCGGGATCCTCGGCCCACGCGAGCTGCTGCAGCGCTTCTTGCTGGAGCGAGAACTCGGCGGTCTGCGTGCCCCATTTGCGCCAGCGCGGGATCTGATCCTTCACGGGGAGGACGAAGATGTTCTTCTTCTCCGTGGTGATCTGCTCGACCGTCATCTTCTCTTTCTCGGCGAGGAAGCCGAAATAGAGCGCGGCCGCGGCGCCGCCGACGAGGAGCAGCGCGACGAGGATCGCGACGGGGCTGAAGCGGCCGCGCTTGAAGTTGCCATCGTCGGCGTAGCCTCCGCCGCCGCCGGCCGGAGCCGCGGGGGGAAGGTTGTCGTCGTCGGGCGGAAACTTCGCGAAGAGCACGCTGGGCGGCGGCTTTCGGCCGGGTTTGCGGGGAGTCTCGTGGCGGTCGAGCATGATTCCTCGTAGGGACGCGATGGTCGGGCCCGGGCGCGCGATCGCCCCGGAGCGCAGGGCGGCGACCATACAGGACCGGGAATGGGGCGTGGGCCCAAAGATTTGCTATGAAAGCCGGATCCCATGGCGGTCCCCGAGTTCTACTCCGGCAAGATTCTCTACCCGGCCATCGCCGTGCTGCTCGGCCTGAGCGGCTTGTTCGGCCTCGCCATCCTCCCGCGGCTCGCGCCCGGCGCCGGCGGGATGCAGGGCAAGCCTGCCCCGACGTTCACGTTGCCGGTGGCGGCCAACGGGAAAGGGGCAGCCGCGGGAGAGCAGATGAGCCTCGCCGACCTCAAGGGTCACCCCGTGATCCTCGACTTCTGGGCGAGCTGGTGCGGGCCATGCGCGCTGGAGGCCCCGGTGCTCGATCGGCTGGCGCGGCGCTACGAGAGCAAGGGCCTCGTCGTGGTCGGCGTGAACGCTTCGGATCCGCCGGGGGTGATCAAGCAGTACGCGACGCAAAAGGGGCTGAGCTATCCAATGCTCCTCGACGCGGGCAACGACGTGTTCGAGAGCTACGGTGTGCGGAGCATGCCTAGCCTGGTGATCGTGGATAAAGAGGGAAAGGTGATGGCCTATCTGGTGGGGACCGTGGATGAGGCTTCGCTGGATGAGATCGTGGGGGCTGCGCTGTAGCGAGCGGGGGATCCGGGGGATGGGGGAGCAGGAACGGATTTTTTGGCGCAGCTGGCGGCGGGGTTGCTCGCTGGTGGTGCGTGATTTCCATGTGGATGGCGCCGGAGGACAAGCTTGCTTTATCCTACCGACATCGGGGTCTCCACGACCCGCCGAGATGGCGAGGCAAGGAGCCCGGAGACCAGATTTCGCGCAAAGACCGCGAAGAACCGCAAAGCCCTCGGCTCCGCGCTTCCTCGTTTCACGGTCCCTCCGAGATCAAGGAATCGAACCGGAGGGCGCTGCGGCGAGGTCGCGCAGGGTCGAGGGCTTTGCGCTCTGTTCCCGCGGTCTTTGCGCGAAATCTCGGCTCCTTCTGCAATCCCCCGGCAGATGGAACCAGATCGCTCGATAGATGACCTTGAAGGGGCTGGGATCCCCGAGTCCTCAGGAGCTGTGAGCAGGAAAATCCTTGACAGGAGAGCCCCTCTCGAACTTTCCTCCCCTCCATGAGCATGGATGGAAAAGTCGTCATCATCACCGGGGCCTCTCGCGGGATCGGCCGGGCCACAGCGCGGCTCCTCGCCTCCCGCGGCGCGTCGGTGGTCATCAACTACGCCACGAACACGCAAGCGGCCGAGGCGGTCGAAGGCGAGATCAAGGCCGCCGGCGGCAAGGCCCTCGCGGTCCAGGCCAGCGTGCTCTCGCCGGACGACGTGCAGCGCCTCGTCGCCCGCACCATCGAGGCCTTTGGTCGGATTGACGTGCTCGTCAACAACGCCGGCGCGAGCTTCACGCAGGGCACCTTCCTCGACACCTCCTGGGACAGCTTCGCGGCCGACGTCACCAACGAGCTCAAGGCCACCTACCTGGTGACGCGGGCGGTGCTCCCGCTCATGATCGCCCAGCGCTACGGCCGGATCGTGGTCGTTGGCAGCGGCACGGATCGGCAGGTCATCCCGGGGATGCTCTCGCACGGAACGGCCAAGGCCGCGCTGGCGACCTTTGCTCACCATCTCTCGTACGAGCCGGCGCGCCATGGCGTCACCATCAACATGGTCGTCCCCGGCTTCACCGAGACCGAGGCCACGGCCAACCAACCTGCGGCGTTGAAGGAGCACCTCGCCCGGATGACGCCGTTGGGACGCGTCGCGCTGCCGGACGACGTCGCGCGGGTGATCGCCTTTTATGCGAGTGACGACAGCGGGTTCATCACCGCGGCGCATACGCCGGTGGACGGCGGCCGCTCGTCATGAGGTAGCCGAGCCGCCCACGAAGGTCTTGTTGTCGATCGAGCCGCCTGCACCACCGAGCTGCACGTCGACCACCTTCCATTTGCCGGCGGCGAGCAGCGCTGTGGTGCAGGGCGAGGCGCCGGGCAAGAGGAAGTCGCCGCCGGTCCCTCGATCCTCTTGATTCCCGCTGCCGATTCGTGGCCCGATGGACACCATGCCCAACGCACGCTGGACTCACGACGGCTCTGCCCCGCCGCCGCCCACTCGCCGCCGCTCCGCCGCGACGGACGAGCCGAAGGAGATCGAGGTCGCCGACGGCAGCGTCCATCGCTTCACGCTGGCGCGCCCGTGGATCATCGCGCTGCAGAAAGAGGGCCCCGAGGAGCGCCTGGAGTCGGTGCGCCTCGAGGCCGAGGGCGGAGGCTACGACGAGCGCGTGCTCCGCGAGGACGCCCGCGACGCCGGGCGCGATCTTCACTTCTGCTTCTTCGCCGGCAAGCCCGGCCCTCATCGCCTCTCGGTCCGCGCCGGCGGCAAGGAGTACGTCGTCTGGAAGGGGCTCGAGCTCCCCGAGGGCGTCCACACCGACGAGCTCACCGAGCCGGAAGAAGCGCCGGATCCGCCGCCGCCCACCTCGTTCTCGATGGCCTGCTGAGCCCCCGATGACCAGCCCCTTCGTTCGACTCCACGGCTACAAAGTGCGCGTCCAGGGCCGCAACGGCCAGGCCGCGACGGCGCCCCCCGTCGGCACGCACATCTACCTCGACGCGCCGGGCGGAGCGCTCGACTTCAACGAGTACGTCGTCCGGCACGACGGGGCGGACGCGTACACCGATCCTCCTTTGCGCCTCGACCCCCGCCATGCGTACTGGTGTGTCTACGGTCCTGATCCCCTCACGCCGGGGAGCACCTTCGGCCCGGTGACGGGCTTTGGCTATCCGCTGCTCGCACGCTTCCAGCCGGATCACGGCGATTCGCTGCTGATCCTCCCCGGCCCGTACGATCTCCGCGTCCGCGGCTTCAACGCCAGCTACTCGACCGATCACTCGCTCCAGAGCCACCTCGACGGCGCGCGGGATTTCTACGCCGATCTCCACGTCGATCTCCACGCCGAGATCCTGGCGATGCCCGCGGGCTGGTCGACCGGCACGATCGAGGTGCGCGATTCAACGACGCATCAAACGCGCACCGCGCCCATGGGCTGGTCGCTGGTCGCGTTCGATCCAGGACCAAGCGAGCAGTTTGGCACCCACGCGATCTGGCGGGACGAGATCGTGGACGAGCTCGGGAGGCCGGCACCCCCCACCCTGGCCACGCTCCCTCCGCAGCCAAATTTCGGCGCTGCCCCGTACACCACCTCCGCCGACGCGCGCACCAACCTGATCCTCGCCGTTTACCTGAACGAATTCTCCGGGATGGGCGCCGCAGCAGGCATCGCCTGGCCCAACCTCACGCTGCTCCCGCAAGCCACCGTCGCGCAGGGTCGCCGATTCGGCCTCTCGACCACGGCCATGTTCTTTCTCCGCCGTGACGGCCACGGCGCCACCAACCGCGCTGCCCACGAGATCGGCCACTGCCTGCTCGCCGACGCCGGCCTCGGCCGCGCCTGGCTCGGCCAGGTGGACGGCGCGAGGGCCCGAGTCCAGAGCTTGCTCGGCCGCCTCGGCCTCGGCGATCCACGGACGGTCTATGCCTCCCTGGAAGAGCACCTCCACGCGGCGACCAGCGGCAATCTCATGGATACTCACGGAGGATCGAGCCCACCGGTGCTGACCGAGATCGAGGTGGCGCTGATGCGGGCCTGGTTCGAATTCGGCGGCCGGACCTTCGTTTGACGCCCGACGTCGCCCTGGCTCCATTCGCGCCCTCGATGTAGATTGCGCCCCATGATCGCCGGCTTCACCGCAGAAGAAATCCTCCACGAGGTCCTCGTGGCGCCGCGCGCCGCCCTGATCCCGCTCCCCGACACCCAGATCATCGAGCGGCCGGGCTGGTGGCAGCTCGTCACTCCGTCGCTCGCGCGCGGCGGGATGAACGAGGTCACGTGCACCGAGATGACCGACGACGAGGCCGACGCCACCATCGATCAGACGCTGGCCTTCTATCGAGGGCTCGATATCCGCTTTCGCTGGATGGTCCCCCCGGGGACGAAGCCGGCCGATCTGGCCGAGCGGCTCGAGCGTCGAGGTCTCCAGCGATCCGAGTCCCTGGTGATGGCCTGCGCCACGAGCAGCGCAGTCGCCGAGAGCGCGCCGTCGATCACCGTCGATGCCGTGACGCTGGCCAGCGTCGACGACTACACGCGGATCATGGCCGAAGGCTGGGGCGCCGATCCCGCCGCGCTCGATCCGCTGCACCGCAAGATGCTCGCCGATCCGGCCGGCCGCAATCACCTCTTCCTCGCGCGCCACGAGGGAGCCCCCGCCGCCGTGGGGAGCTACATCGCGCTCGATCGCTCGGCCTATTTGATCGGCGCGGTGACGCTCGCCACGCATCGTGGACACGGCCTCTACCGTGCGCTGGTGAACGCGCGCATGCGCCACGCGGCTGGCCGCGGGCTCCGGCTCGCGACCAGCCTGGCGAGCGCCACGACCTCGGCGCCGATCCTGACGCGCCTCGGGTTCGAGACGGTCTGCTCGATTGGCACGTTGATGAATGCCTGACGGCCACGGACCGCGAGGCCGAGCGCGGGAGTCTACGCCGGCCGGGCGCCCTCCCGCGCGAACCCGGCGATGAGCGACTGAAACACCTCCATCTCCGGCACTCCCGGGTAGCTGTGCGGCGCCCCGGTCTTCGCCCAGGGGAACCCCTCGCCCGTGCAAATCTCCGCGTACGGCGCGAACCAGGCGTGATCGTCGAGCATGGTCGCGCGGAAGTTCACCAGCCAGTCGAGCCCGTTCGGGCGGGTGAACATCCAGCTCAGGCAGTGACCGCAATAGAGGTGCTTGTGCGGCCCGTGCAGAGCGCCAATCACCGGCTCCCCCTCGGTCACGCGGAAGGCCTCTGTCGGCACGGAGAGGGAGAGCGAATAGGCGCCGGCGGTCATGCGCTGGCACCCGATGCAATGGCACGCAGACGAGAGGAGCGGCGCCGCGGTCACCTCGAAGCGAGTGCGGCCGCAGCGGCAGCCGCCGACCCAGGGGAGCTTCCAATCGGTGGAGAGGAGTGCCTCGTTCATGGCGCCGAACGTAGCAGAAGGGCTGGACGGTTGCAGCAGCGAGGAGCACAGCGGCGAGCGCGTGCCGGACGAAACCTGGATGAGCTCGTCGCCCGCGTGAAGACCCACTTGCCCCTCCCTGCGCCGGGCAGTACCGTCCCGCCGTGCGTCCCATCCCGATCGGTCTCGACGATTTCCGCAGGCTCCGCGAGCAGGGCTTCGAATACGTCGACAAATCGCACTTGATCAGCGAAGTCCTCGATCAGGGCGCCCAGGTCATCTTGCTCCCGCGGCCACGCCGCTTCGGCAAGACGTTGAACCTGTCGATGCTGCGGTACTTCTTCGAGAAGCGCAGCGAGGACCTCTCGCCCCTCTTCGCCGACCTCGCCATCGCGCGCGCCGTCGACGCGTATCGGGCTCATTTTCAGCGCTATCCGGTCATCTTCATCACCTTCAAGGACGTGAAGGCCGAGAGCTGGGACCTCGCGTGGGACGCTATTCAGCGGAAGATCGCCGCCTTGTTCCGCGAGCACCGCGCGGTGCTCGACAGCGGCGTTCTGGACGCGTCCCAGGCCCGCGATTTCCAGGCGATCCTCGACGGCAGCGCCGGGCGTATCCTCCACGAGAACGCGCTGCTCGATCTCTGTCGCGCCCTGCACCGCCACCACGGCGAGCGCGTCGTGGTCCTCATCGACGAGTACGACGAGCCCATCCACATCGGCCACGTGCGCGGCTACTCCGCCGAGGTGATCACCTTCTTCCGGGGCTTCCTCGGCGCCGGGCTCAAAGGCAATGTTCACCTCCAGAAGGGCGTGCTGACTGGCATCCTCCGTGTTGCGAAGGAGAGTATCTTCTCGGGCCTCAACAACCTCGCTGTCTTCAGCCTGCTCCGGCCCGAGTTTTCCACCTGCTTTGGCTTCACCGAGCCCGAAGTCGCCCGCCTCCTCAACGACTCGGGGAGCGCCGATCTCCTCGACGCCGTTCGCTCCTATTACAATGGGTATGTCTTCGGCGGGACGGCGGTCTACAACCCCTGGTCGATCCTCAACTTCATCGCCAGCCGCGACAAGCTCCTGCGGAGCTACTGGGTCTCGACCAGCTCCAACGATCTGATCCGCGAAACCCTCCAGCGCCACGCGCTGCGAGTGCAACCGGCGATCGAAGCCTTGCTCTCCGGCGGTAGCATCGAGCAGCGACTCGACGAGAACGTGGCGCTGGACGATCTGGGAAAGCGAGAGTCGGCGCTGTGGAGCCTGCTGGTGCTCGCGGGGTATCTCCGCGCCGAGCCCGCGCCGGGCGGGGCGCCGGGAGAGGTGCCGCCGTATCGCCTCTCGATCCCCAACCGCGAGGTCCGCGAGGTGTACACCTCGACCTTCCACGACTGGCTCGCTCAGCGGCTCGGCGACGCCAGCGGTACGGCGGAGCTCACCCGAGCGTTGCTCGAGGGCGACGCGGAGGCCCTCGAAGAGCAGCTCCAGGCCTTCACCACCAACCTGCTCTCCTATCACGACACGAAGCTCCGCCCCGAGCAGGTCTATCACGCGTTCGTGATTGGCCTCCTGGCCACGCTGGAGCCGGAGTATCTGGTGCGCTCGAACCGCGAATCCGGCTCCGGGAGGCCCGATGTGCTGATCGTGCCGCGACAGCCCGGGAGACCCGGGGTGATCCTGGAGCTGAAGGTGGCAAAGCCCGGGAAGACGACGCCAAAAAAAGCGCTCGCCGAGGGGCTGGCGCAGATCCGCGCCAACGACTACGCCGCAGAGCTGCGCGCCGCGGGGGCGAGCCCGGTGCACGCCTTCGCCGTGGCCTTCGACGGCAAACACGTCTCGGTCCGCGCCGCGGACGATTGAGCGGCTCCGGCGGGGCCGGGCGACCGCGCTCTCAATCCCTCTCTCCGGCTAGGATGCGCGGATGATCCTCGCGCACTGGCCGGCCCTCTTCGCGTGCTTCGCGCAGGCCATGCTCGCGCTCCTCGCGCTCCGCGCGCGGGATCCGCTCGGCGCGCCGCTCGCGCTCTTCGGCGCCGATCTCTTCGTGTGGAACTTCGCCGACGTCGCGTTCAAGGTCTCCGGCCTCCCGATCTGGCACGTGCTCGACATCACCGCGTCGCCGCTCACGCCGGTGCTCGGGCTGCATTTCGTGCTCTTTTTCGTCGGTCGTCGCCGCGAGCTCGCGCGGCTGCTGGGGGTGCTCTACGCGCTCTTCGGCGCGCTCTCGCTCTCGTCCGCGGTGGCGCTGGTCACGTCCGAGCATCGGCCCCTGCTCGGCCCGAGCGCGTGGTCGGCGCTGTTCCTCACGGGGACGCTCGCGGTGGTCGTCTTCGGCGGGTGGCTCTTGCTGCGCTACCGACGCTCCACCTCGAGCGCGGACGAGCGCGCGCGCGCCCGCTTGCTCCTGCTCGCGCTCCCGCTCGCGGCGGCGTTCGGCGCGACCGATCTCGTGCACATCCTCGTCCCCGCGGTGCCCGAGCTCGCGAGCCTGGGATCGGCGGCGTGCGCGCTCCTGATGATGATCGTGATGCTGCGCGGGCGCTTCCTCGGCCGCGATCTCACGAGCGGGACCGCCCTCACCGCGGCCGTGCTCGGGGCCACCGCGGTGGTGGCTTACCTGCTCGTGTTCCGGATCTTCGCCGCGGCCACCGCGCCGCTCGTGGTGGCGACGGCGACGCTGAGCTTCGCGATGATCGCCGCGTCCCGACAGCTCGCGACCTCGGCCGCGACGCGGCGCGCGCGCCTCTCCGAGATGGCGTTGATGGGCCGCTTCTCCGCGCAGATGGCGCACGATCTCAAGAACCCGCTCGCCGCCCTCAAGGGCGCCGCGCAGTTCCTCCAGGAGGAGCAGAAGCAGGGCCGATCGCTCGCCGATCAGGCGGAGTTCTTCGAGATCATCGTCGATCAGGCCGACCGCCTCGAGCGGCTGATCAGCACCTACCAGCGCCTCGGTCGCCTCGAGCCCGAGCTCGCGCGCGTCGACGTCGGCGCGCTGGTGCGCGACGTCGTCGCGCTGCAAACGTTCGCCTCGTCGAGCACCCGGGTCAGCGTCGCGCTCGACGACGATCTCCCGGTCTGCGCGGCCGATCGCGATCTCCTCGCGCGCGCGCTCGAGAACCTGGTGAAGAACGCCTTCGAGGCCATGCCCGACGGCGGCGCGCTCACCGTGAGCGTCGCGAGCCCGATCGACGTCGAGGGCGAGGGCGAGCGCCGCCTTTTGATCCGCATCGCCGACACCGGCGCCGGCATGAACGCGCGCACGCGCGAGCGCGTCTTCGACGATTTCTACACCACCAAGGCCACCGGCAGCGGGCTCGGTCTCCCCTTCGTGCAGCGGGTGATCGAGGCCCACGGGGGCGACGTCACGCTCACGAGCGAGGTCGGTCGTGGTAGCGTCGTCACCTTGCGACTCCCGGTATTTCAAGCCCGTACCGCCGCGCCGCGCGAGGCCCGTCATGGCAGTCACGTCTGAGGCTCGCCCCAGCGTCCTCGTCGTCGACGACGATCTCGCCCTCGGCAAGGTCGTGACCGCGCTCCTCGCGCAGGATGGAATCGACGCGCGCTGCGTGCGATCCGGCGCCGCCGCGCTCGACTCGCTCGCCGAGCGCCCGGCCGACGCGGTGATCACCGATCTGCGCATGCCCGGCATGGACGGGATGGAGCTGCTCGGGAAGATCGTCGCCGAGCACCCCGGGACCCCGGTAATCATGTTCACCGCCCACGGCACCGTGCCCCTCGCCGTCGAGGCGATGAAGCGCGGAGCCGCCGAGTTCGTCCTCAAGCCCTTTGCCCGGGAAGAGCTGCTGTTCGTGGTCCACAAGGTCCTCGCGGGAGCGGCCCACGCCGAGGAGCGGCCGCCGGAGCGCGCCCCCGCGGAAGGGCGCAACACCTGCGCTTCGGCCGCTATGCGAGAGTGCCAGTCGCTGGTCACGCGCGCCGCGGCCGGGACCGCGACCGTCCTGCTCCGGGGCGAGAGCGGGACGGGAAAAGAGGTCGCCGCCCGATCGATCCACGAGCAGAGCCCGCGGCGCAAAGGCCCCTTCGTGCGCGTGCACTGCGCGGCCCTGCCGGACGCGCTCCTGGAGAGCGAGCTCTTCGGCTACGAGAAGGGCGCGTTCACCGGCGCGGTGCAGCGCAAGCCCGGCCGGGTGGAGCTCAGCCAGGGAGGCACGCTGTTCCTCGACGAGATCGGCGATACCACCCTGAGCGTGCAGGTCAAGCTCCTGCGCCTGCTGCAAGAGAAGGAGTACGAGCGCCTCGGCGGGGTCGAGACGCTGAAGGCCGACGTGCGCTTCGTCGCCGCCACCAACCGCGATCTCGAGGCGATGATCCAGGCCGGGACCTTCCGCGAAGACCTGTTCTACCGCCTGAGCGTGGTGCCGATTGGCCTCCCTCCCCTCCGCGATCGGCCGGAGGACATCGCGCCCCTCGCGAAGCGGTTTTGCGCCGAGCTCGGCGCCGCCAACGGTCGTCCGGGCGCGGCGCTCGACGCGGGCGCGATTGCGGTGCTCGAGACCCAGAGCTGGCCGGGCAACGTGCGTCAGCTCCAGAATTTCATCGAGCGCCTGGTCGTCCTCGCCGAGGGCGACGCGCTGGGCGCCGGCGAGGTGCAGCGCGAGCTCGCCCGCAAGCTCCCGGGGAGCCCTCCGGCCTCGAAGAGCGAGAGTGGGACCGAGTCGGGATCACGGCTGCTCGAGGACAGCCGACGCGACGCCGAGCGCGCCGCGCTGCAAACCGCGCTCACCCAGTCGAAGGGGAACCGCACGCTCGCGGCGCGGCTGCTCGGCATCAGCCGGCGAACGCTGTACAACAAGCTGGAAGAGCTGAAGCTCATCTGATTCAACCGGCGCGGGCGCAGGCGCTTTTCGGAGGTCTCGTGAACAACTCGATGGCATGCTGCGGCTCGGTGCTCGGTGCTCTCCTGATCTCCGCCTGCGGCTCGGGCGACACGCCGGGGACCACCGGAGGCGCCGGCGGGAAGGGCGGCGCCGCCGCGTCGACCACGGCGAGCAGCACCTCGACCGGGGGTGGCGCGGGCGGAGGCGTCGGCGGATCGGGAGGCGGAGGCACCGGCGGCTCGGTCGTCGATCCGGTGGGCACCGAGGGCGACGGCGACATCGTGATCGGACCCAACTACACCGACGCTCCGGAGATCTCCAAGGTCGCCGGCGTCCCCCAGGGGAAGAGCTTTTCGTTCAAGATGCTGTCCAAGAACAGCGCCTTCTACACCGGCCACGATCCCACGTTGAAGCCCGCGCTGAGCGGCGATTTCACCCGCAACGTCGAGGTGGTGATCCCGGCCGCCTACGTCGACGGGACCGACGCGCCGTTCATGGTCGTGCAGGACGCGCGCGATCACGATCCGATCGTCAACACCATCAACAACCTGATCGCGGACGCGGCCCACCCGTTCCCGCCGGTCATCGCGATCTTTGTGGCCAACGGCGGCAACGACTCGATCGGGAGCGAGCGCGGCCTGGAGTACGACACCATGTCGGAGAAGTACCAGCAGTTCATCGACGCCGAGGTGCTGCCGGCGATCCCGAAGGACAGCAACGTCAAGGCGGCCTATCCGGCGCTGAAGCTCACCAGCGATCCCGAGGGGCGAGGCGCGTACGGGTGCAGCTCGGGCGGCGCCGCGGCGCTCACGATGGGCTGGTTCGGCGGCGACACCTACCGACGAATCATCACCTATTCGGGCACGTTCGTCGATCAGCAGAACCCGGTCGCCCCCACCGAGGTGCAGTATCCCAACGGCGCCTGGGAGTACACCGACCAGCTCATCGTGGGCAATCCGAAGAAGCCGCTCCGCGTCTTCCAGGAGGCCGGCGAGCACGACAACGGCTACATGAACGACGAGGCCAGCCACCACAACTGGGTGATGGCCAACCAGCGGGTCGCTGCCGCCCTGAAGGCCAAGGGCTACCACTATCGCTTCGTGTTCGCCAAGGGCGCAGGCCACTGCGACGCGGGGCCGATCCGGCAGACGATCCCGGATACGCTGCGGTGGATGTGGCGCGGCTACCCCGTCAAGTAGACCGGCGCCTCACTCCCTGGCGTCGGCGCAGCAGCGGAATCCCTGCTCGTAGCCGTAGTCTTCTTCCTTGTGGAAGGTGACTGTCGGCCGGCAGCGCCCGCGGACCGGCCCCCACCAGCCGCCCTTGAGACCGCTGCGGTTCGGAGGCTTTTTCCCGGGCAAATCGACCCATTCGTTGACGTTGCCGTTGAGATCGTAGACGCCCGACCAGGCGACGCAGGTGGTGAGCGCGCCGATCTTGTTCCGCTGATCGAGCCGCTCCATCTCGGCCTTGCAGCGATCGTCCGCGAGGCACTGCTCGTAGTGAAGCATGGTGTGGGAGTGATCGGGATACCGGTACTCCTTGTCGATGTTGCAGATCTTCTCGTCGCGATCGTACCCGTAGACGTACGGCAGCATCTCCGGTCCTTCGCAGGCGAAGTTGTACTCGTCCTCGTTGCAGAGACGCTTGCCGTGCGCCGCGCAGATCTCGCCGGCCTGGACCCAGGAGGTGAGCACCCGCGGGAGCTCGCCGACCGTGTTGGGGTACTCGAAGCGATCCATGCAGTACGAGAGCTTGCTCCGCTTCTTCGAGACGCAGTGAGAAGGGGCCTTGTACTTGAGGCAGCGCTCGCTCACCGTGCGGCTGCCACGATTCTTGTACTCCGGGTGCCACTCGACGCAGTCCTGGGTGAGCGCAGGGCAGTAGTCGCCCTCGACGCGGACCATGCCAGGAGCGCAGCCGTCGGTGCGGCCGGGGAGCGGATCCGGGAGGCCGGACGGCGCGGCGGTCGCGGCGGGCGTGGTCGACGCGGCGGGAGAGGGCGCGGCGGCCGATGGCGCGGCGGTCGGGAGCGCGCTCGACAGCGGCGCAGCGGCGTCGTCGGAAGGCTTCGGATCGCGGCACGACGCGATGGATCCGGCGAGGAAGAGCGCGGCGAAGGCGGCGGCGAGAGGGAGGCGGAGCGGCGTCACGCGCGGACGTTTAGCAGACCTGCGCGGCGGGCGGAGTGAGTCCTTCGGCTACTCGCACCCGGGCCCCGAGGTGGCCAATCCCACGCAGCTC
Source organism: Byssovorax sp. (assembly GCA_040006075.1). Lineage (GTDB taxonomy): Bacteria > Myxococcota_A > Polyangia > Polyangiales > Polyangiaceae > JANYGI01. Next base: position 41,564 of record JBDTXR010000006.1, on the reverse strand, counting down.
ACCCGCCCGTCGCGGTGCAACGCGCACGCGCGGCCCTCCTCCATCGCGAGCGAGGCCACGTCGCTCCAGCCCTGGATCTCGGTCGGGGTCTTGAAGGGGCCGAATCCGTTGTGGGAGTAGACCAGGTTGAGATCGCCGAAGCAGACGACCTGTCCGTCTTTCCGGGTGACACACCCGCCCTCCGCGCCGACCGAAGCCACGGACTCCGCGCCGGGAACGGTGGCCACGATCTTCGCTTCTCCCGTGCCGCCCAGGGGGCCCACCGGGAAGCACGCCAGTCGGTCGTCGTCGAGCAGAGCGCAGTTGCCGCCGATCCGCGTGACTTTTGCGGGGATGCCGGCGACCGGCGGGAACTCTCCATCGTTGAAGTCGCCCAGGCAATGAACCTCGTCCCGGGTGCGGACGCAGATGTCCTTCCCGCTGATGGATGAGGCCATGGTGAGCTCGGCCACCGGGGTGAGCTTCTCCGGAGAGGTGGTGTGGAACAGGTACGTGTGGATCTCGCTCTTCGCGTCGGATCCCGCGTCGAACCGGCCGAGCTTCACCACGCCTTGCTCGGACACGCTCGCGAAGCGGCGGGGGTCCAGGCCGAGCTGGACCGGCCGGGCGCCCGCCGCCAGCGCGTCGCCCCGAGCATCGTTCCAGAGGCTGGTGTCGAGGTGCTTGCTTCCGAAGCAGAGGATCGATCCGGCGCGGCTGACGGCGCAGACGTCGCGCGCGGCCCCCGCGGCGTGGGCGACGTCGCGCGCCACCACGGTGAACCTCGACGAGAAGCCCTGTCCGGCGCACGAGAGCGCGCCTTCAGCGACGACGCACGTCCCGCGGGCCAGCAGGACGACCTCGGTGGCCTTCGCGACGGGCAGCGGAGCCGGCGTCTTCGCGAAGGCGCAGGTCACCGCATCTCCCGCGGGCGCTCCAGCGTTGGCGGGCGCGACCAGGCCCGGCGCCGCGGTCGGCTGACAGGCGAGCAGCGCCAGGGGAGCGGCGAGGACGAGGAGCGAGCGCAACGAGATCATCGCTTCACTTCCCGGGGCACGCGAGCGGCGGATACTCGGCGTCGGGATCGGCATACGAGTCGTCGCGATTGAGCAGCTTCCCGAGCAAGCCGGGGCTGTAGAAGCGATCTTCGCAGAAATCGAAGGGCAGGCTCACCGAGCCCACCCGGCAGAGAGGCAGCTCGTGCGCGGCGCAGGCGTCGGGGCCGGTGAAGTCGATGTGACCATCGGAGGCGAGCACATAGCCCGCCTCCCGGCTGTCGAGCGTGCGCAGCGTGGCGAGCGGCGTGGAGTCCTGCGCGCGCAGGAGCGAGAGCAACCCGGCCATGGTGGTGGTGACGCGGAAGCCGCGGTCGGGAGAGAGCGTATCGGCCTTGAGGCGACCGACGTAGTCGTCGATCGGGGCGCGCGCGAAGCTGTTCACCGCGGGGTTCCACATCCGGATGATCCGGTCGGGGCCCGAGGCGGCGATCTGCTTCCCGTCCGGCGAAAACGCCGCGAGCACCACGCGATCGGCGATCTCTTTCAGCGTTTGCACCGGCGTCGCCGTGCCTTTGTCGGTGTCCCAGACGCGCACCGTGGTGTCCCACGAGCCCGAGGCGAGCTGCTTCCCGTCAGGCGAGAACGACAGGGACGTGACCCACTGGGTGTGCCCGTTGAAGGTGAGCACCGGCTTGCCCGTGATCGGATCCCAGGTGCGAACCGTGTTGTCCCACGAGCCCGAGGCGAGCTGCTTTCCCACCGGCGCGAAGGCCACGGTGGTGACCCGATCGGAGTGATCGTTGATGAGCTTGTTCGACGCGTACTTGGGCTGGGACTCCACCGGCTTGATGTTGGTGTCCCAGATCTTGACCGTCTTGTCCCACGAGCCCGAGGCCAGGAGCCGGCCATCCGGGGAGAACGCCACCGAGGTGACGAAGAGCGAGTGCTCGTCGAGGACCCGGACGATCGAGCCCTGGTTGAGGTCCCAGATCCGGATGGTCTTGTCGTTGGAGCCCGAGGCCAGCCGTTTGCTGTCAGGAGAGAATGCCACCGAATTGACGTCGTCGGTGTGGTCGGTGAACACCCGCAGGATCACGTTCTTGGTCAGGTCCCAAACGCGGACAGTGGAGTCCTTGGCGCCCGAGGCCAGCATCTTTCCGTTGGGCGAGAAGGCCACGCTCACCACCTCGCCGGTGTGCTCCTTGAACGTCTGCAAGAGCGCGCCGGTGGCCGCGTCCCAGATCCGCACGCCGCGATCGTCGGAGCCCGTGGCCACGAGGGATCCGTCGGCCGAGAAGGTGACCGCGCGCGGCTTCCCGAGGTCGAGGAGGCGCACGCGCTCGTGGAAGGTCGAGGTGGAGAGGATGGAGACGCCCTCGCCGTGCGCGACCGCGAGGCGGAGGCCCGAGGGCGCCCACGCCACCGAGGTGACCGATCCGGTGAAGCCGTTGGGCACGTCGATATCCAGGGATTTTCCCGAGGATTTTTCGAGCTCGACGATCGCCCGATCGAAGAGACGCTGGGCCTCGACGCTGTCGCCGAGCTTCTTCGCGGCCATGCCCGCGCCGCCGAGCGCGAGGAAGCTCGGCCACTCGTCCTGCGATCGACGGAACCGATCGAGGGCCTTCCTGGCGTCGCCCGCGGCCTCGGCGATCTCGCCCTCGCGCAGGAGCTTCTTCGCTTCGGCGCGGCTCTTGTCGACCTTGGCCTTGTTGGGCTCGGCGAGGCGCTTCTCCTGACGATCGACGAGCTCGCGCGCCGCGGCGATGGCGTGCTTCGCCGTCTCGGGGGCGCGGGGCGACGTCTCGATCAGGCTGGCGAGCGCCTTGGCCTCGTTGGTGCGACCGAGCTCGGCGAGGATGGCGACGTGCGCCGCCCAGCTCTCCGGCGCGGTGTCGACGCAGAGCGCGTCGGCCTTCTGGATCGCCAGCGACGCGCGCTCGAGGCGGCCGGTCTCGCGGAGGTGCGTGACCTTGGCGCGGAGCGCGTCGGCCACGTCGCACGGGTTCTTCGCGGCGGCCTTGATCGCCACGACCCGCGGAGGCGGCGCGGACGAGCACCCGAAGAGGACGAGGACAGCGAGGCCGGCGAGCCGGCGCGCGCGGAGCGGGAGGCGCATAGGGGCGCCGATAGTGACGGGGGACGCGCGCGCTTTCAATGGTCCGATCGACTCTCGCGGCCCCGGCGCTCCATGGGCCGCGTTCACCGTGATACGATCGCCCGCGCGCATGGCGGCCTCCCACACCGTAGAAAACGTCGATTTTCCCTGGTCGCAGGCCAAGGGCCGGCGCGAGGGCGCCCAGTTTTTTCTGGTGATCGCCTGGTCGCTGGAGGAGCCGGGGCGCATCGGCGAGGTCGCCGCTTTGGCGGGGCCGGTGGTCCTCGGTCGCGGCGAGGCGCAGCCCGACGACGGCGCGCCGCGGGCGACGTTCGTGCGTCAACGACCCGGGGAGCACGCGGCGACGGCGCCGCTCGCCGGCTCGCGCATTTCACGCGCGCAGCTCCGCTTGCGGCCGCGCGGCGAGGAGCTCGAGGTCACCTCGGTGGGGCGCTGCCCGCTGGTCGTGCGCGGCGCGGTGGTGCCGAGCGCGACGGTGCGCGAGGGCGACACGCTGGTGCTGCGCAACGCGATGGTGCTGCTCGTGGTGCGACGGCCGCAGGCGATGGATCCACGCCTCGCCTACCCGGCCGCGGATTTCCCCTTCGGCGCGGTCGATCCGCACGGCATGGTCGGCGAGAGCCCCGCGGCCTGGAGGCTGCGCGACGATCTCGCGCTGGCCGCGCGCTCGGCCCACCACGTGCTGATCATCGGCGAGAGCGGGGTGGGCAAGGAGCTCGCGGCCCGCGCGATCCACGCGCTCTCGGCGCGCGCCGCGAAGACCCTGGTGGCGCGCAACGCCGCGACGTTTCCCGAGGGGTTGGTCGACGCGGAGCTGTTCGGCACGGCGAAGAGCTACCCGCACGCGGGCAGCGCCGAGCGCCCCGGCCTGATCGGCGAGGCCGACGGATCGACGCTGCTCCTCGACGAGATCGGCGAGCTGCCACCGCACCTCCAGGCCCACTTGCTCCGCGTGCTCGACGCCGGCGGCGAGTACCAGCGCCTGGGCGAGTCGCGCTTGCGACGCGCGGATCTGCGCCTCGTCGCGGCCACCAACCGCGATCCCGAGGCGCTCAAGCACGATTTCCTGGCGCGGTTCGCCGCTCGGGTGCGCGTGCCCGGCCTCGCTGCGCGCGCCGAAGACGTGCCGCTGCTGATGCGCCACGTGCTCGACCGCACCGCCGAGACGACGCCGACCGTGCGCGAGCGCTTCTTCGAATCGCGCCCCGGAAAAGCGGCCCACGCGCGCGTGGATCCGGGCCTCGTCGACGCTCTGCTCCATCACCCGTTCACCCATCATCTGCGGGAGATCGAGCGCCTGCTGTGGCTCGCCGTCTCCACCAGCCGCGGCGACTTCGTGGCCCTGACCCCCGAGGTCCTCGCCGAGCTCGCGCGCACGACGGCGACCGCGACGACGAGCGACGATCCGGCCGCGCCGCCCCCCGGCGAAGAGCAGGTGCGCGCCGCGCTCGCAGCCGCCGCCGGGAACGTGTCGCGCGCCGCCCGGCAGCTCGGGTTGAAGAACCGGTTCGCGCTCTACCGGCTGATGAAGAAGCACGGGCTCGCGGTGCCGCGCGACGACGAGGCCGGCGACGTGTAAGACACAACTTACTCGGCCGGGACGAACGAGGACGATCGCTCGCATCGCAAGGTCTGCGCGAGGCGTGGTATGACCGGCGAGGAGCTGGCCCATGCAACCGCGAATCACCCGCCTGTACATTAACAATTACCGATCGTTCGTGAACTTCGAGCTGCGACCAGGGCGGCGGAGCTTGCTCCTCGGGTACAACGGGTCGGGCAAGTCGTCGGTGTTCGACGTGGTGACGGGGATACGCGACCTCGTTCGCACCAACAGCGACGTAAAGGAAGTTTTTCCGACTGACACAGTGACCAAGTTCGGCGGATCGCCGGAGCAACGATTCGAACTCGATATTGATACCGAGCGCGGCATGCTCCGATACGCACTTCGCGTTTCGCACCAGCTCGAAGAAAAAACCGCCACGATAGCATCGGAGGAGCTCACTCTCGAAGGTAAACCGCTCTACAGCTTCGCCGATGGTGAAGTTTGGCTCCTCAGTGAAGGCGAAACCGTCGCCAAAGGTCCGTTCCAATTTTCACCTCAGCGTTCTTACCTTGCTTCATTCGATCCAAAGACACAATTCTCACCGATCGGGCTCTTCAAGAACTTCCTTGAGCGATGTTGGATTCTGCGCCTGGATCCTCTACGGATGAATGCGTCGGCGCCATCGGAGGACGGGTTTTTCATGGGCAACGGAGTCAACTTCGCGTCCTATTGTCGTCATGTTTTGCAAGAAGCACCCGAAAACATGCAGCAAGCTCACGAGGCGCTCCGAGAAATCATCCCCGGTTTCCGAAATTTGCGTATGCAGTCTGCCGGCCGATCCAAAGTACTTGTCGTGACATTTCGTTATCCAGGCGGAAACACTTACGACATCGACTTCGACGCACTCTCGGATGGCCAAAAGACGCTGGTCGTGCTCTACACCGTACTCCATGTCATTGCGCGGGATCGTCCTGTGCTGTGGCTCGACGAGCCTGACAATTTCGTTGCCATCCGTGAAATTCAGCCTTTTCTCACTGAACTTTCCGACATAAGCGACGAAACGGGCCTCCAGGTCATCCTCATCTCTCACTCGCCCGAGGTGATTGACTACATCGGCCCCGAGGGCGCTATCCTCCTGGAGCGGCCCGAAGGTGGCCATACACGCATAGGCACGCTCCCGACCGGTGGCGCTCTCCGCTTGTCCGAGCTGATGGCACGCGGCTGGCTCGCTGGAGGCGCGAATGGCGCGTCCTGAGGTCCGGACGGTCATTCTCTTCGAGGATCAAGCGCAAGAGACGTTTCTTCGACGCCTCGTCAAGCGCCTCGGCCTGCGGCCGGAGCGCTACCAGAACTGCCGTAACAACGTCGGTGTGCTCCAGCAGCTCGGCGTGGAAGTGGACGCGCTCCGCGAGCGCAATTTCCAGAAGAACGTCGGTCTCATCGTGATGATCGATGCCGACAACAAAGGCCTGCAGGGTCGGGTGAGCGAGCTGTTGAGCCGAATCGAAACAGACGCGAGCGACGGGGCGCGCAAGTCCGGCGAACGGATCGCGCTGGTCGTCCCGGCGCGGGAAATCGAAAACTGGTACGTGCACCTCTGCGTCCCTGCGGCGCGGCCCATCGACGAGGGCAAGGACTACAAGCCAACCAAGGAGTGGCGCGAGCTGGAGAAAGACCTCGGCGCGGCGGCCAAGCAAGCTATCGACGCGTGGGCTCCCGAGGCCGGGCGCGTCGATCCGCCGTCGCTCATGGCGGCGCGCGTCGAGCTCGATCGCGTGCAGTAAAGCGCGATCGCTTCAGCTCCGGTCGACCGCGAACACCGGCAGATCGACGCCTTCGCTCGCGATCGCGCCCGCGGCCTCGAAGGTGAGGCGGCCGCCCATCGCCAGCATCCGCACGTCGTCGCTCGCGAGCGCCTGGCCGGGCGCGGCGCGGGCGGCGAGGGCCGCGGCGAGCCTGGCGGCTGGCTCGGGCGTGACGTCGCCGGTGAGCGCGCACTCGCCGAGGTGCACGCCGACGCGGACGATCTCGCCGCGCGCGGCGGCGCGGCCGATCACCGCCAGCGCGCACTCGGCGGCCCGCAGCGCGCGGTCGAAGAGGTAGCAGCGCGCGCGCGGATCCTCGATGCCACGCGCCTCTCCGCCCGAGCGGGCCGCGAGCGGCGCGAGCTCCGTCAACGTGTCCGCAGCGGGATCGTCGACGAGCGCCACGAGCAGCGTCACCAGCGCGCGGGCCTTCGCGCCCCACGGCGGCAGCGCGCCGACGAAGCGCGCGATCTCGGCGACGACCCGGGGCACGTCGCCCGTGAAGGGAAGGTGATCGGCGCCGGGGAGCTCCACGAGGTGCGCCCCCGGGATCCGCTCGGCCATGAAACGGCTCTGCCCGATCAGCGAGAGCCCGTCGTCCACGCGGTGCAGCAGCAGCGTGGGGACGTGAATCGCCGACAGGAGCCGACGGAGGTCGAACACCGAGCTGCGCCGCAGCATGGCGATGGCGTTGCCGGGGCTCGACGACATCCGCAAATACTCGGCGAACCAGGCGCGGAACTCGACGTCGTCGGCGAGCGACGGCGCCTCGGCCTCGATGAACACCGGCTCGCCCCAGCGGCGCCGGATCTCGTCGAAGGCCGCCTCGAGGAACTCGGGCGCGTGGCCCGCCGGGTAGTCCGGCGCGCGGAGCATCCGCGCCGCGCCGCCGAAGAGCACCGCGCCGCGCACGCGCTCGGGGTGCATCGCCGAGAACAGCGCCGCCAGCGAGGCGCCGTCGGAGATGCCGAACACCACCACCTCGCGCGCCGACGTGGCGTCGAGCACCGCGAGGAGATCGCCCACGCCGAGCTCGAACGCGCCCGCCTCGGTGGTGCGATCGGACATCCCGGTACCGCGCTTGTCGAAGAGGATCACCCGGGAAAAACGGCCGATCGCGCGGAGAAAGCCCGCCAGCGCCGGGTGCCGCCACGAGAGCTCGACGTGGGAAACCCAGCCCATGACGAGGACCAGATCGACCGGGCCTTCGCCGAAGACCTGGTACGCGATGCCGACGTCGCCGTTGAACGCGTACTGCGTGCGCGGCGGCGGCTCGCTCAGCGGCGGCGTGCTGGTGGGCATCGCGCGCGGGAACGAGCGCGGCGTCGCGCGCGGGGGCGCGAGCGCGGCGGAGAGCGCCCCCGATCCAGGGGCTGTCGACGCTCGGGTGGACACGCCGAGCTCCGGGGTCTGCGGGCCTTCACGCATCGAGCGAACGATGAACGCGTAGGCGCGCCGCCAGGCCCGCGCGGTCTCGTCGTCCGGCACCGCGCCGTCGATCTCCGCGAGGCTCGCGAAGAGCGCGGCGCCGAGGTGCTCGTAGTGCGCGTCGGTGAGGTTGAAGCGCTCGTGGAGCCGACCGAGATCGCGCAGCACCGGCGCGAGTCGCTCGTGATCGCGGAGCCCGTCGATGGCCAGCCGCAGCGCGTGCGCGAGCTTGCGCCGCTGGCCGGTCAGATCTTCCGGGAACAGCGATCGGAGCTCGGGGCACGCCGTGAACAGGTGCGCGTACACGTTGATCGTGAGCTCGTCGGCGCGGGGCAGCACGCACAGGAACGAGCGCGCGCAGAGCTCGGCGTCGGTGTCGTCGATCAGCAGCCGCGCGTCGGCGGTGGTGGGGATGAACACCGCGTGCAGATCCTCGAGCGCGCGGCGCACGTCGTCGGCCGACGCCGGGCGATCGCCGGGGACGCGGCTCAGGCACTGATCGACGAGCGCGGCGAAGGAGCCGGGCAGATCCGCGCACAGCCAGGCGATCGGCGGCGCGTCCTCCGTCGTGACCGCGTGGACGAGCTCCGCGCCCTCGCGCCCCGCGTGCGGCAAGCGCCCGGTGAGCAGCTCGAACAAGAGCAGCCCGAACGCGTAGAGATCCGACTGCGCGCTCGGCGCCTCGCGACACCAGATCTCCGGCGGGATGTACGCCGGCGTGCCCATCACCGCGCCGTGCCGCGTGGCTCCCGGCGCGTTGACGCTGCGCGGGCCCGAGTCGTGGCGCGAGCCATCGTCGGCCTGGGTGATCTCCAGCGCGCCCGCCAGCTCCTTCGCCGGGCCGAGGCCCGCCTCGCGCTCGAGCGGCTCGCCGCCGTCGAGCTTGGCCAGGCCGAAGTCCAGGACCTTCACGTCGCCCGAGGCCGAGAGCATCACGTTGCCCGGCTTGATGTCGCGGTGGAGCACGCCGGCCGCGTGCGCCGCGGTGAGCCCGCGCGCCACGCCGAGCGCGATCCGCAGCACTTTTTGCCACGCCATCGGGAAGCGCACGTGGTCGAGGCTCTTGCCGGCCACGTGCTCGTACGCGATGTACGGCCGCCCCGACACCTCGCCGACGCGGTACACGCCGACGACGTTGGGGTGCGCGAGCCGCGCGATCGCCCGCGCTTCCCGGAGAAATCGCGATCGCGCCGCCTCGGTGGGCGAGGCCGACGAGGTGAATTTCAGGGCCACGGCGCGGTCGAGCACCTCGTCGTGGCCGAGGAACACCTGCCCCATCCCGCCTCGCCCGAGCGGCCGCATCACCACGAAATCGTCGAAGCGGTCGGGCCCCTCCCACGCCCAGTACGCGCCCGCGTCGCTCGCTGTGTCCATCGTCGGCCACGCAACATATCAGATCGGCACGTCACGGCGGCGCCGAGCGACGGGGCTCGCGGCCCCGCGAGCGTGGCCTCGAACCTGGTCCAGCAGTGCTAGGATTCCGGCCCTCATGCACACTCCACTGCGGCTCTGGATCCTCGCTCTCGCGATCACCGCGGCCGGCTGCGGCGCCCGATCGTCGGTCCCCGAGCCGGCGAGCGACGCCGGCGCCTCGACGGCGAGCACCTCCACCGGGAGCGATGCGCAGCGGTCTTGCCCGCCCGAATGCACCGTGGGTCACGAGTGCTGTCTCGGGAGCTGCGATGGGCCCGCCGTGCAGATCCCCAGCGATTGCTGCTCCTGCCTCGACGGCGAAATCAGCTCGTTCGATTGCGGCGGGCACTGCGGCGGGATCCCTTGATCCGGCGGTCGCGCCGCACGAAGAGCGAATAACCCCCAGGGAAGCAAACGGTCCCTCGACGGTTCCACCCGCCATGCCGAGCATCGACAGCCTCCTGACTCTGGTCGACCGCCAGGGCGCAAACGAGCTCCGGCTCGGCGCCGATCGCGACCCGCAGATGTTCGCCGACGGCGCGCCGAAGCGGCTGACGATGCCGAAGACATCGATGGACACCCTGCGCGAGCTCCTGGGCGAGCTGCTCCAGGGCGAGCGCGAGCGGGTCCTGGTCGAGCAGGGTCAGGTCCAGTTCATCCACGAGGCGCCGGGCGCGGGGAACTTTCGTGTCACCCTGGTACGACGCGGATCGGCCGGCGCTCCGCTCGAGATCGACGCGGTGTTCCTGCGCGCGCGGAGCAAGGCGGTCGCGTCGCCAACGCCGGTCCGCGCGCCCGCAGCCCACCCCGTTCCCGCGCCGGTTACCGCGGTGGCGCCCCCTGCCCCCGCGCCGTCGATCGCCGCCGCGGCGCCGCTCCCGAACGCGAACGCCGAGGTCGCGCCTGCGCTCGCGGCGCTCATCACCCGCGCCGCCGCGCTCCACGCGAGTGACATTCACCTGATGGACGGCGAAGCGCCGGTGATCCGCGTCGACGGCCGCCTCGGCCCGCTCGTCGGCGAAGGGCCGATCGACCTCGCTGCCCTTCTCGGCCCCTCGCTCGGCGCCGCCGCGGCCGGGCGCCTCGCCGCGGGCGCGTCCGCCGATCTCGGCCTCGGCGTCGCGGGCGTCGGTCGCTGCCGACTCAATGTCTTCCAGACCTCGCGCGGGCAGGCCGCGGCGATCCGCCTCCTCCGCGCCGCGCCGCCCGCGCTCGCCCAGCTCAGATTGCCAGTCTCGCTCGACGACCTCGTCGATCTCCCGCACGGCCTGGTGATCGTCTGTGGCCCCACCGGCTCGGGCAAGAGCACCACCCTCGCCGCGCTCGCGCGGGAGGCCCTGGATCGGCGCTCGTGCGTGCTGCTCACGCTCGAAGATCCCATCGAGTACGAGCTCGCGCCCGGCGCGCGGGGCCTGGTACGCCAGCGCCAGGTGGGCCGCGACGTGAAGGACTTCGCCACCGGCCTCCGCGACGGCCTCCGCGAAGATCCGGATATCCTCCTCATCGGCGAGATGCGCGATCCCGAGACCGTGAGCCTGGCCCTCACCGCCGCCGAGACCGGCCACCTCGTGCTCGCGAGCTTGCACAGCCGCAGCGCCGCGTCCGCCGTCGATCGGATCATCGACACCTACCCTTCCGATCAGAAGCCGCAGATCCGCACCCAGCTCGCCGACGCGCTCCGCGCCGTGGTCTCGCAACGCCTGATCCCCCGCGCCTCCGGCGAAGGCCGCGCCGTCGCCCTCGAGGTGATGCGCGGGAGCTACGCCGTGGCCAGCGCGATCCGCGAGGCGAAGACCTCGAACCTCCAGAGCGCGATGCAGTCCGGAAAAAAAGAGGGGATGATCTCGCTCGAGCGCTGCCTCGCCGATCTGGTGCAGAAGCGGCAAGTCACGCTGGAGGCGGCGCGCGCCGTGGCCAACGATCCGGCGGCGCTGACTTCGTATCTCGCCGGCTGAGCCACGGGCTGTCGCTTTTTTACAATACGCGCCGGTCCCGGGGTGGCAAAAGGCACCCTCCCACCCAGGGAAGGAGCCCGATCATGACCGAGACCAAGACCCACGCCGGCGGCTGCCACTGCGGGAAAGTCCGCTTCGAGGTGACGACCGACATCAGCACCGTGATGTCGTGCAACTGCTCGATCTGCCAGCGGACCGGCGCGCTGATGGCCTTCGTCGGAGCCGACAAGTTCACCCTCGAGGCCGGCGCGGACCAGCTCACGGACTACCAGTTCGGCAAGAAGCACGTTCACCACCAGTTCTGCAGCACCTGCGGTGTCCGCTCGTTCGGGCACGGGACCGGGCCGAACAACCAGGAGATGTACATGATCAACGTGCGTTGCCTGGACGACGTCGATCTCGATCCGCTGACGATCAAGAAGTTCGACGGCAAGAGCCTCTGATCGAATCGACGCGATCAGCGACGGCGCACGAGGTAGAAGAAGTCGCGATCCGAAGCCTTCACCACGTAGCCCTTTGGCGCGTGCTTGATCTTCGGGACCAGCGTCTCGCTCACCTCGGGCGCCTCGCCGGGCTTCGCCGGGCCGTAGAGCAGGAACCGCGTGTACGACCAGTTCACGTCCAGCTCGGCCGCGTCCACCGCGCCCGCGGCCTTCATCGCCGCCGCGAGCCGCCCCGGCGTGATCCACTCGCCCAGACCGTAGAACAAGGTCTTTCCGGTCGCGTCGAGGCCGAGCGCCGAGCGGCGGATCGTGGTGTCGCCCGTCTCCGAGGAGCCCCAGCGGCGGGTCTTGGGATCGGCCTCGAACACCGGGTTGACCACGCCTTGCTCGACGAGGCAGGGCGGCGTCTGGCGGTAGGCGGTGAGCGTCGCGACCGCGGGAGCCAGCGTCGTCCACGTGCGGATCCGGAGGGAGCCATCGTTGACGAAGGCGACCGTGCAGGCCTCGTCCTTCGGCGGGAGGAAGGTGTCGCCGCCGATCCGCATGCCCCACCCACCGTGCTTGGCCATGAAGCCGCCGTTGAAGACCGCGAGGAGATCCGGCTGATCGGCCGCGGGGATCAGGCCGGATCGGCGCTCGACAGGCACGCTCGTCGACTTCGGCTCCAGCGTCCCGGGGAGGAAGCGGAGATCGACGCGGCGGCGATCGATGGCGACGATCGCTACGTACATGGAGCGATCGCCGGGATCGGGGTGAACGGTGGTGCGGACCAGGAGCGGTGGTTTGCCAGCGGCGCCTTCGACAAGCGGGGTCCACGCGCCGTCGCCGGGCTTCGCGGTCTTCGCTTCCGGAGCCTCGAAGCTCGGCGGGGGAAAGGCCGGGCCTGGATCGGGCGTGGGAACGGGAACGGGGACCGGCTCGGACGCGATCGGTGGCGGCGCTGCGAGGGGCAACGCGGCGCTCGCGGGAGTCAGCGCGATGGGCAGTGGATGCCGCGGCGCTGGGGCGTCCTGCGCCGCGCTGCAGGCCGCGATCGAGATCGAGATCGAGAGCGAGAGCGAGAGCGAGATCGCGGGCGCACCGAGGCGAACGCGCACGATCACAGGCGCACCGGGAAGCGCTCCGCGAAGTAACCGTGCCAGCGCGCCGGCGGATCGTGGAACACGTCGCCCGCGAGCATGGAGATGATCATCTTGCGCAGCGTGCTGCGCTGCTCCTGCGCGAAGAGCAGGCCGCGGAGCTCGCCGCGGTAGAACGACTGCACGGCGCCGAGGAAGAGATCGCCCGCGGTGCGGAGCTGCGCGGCGTAGGTCGCGAACCGCGCCGCGCTGACGTCGTCGACGGTGAGCGCGTCGTCGATCGCCGCGGCCGCGCGCACGGCGCCGCCCATCGCGAGGTGCGCGCCGGTGGAGAAGAGCGGATCGAGGAAGCCGGCGGCGTCGCCGAGCACGAGCCAGCCGTCGCCCGCGAGCTTCTCGACGCGGAAGCTGTAGTCCGCGGCGGCGCGCACCGGCGCTACCCGCGGCGAGCCCGCGATCAGCCGCGTCATCCACGGCGAGCTCGCCACGGCGTCGTCGAAGATCTCGGCGAGGCGTGCGTTCTGCGCGTCGGATCGAGGCGAATACTCGCGCGGCGCGGGCCCGCTCCGCTCGCCGAAGACGGCGCCGGCGTCGCGGACGCGGGCGCCGACGACCGAGGACGCGAGCACGAACCCGACGCTGGAGGTGCCGTCGAGGAAGGGGATGAACCACGCCCAGCCCGGCGTGCTCCCGTCGTCGGCGCGGCCCGCGAGGATGGTGAGCTCGATCTGGCCCGCGTCGATCCCCGGGTTGCGGTGGCCGCCCTGCACCTGGGTGAAGATCGCGGTCTTGTCGAGGCCCGCGATCCGCTGTCGGCCCGCGGATTTCGCGAGGAGCGCGTCGCGTCCCGAGGCGTCGATCACCACGCGCGCGGCGAGCCGCCGCGTCTCGCCGGCGGGCCCGGAGGCCTCGACGCCGACGACGGTCGACCCGCTGAAGATCGGGCGCTCGACGCGCCAGCCCTCGCGCACGTCCGCGCCGAGCTCGCCCGCGCGGCGGAGAAGAAGCTCGTCGAACTCGGCCCGCGCGACCTGCCACGCGTACGGCGTCGCGGGAGGAAATGCGCCCGCGAACGCGTAGCGCGCGGTGGCCGCGGGCGAGTCCATCGGCGCCTCGTCGTCGAGGAAGCGCGCCGAGTATTTGCGAATGAAGAGGCGATCCATCGCCTCGTGGAGGCCGAGCTGCGCCAGCACCGGCGCGCTCGACGGGAGCAGCGACTCGCCGATGTGGAAGCGCGGGAAGCGCTGCTGCTCGAGCACCGCGACGCGACGCCCGCGCTGCGCGAGGAGCGCCGCGGCGGTGGCGCCGCCGGGCCCTCCGCCGATGATCACCACGTCGAGCTCTTCGTGCCACGGCGGATCGGTTCGGGCGCTCATGCTGCGATCGGAATACTCGTTCGTGGATCGACGCGCCAGAGCCACGCCGTGTTCCGGCGCGGCGCGCGGGCGGCCCAGCGCATGCGCACCGCGAATGGTCGTCATACCGAGCATCGATTGGCGGATCGGCGGCGCGGCGCGCAGATTGGCTCCGCGAAGGGCGGGCCTTCGAGCGCTGGATAGCGCCTCGAAGACCGCCGCGCGCCGCTTCTTCACCTCACCTCCGTATCGAGAGGACTGATCATGCACGCCCAAAAAAGCCTCGGACTCGCCTTCGCCCTCACCCTCGTCGCCGCCTGCGGGAGCAGCGAGACCACATCGTCCACGTCGTCAACGTCGTCCTCCGCGAGCGGCGGCGGCGCGTCGGCCAGCAGCGCCAGCGCCACCACGGGCGCGTCCACCTCGGGCGTGGGAGGAGCGGGCGGCAGCGTCGCCGAGCTCGCCATCCAGAGCTACCAGTCCGATCTCGCCGGCCCCGCCGTCGACTCGCACCTCATCGTCGGGAGCAAGGAGGCCGTGCTGGTCGACGGGCAGTTCTTCAAGGCGGACGCCGCCAAGGTGATCGAGCTCGTCAAGGCCTCCGGCAAGACCCTGACCACGGTGTTCCTCACCCACGCGCACCCGGATCACTACCTCGGCCTCGACCCGATCCACGCGGCATTTCCCCAGGCCAAGGTGGTGACGACCGCGGCGGTGCTCGCCGAGTTCAAGGCCAAGTCGCCGAGCACGTTCATGTACCTGAAGGGCGCGTTCACCGACAAGATCGCCGACGCGCTGGTGACGCCGGAGGCGCTGGTCGGCGACACGATCCTGGTCGACGGCCAGGCGCTCACGGTGATCGAGGCGCCCCACGCCGGCGAGAGCGGGAGCGCGGCGGCGCTGGTGTTGCCCGGGAAAAAGTCGCTGATCGCGGGCGATCTCGTCTACCACGACGTGCACCTCGTCCTGGCCGAGTGCGCGTGGCAAGGCTGGCTCGACAACCTCGCCTCGGTGAAGGCCATGGGCTTCGAGACCATCTACCCGGGCCACGGCGCCAAGACCGACATGACCACGCTCGACGCCGACGCCGCGTACATCAAGGCCGTGGTGCCGATCATGGACGGCGCGGCGACGGCCGCCGATGCGAAGGCGGCAATCAAGGCCAAATACCCCACCTACGCCAGCGATTTCTTGCTCGGCTTCAGCGTCGACAACTACTTCATGGGCTGCAAGAAGGCTCCGTGACGTAGTCCCTGGCGAGCGAGGGGATCCCCCGTACACTCCGGATCGTGCCCCTCGCCGAACCGACGCTGCCCGGCCGCATCCATCTTCGTCGCTTCGCCGGGCCCATGGCCTACGTCGATCGGATCGCGCCGATGCGGGTCGCGCACCTGACCGATCTTCACGTCGGCCGCGTGACCCCGCACCGGGTCCAGCTCGCGGCGGTGGAGATCACCAACCGCCAGAGGCCGGATCTGGTGGTGATCACCGGCGATTTCGTCTGCCACAGCCTGCTCTTCCTGGAGCAGCTCGAGGCGGTGATCCGCGGCTTCGAGGCCCCGGTCGTCGGCGTGCTCGGCAACCACGATCACTGGTCGGGCGCGGCCGAGGTGGCGCGGGTGCTGCGGCGGGCCGGCGCGCTGGTGCTGGAGAACCAGAACACCACGGTGAACCTCGGCAAAGGCCCGCTCCAGATCGTCGGCCTCGACGACGCCTACACCGGGCACGCCGACCGCGCGCGCGCCGTCAAAGGCCTCTCCCCTCACCTGCCCACGCTCGGACTCTCGCACATCGCCGAGGAAGCCGACGGGCTCTATCCCCACAACGTGCCTCTGGTGCTCTCTGGCCACACCCACGCTGGGCAGATCACCCTGGCGCGACTCCACGAGATCGCCTTTGGCCGCCTCACGGGACACCGCTACATTCACGGGCTCTACGGCTCGCGCACCGGTGGTCCTCCCGGCGGCGCGGTCTACGTGGGCGCGGGGATCGGAGCGTCGGTGGTGCCGGTGCGCCTCGGCGATCGGGGGATGCGCGAGATTGCCATGTTCGAGCTGGGCGTGGCCCCGGGTTCGTTCGACGAGCACCACGGGGAGCAGACTCCGCTCAAGGGACGAAAGCCGTCGGCGTGGGTCCGGGCGCGCCGCGCCGCCAGCGTGGGGAAAGCCCGTCACTGAAGCCACGATCGAGTCCGCTCGCGGCCTCACGATGGCCGGAGCTGGCTCGTGAGAGCGCGGATCGGCCCTTTTCCGGCGAAGGGCTCGTGAACGTCGAGCACCTCGCGCACTCGCTTCGTCAACGTCTGGGGGGTGAACGGCTTCTGGAGATACTCCATCTCGGCCTCGAGCACGCCGTGTCGCACGATGCTGTCGTCGGTGTAGCCGGACATGCAGAGCACCTTCATCCCGGGCCGGACCTCGAGGAGCCGCTTCGCCAGCGCGGGTCCGCTCATCTGCGGCATCACCACGTCGGTGAGGAGGAGATCGATCGGCTCCGCGTGCGCCTCGCAGATCAGGAGAGCCTCGCCGGCGTTGCGCGCCTCGAGGACCTGATACCCGTGCTTCCGGAGGATGCTGCGAGCGACGGCGCGGACCTGATCCTCGTCCTCCACCAGGAGGATCGTCTCCGAGCCTCGTAGTCGGGTGAGGGACTCGGGGGAAGGCGGGCGGTCGACCAGCGCATCGACTCTTGGAAGGTAGACCTTGAAGCTCGTGCCCTTGCCCAGCTCGCTGTAGACCCAGATGGTGCCCCGGCTCTGCTGGACGATGCCGAACGCCGTGGAGAGCCCGAGCCCGGTGCCTTTCTCCCTGTCCTTCGTGGTGAAGAACGGCTCGAAAATGCGGCTCTGCGTGGCCTTGTCCATGCCAACGCCGGTGTCGGTCACCGAGAGCATCACGTGTGGACCCGGCGTCACGCCCGGGTGCTCCCGCGCGAAGCCCTCGTCGAGGACGACATTGCCAGTCTCGATCGTCAGCTTGCCACCGGTGGGCATCGCGTCCCGCGCGTTCACGACCAGGTTCATGATCACCTGCTCGATGCTGCTCGGATCGACCCGGATCCGTCCGAGCGACGGAGTCGCACCGGCCACCAGCTCCACGTCCTCGCCCAGGATGCGCTGGAGCATCCGGTGCATGTTGAAGAGCACCTCGTCGAGATCGACGACCTTCGGTGCGAGCACGTGTTGCCGGCTGAACATGAGCAGCTGCCGCGTGAGATCGGCGGCGCGCGTCGCGGCCTGACGGCTCTCGTCGACGTATTCACGCAGCGGATCGCCGGGCTTGAGCTCGTCCAGGATCATCTCGTCGTAGGTCAGGATGACCGAGAGCAGGTTGTTGAAATCGTGAGCGATACCGCCCGCGAGCCGGCCGACGGCTTCCATCTTCTGGGCTTGCCGGAGCTGATTTTCGGTCGTCTGGAGCGCTTGCTCGGTGCGCTTCCGATCGGTGACGTCACGCAGGATCCCCAGCACCACCTCGGCGCCGTCGACCTGCACGAGGGAGCCGCTGGCCTCACTCGTCACGACCGTCCCGTCGGGCCGCGAGAAGCGCCACTCGTGCTGGACGACGCCGGTCTCACGCAGGAGCACCAGCGCGGATCCCAGCCGATCGCCGTCGCCTCGAGCCATGAAGTCCCGCAGGCGGGCTCCCGTGAGCGCGGCGCGATCTCGCCCGAGGAACCGCTCCGTCGCGGCGTTCAGCTCCAGGAAACGACCGTCGGAGTCGAGCGTGAAGATGCTGTCGGTCGCGCCCTCCAGGAGCGCTCGATAGCGGCTCTCGGACGCCGCGAGCTTCGAGACCGTGCGGCTCAAGGCGAGGCCCTGACCGATCTGCACCGCGATCACGCGCGCGAACGGGATCCAGTCGTTCTCCGTCAGGTTGCGCGTGCTCGAGAGCAGGAGGACAATCCCCAGACACTCTTCTTCCGGCACGAAGGGGATGAGCAGCGCGGACTGGGCCCCGGCGCGGGCGAGGAGATCGTGGTGGCTCACCGTATCGTCGGTCGCCGAGCCGAGGACGAGCGGCGCCCTCGCGGCGATCGCCTGGTCGAGCACCGCCCGCTCCCCGAAGAAGGCCTGCAGGTCGGCGGCTTGACCGTCGAGGAACCCGACGCCGGCGGAGAGCGCCAGATCGTCGGCCGCCGACGCGCCGGCGAGGAACAAGGCACCCTTCGAGAGGCCGCACGCCTCGAGAAGGCTGGTCAGGAGACCAGGCAGCGCGCCCTCGAGGCCTTGCCGGCGCACGAGCGCCTCCGAGATGCCGGCCACGACCGAGAGCATCGACGCGTGCATCGAGGAGCGGTGCGCGAAGGCCGCGTTCATCGCCGCCTGACGCTCGAGCTGGCAGAGCACGCGGTCGTGGTACTCCGCGCTGATCCTCGCGTCCGGCAGCACAAAAGCCGATGGCCGCTCGGGCTCCTCGAGGGCCTCGTTCAGGGCCTCGATGGCGCTGGCCAGATCGGGTGTACGGACCACGAACGCTCGGGCTCCCATCGTCCGAGCGACGCGGCGATCCGCCTCCTCTACGTAGTTGGACGAGACGAGGATCACCGGGATTTGCGCCAGCGCGGCGTCTCTTCGGATCTCGGCGCAGAGGCGGAATCCATCGACGTGCGGCATCATCACGTCGCTCAGGACGGCCTCGATGCCACCGCGGCGGAGGACCTCCAGCGCCTCGGCGCCGTTGGTGGCAATCGCGACCTCGAAGCCCATCTGGGCGAGCCGGATCCGCGCGAGCTTGAGCTGGACCGGATCGTCGTCGACGACCAGGATCCGCCGCCCCGCGCCGACGTTCTGCTGTCGCGGCGGATCCGCGGGCAGGTAGGAGCGGATAACCTGGACGAGCCGTGAAGGCTCGACCGGCTTCGGCAGGAAATCGGTGAAGCCCACCCCGGCGGCTCGACCATACTCGAGGCGCGAGAGGAACCCCGAGAAGGCGATGATCGGCACGCCGGCGACCGCGCGAAGCGCGCGAAGCCGGCCCACGAGCTCGAAGCCATCCATGTCGGGCAAGAGCAGGTCCTGCAAGATCAGATCAGGAGGGGTCCTTTCCACCGACTCGATCGCGCTGGCCGCGTCGCTCGCCTCGACGACCGCGAAGCCCTCGTTGCCGAGGGTGAGCCGCACGATCTTCCGCGTCAGCGGGTTGTCCTCGATCACGAGCACGATTCGAGGCGTCATGGGATGTCCTTCCGGGTGGATTTCTCGAGGTGCCGAGCGACGGTGGGGGCCAGCGCGCGCGTATCGAGCGGCTTGGTCACGTACCCGTCGCACCCGGCCGCCAGCGCCCGTTCTTCGTCGCCCTTCATGGCGTACGCGGTGACCGCGAGCACCACGGCGTCGCGGGTCACCGGATCGGCCTTGAGCCGCCTCGTCAGCTCGAGGCCGTCCATGCCTGGAAGCTGGATGTCCATCAGGATGAGGCGCGGGCGAAGAGAGACGAGGAGCGAGATGGCCTGCTCCGCGTCGACCGCCGTGTGCACGTCGTAGCCCGCGACGGCGAGCGTGATCCTGAGGAGCTTCAGGTTCACGGGGTTGTCGTCGACGATCAGGATGGTTTCACCGGACATGGGTCCCCGACTTCGCGGCTTCGTGCTGCGGATCCGGCTCACTCACCACGGGAGTCCGGGTTCGGTGTGTGAAGATGAATCGTCAGCTCCGCGATCAGCGCGTCGGCCGAGCCTGCACCTTTCAAGACGATCGCCTGCGCCGAAGCCTGGAGGCGAGCCCGCTCCGCGGACGTCAGATCCTTCACCGTCCAGATGATGACCGGTGTCTGGTGTCCCGCCTCCGTCAGGCGAAACCGGTGCAAGAACTCGAAGCCGTCCATACCGGGCATGAGCAGATCCAGGAGGACGACAGAGGGGGAATGGGCCGCCACCGCCGCGAGGCCGCTCTCGCCGTCCCGAACGACGGTCACCTGAAACCCCAGAGCGCGCAGCGAGGGCTCGACGATCTTCGCGACGTTCGGATCGTCGTCGATGATCAGGAGCGACCGCTCACCGGCGGGCATCCGGGTGCGTTCGAGAGCCAGCACCAGCTCTTCGAGCCGCACCGGCTTGACCAGGAAGTCCTGGATCACGAAGCCGAGGCCGGCGCTCTTCTCGGCGATGACGGTGACGACGATCGCCGGTACATCGCGGTTGCGCTCGGTCGCGCGGATCTCGCGAAGGACGTCCCAGCCGCTCCGGTCGGGGAGCAGGAGATCGAGGGTGACCGCGTCGAAGGACCGCTCTCTCGCAGCGCGGATCGCGGCCGCGCCGGACGCCACGGCCTCGCTCGCGTATCCCGCGGCGGCGAGGGTATCCGTGATCCAGGCTCGCTCCCTGGCGTCGTCTTCGACCACCAGGACCACGCGCTGACCAGGCTCGCGCGCCGTGGTGGGCGCTTGTTCGCGTTCACCCGCGTTCAAGTCCCCGCTCACGCCGATTTGCGGCAAGATCGCATAGAACGTGCTTCCCACCCCGGGCGTGCTCGTGACCCCGATTTCGCCCCCCTGAGCCTCGACGATCCGGCGGGTCAGCGCGAGGCCGAGGCCGGTTCCCTGGTACTTCTTGGCAGAGCTCCCGTCGAGCTGCTGAAACTCGATGAAGAGCCGGCTGAAGTCCTCGGAACGGATACCGATGCCGGTATCCTCCACCTCGAGGCGGAAGCGCGCGTCGCCCTCCGGCCGCGCGCGAATCGTGACGTGCCCCTTCTCGGGCGTGAATTTCAGAGCGTTGGAGAGGTAATTGTAAAGCACCTGCTTCAGCTTCGCGGGATCGGCCTGGATCGCGCCGAGCCGGGGATCGACCTCGCACGTCAGGTGGATCCGCTTCTCTGCGGTGAGGGTGCGGAGGATGTCGCGCACCTCGCTGACGAGCTTGGCGAGATCGACGCGCTCGGGCCGGAACTCCATCTTGCCCGACTCGACCTTCGCCAGATCGAGGACGTCGTTGATGAGCTGCAAGAGGTGGCGTGAGCTCGTGAGGATGTCGCCGAGGTACTCCTTGTGGTCGGCCGACACCGGGCCGACCTTCGCGTCGTGCATCAGCTCGGCGAAGCCGATGATGCCGTTGAGCGGCGTCCTGAGCTCGTGGGACATGTTCGCCAGGAACTCGCTCTTCAGGCGATTCGCCTCCTGAACGCGGCAGTTCTGCTCCTCGAGCTCCTCGTTCTTGCGCCGGAGCTGCTCCTCGAGCTGCTGTTGCTCGGTGATGTCCTTCGAGATGAGCACGTAGCCAATCGGCCGGCCTGCGCCGTCACGCCGCAGCGTGACGGCGAGCGACGCGGGGAAGCGCTGCCCGTTCTGCCGGATGCGGTCGAAGACCCCCTCCGCTTTCCCGGTCGTGAGCGCCGTGTCGAGGAGCGCCGTCACGCGCCCCGACTCGACGTCTTCGGGCGCATGGAGGGTGCGCGAGTTCTGCTTGCCCACCATCTCCTCGGCGACGTACCCATAGTTCCGGCGAGCGCCTTCGTTCCAGGCCAGGATCTTCCCGACGAGGTCCATCGCGATGATCGAGTAGCCCGTGGAGCTCTCGAGCACGTTGTTCATGAACGCGGTGGTCTCGGTGAGCTCGCGGTTCTGCTCGCGGATCTGCTCCTCGAGCCGCTTCTGAGCGGTGATGTCGCGGGCCGCGGCGAACACCCCCCGGAGCTTCCCGTCCGCGCCCTTGAACGTCGTCGCGTTGTACGAGACCCGCGATTCCTTCCCGTCCTTCGAGCGGATCGTCAGCTCGTAGTTGGTGACCCGGTCCTCGGCGAGCACCTGGCGAATGCCATCCTCGGCGAGCTTCGGATCGGTGAAGTAGTCCTTGAAGGGGGTCCCGATCAGCTCCTCTTGCGTGCAGCCGGTGACAGCGCACATCTGCTTGTTCACGTCGGTGATGATCCCGATCGTGTCGGTCGTCATCAGCGCGTCGATGTTGGACTCGATCAGGCCGCGCGTGTACGTCTGCTGCTCGCGCAGCGCCTGCTCGATCTGCTTCTGCTGGGTGATGTCGCGCGCCGCGGCGAGGATCCCGGCCACGGTCCCGGTGGTATCCCGGTAGACGGCCGCGTTGAACGACACCGGGATCTTCCGACCCGACTTCGAGCGCAAGACCAGCTCGTAGTTGGTGACCGCGCCGTCGTCGAACGTCTTCTGGACACCCGCCGTCGCGCGCTCTCCGTCGGTGAAATAGTCGATGAAGGGGCTCCCGACGAGCTGCTTTCGGTTGTACCCGCTGAGCTTGATCGTCTGCTCGGTCACCTCGGTGATGACCCCGCTCGGATCGACGATCATCAACGCATCCACGCTGGATTCGATCAGGCTCCGGTTGTAGTTCTGCTGATCGCGGAGCTGGTCCTCGAGCCGCTTCTGCGCCGTGATGTCGCGGACCGCCGCGAAGACGCCGGCGACGCGCCCCTCCGTGTCTTTGAACGTGCCGGCGTTGAGCGAGATGACGGTCCGCTTGCCCGATCTGGACTTGAGGACGAGCTCGTAGTTCGTGACCGAGCCTTCGTACAGCGTTTGCCTGACGCCCGTCGCAGCGCGCGCGGGCTCGGTGAAGTAGTCCTTGAACGGGCTCCCCACCAGATCCTCGCGCGAGAACCCGGTGAGGCGCACCATCTGCTCGTTGGCGTCGGTGATCGTGAGATCGGGGTTGACCGTCACGAGCGCGTCGACGAAGGACTCGATCAGACCACGGGTGTAGTTCTCCGACTCGCGGAGCTTCTCCTCCAGGCGCCTCTGGTCGGTCACATCGCGGGCGACGGCGAAGATGCCTCGCACGTTGCCGTCCGTGTCCTTGAACACGGACGCGTTGAACGAGACCAGGATCTGGCGACGATGCCGGGAGCGGAGAGTGAGCTCGTAGTTCGTGACGAATCCATCGCTCAAGGTCCGCTGCACGCCGGCTGCGGCGCGATCGGGCTCGGTGAAGTAGTCGGTGAACGAGGTCCCCACGAGCTGCTCCCGGGTGTACCCCGACAGCTTGACCATCTGCTCGTTCACTTCGGTGATCGTGTTGTCTGGATCCACGGTGAGCATCGCGTCCACGGACGATTCGATCAGCCCACGGCTGTAGTTCTGCGCCAGCCGGAGCTGGTCCGCGAGCCGTTTCTGGTCCGTGATGTCGCGGGCCGCCGCGAAGACCCCCTTCAGCTTGCCGTCGTCGCCCGTGAACGTCGTCGCGTTGTAGGAGACGAAGGTCTCCTGGCCGTCTTCTGCCCGAAGGGTGAGCTCGTAGTTGGTGACGCGACCGTCCGTGAGCACCTTGCGAATACCGTCCTCGGCCCGCTTCGGGTCCGTGAAGTAGTCCTTGAACGGCGTTCCAACCAGCCTGTCGCGACCCCGGCCGGTGACGGCGCACATTTGCTTGTTCACGTCGGTGATGATCCCGAGCGCGTCCGTCGTCATCAGCGCGTCGATGTTCGACTCGATGAGCCCGCGCGTGTATGCCTGCTGCTCGACGAGCTTCTCCCGGAGCTGCCTCTGGTCCGAGATGTCGCGGGCCGACGCGAAGATGCCGGCGACGCGCCCGAGCGTGTCTCTGAACACCGACGCGTTGAACGACACCGGCGCTTCGGCGCCCGACTTCATCCGCACCACCAGCTCGTAGTTCTTCACGACCTCGTCTTCGAATGCCTTCTCGACGCCCGCGCGGGCCGCCTCGGGCTCGGTGAAGCACTCGACGAACGGGCTCCCGATGAGCTTCTGTTTGCCGTGGCCGGTGAGCCGGACCATCTGCTCGTTCACGTAGGTGATCCGTCCCCCGGAATCGACCGTGAAGAGCGCGTCCACAGAGGCCTCGATCAGGCTGCGGCTATAGTTCTGCTGCTCGAGCAGCTCTTGCTCGAGTCGCCGCTGCTCGGTCACGTCGCGCGCGACGGCGAATACGCCCTTCACCTTCCCCTTGGCGTCCTTGAAGATCGAGGCGTTGAAGGAGACGAGCACCTGCCGGCCGCTCGGCGTCCGCAGCGTGAGCTCGTAGTTGGTGACGAAGCTCGCGCGCAGCGTCTCCCGGACGCCTGCGGCGGCGCGCTCGGGCTCGGTGAAGTACATGTCGAAGCGACTGCCAATGAGCTTGCTCTTCTCGATCTCGGTGAGCCGGACCATCTGCTCGTTCACGTCGGTGATCGTGAGCTCGGCGTCGACCGTGAACATCGAGTCCAGCGACGCTTCGATGAGACCGCGGGTGTAGCTCTGCGCCTGCCGGAGCTCTTCCTCGAGCCTGGTCTGCTCGGTGATGTTGCGCCCGGAGACGAAGATGCCGCGGACCACGCTCGCGGTGTCCATGAAGATGGAGGCGTTGAGCGAGATCAGCGTCTCGTTACCGTCCTTCGATCGCAGCGCGAGGACGTAGCTGGTGAGCGACCCCTCGGCGAGAGTTTTCTTGACGACGTCGCTCGCGCGCTCCAGATCGGTGAAGTAGTCGGTGAACAGACTCCCGATCAGCTCTTCCCGGGAGTAGCCCGTCATCTGACTCGTCAGCTCGTTGACGTCCGTGATCCGCAGCTCGAGATCGACCGTGAGGAGCGCGTCGGCCGAGGCGTCGATGCGCCCGCGGGTGTAATTCTGAACCTGGCGGAGATCGTCCTCGAGGCGCTTCTGCTCGGTGATGTCACGGGCCGACGCGAAGACGCCTTTCAGCTTTCCACCCGCGCCGCGAAGGGTGGCCGCGTTGCAGGAGACCACGGTGGTTTTACCCGTTTGCGACCGCAAGACGAGCTCGTGGTTCGTGACCCGATCCTCGGTGAGCACCCTGCGGATGACGTCTTCGGCGAGCTTCGGATCGGTGAAGTGCTGCTTGAGCTGAGAGCCGATGAGCTCCTCGCGCGAGACTCCGGTCATCTCGCACATCTGCGAGCTCGCGTCGCGGATCACGCCGAGCGTGTCGGTCGTCGTGAGAGCATCGTTGTTCGCCTCGAACAGGCGGCGGTGGTAGTCCTCGGCTTCGATGCGATCTCGCAGGATTGGCGGGGGGTTGGTGATATCACGCGAGATCACGGTGAACCCGACGGGGTTTCCCGCATTGTCGCGACGGAGCGTGATTGTCGTGAACGCGCGGAACGCGGTCCCATTCTTCCGTACAGGCTGGAGCTCTTCCGACCACATGCCTGAGGCCCGCACGCCGTCGAGGATGGCCTGGAAGCGACCGCTCGCCACCTCGGCGGGGCTGTGGAGGAGCGAGGCCGACGCCTTGCCCACAACCTCGGTAGACTCGTACCCGTAGGTGCGACGGGCACCGTGGTTCCAGGAGAGGATCACCCCGTCGAGGTCCGTCGCGACGATCGCGTACTCGGTCGAGCTCTCCAGGATCGAGTCGAGAAATGCCCCGCGCTCGACGACGCTCGTCTCGTGCACGACCGCGTGCTCCGCGCTCTTGATTGACATGAGCTCCCCCGACCGCTCGCGACGTCAGCAGGGGCGCTAACAGGGGACGGCAGCGACCGTAGATTGACCACACGGGTTGACCTTTCGCAAGCACAGCGTCGTCAAACGCTCTCCATGGTACGGACGTTCACATCAAGAGATTCGCCCCCTGCCGGGAAGCGGCGTTCCGCCCCTCGGAACGCAGGAGGCAGGCCGGCTTCGCGTGCTTCAGGAGGCGCAAAAGGTGCTCGCGCGCAAAAAACTAAAAAAATCATTCAAGCGAAGCGATCCCGCGCCGTTAACGCCGTTGTCCCTTTCACGGCGCTCCCCCGGCGCCAGGTGCGGTGCGTGATTTCGCGTCAGCCGGCCCCCGGGCGTTCGGCCTTGTCAGGGTCCCGAACTATGAGAGTTTTGATCGCCGAAGATCACCCCGTCTCACACCGGCTGCTCAGGACCATGCTCACCGCGGTCGGGCACGAGGTCGTCTCTGCGCACGACGGCGACCAGGCGCTTGCCATGATGATGGCGCCGGATGCCCCTTACCTGGCCATCCTGGACTGGCAAATGCCTGGCATCAGCGGGGTGGAGGTCTGCCGACGCGTGCGAGAGGACCGTCGCGATCGATACCGCTACTTGATGTTACTGACCTCCAGAACAGAAGCCGAGCACGCCGCTGAAGGCATGGATGCCGGCGCCGACGACTACCTGCGAAAGCCAATCAGCGCCGACGAGCTGGACGCGCGGATCCGCGCCGGGGAGCGGATCCTCGCGCTCGACGCCCGCCGACTCGAGCTCGCTCGGGAGAAGACCGAGGCCGTTGGAGCGGCGCACGAAGCGCGCGCGGAGCGGATCGCTTCGCTCGACCGAGTCGCCGCCGCCGCCGCGCACGAGATCAACAACCCGCTCTCCTGTGTCTCCAACAACCTCGAGTTCGCCCAACAAGTGCTGTCGCGCTTCCCCGACCAGGGCGAGGTGGTCCAGGTGCTCGCCGAGGCGCGCGACGGCGTCGATCGGATCCGGCGGATCGTCGAGGATTTGAAGGGCGCAGGGCAGCCAGGCGACGACGCGATTGGCAGCGTCGAGCTCTCGCGAGCGCTGGAGACGGCGATCAAGCTGGCCGAGACGCACACGCGCTCGAAGGCTCGCGTGACCATGGCGCTCGGCGATCCGCGCCGCGTCGTCGGCAACGAGGGTCGGCTGGCCCAGGTGTTCCTGAGCCTCCTCATCAACGCAGCGAACGACATCCCCGAGGGGAACGCTTCGCAGAATCTGATTCAGGTTCGCACGACGGCTTCGGAAGATGGTGTCGTCGTCGAGGTGGAAGGGAGCGGGGCCGGCATGCCAGTGGACGTCGTCTCGCGCACCCATGAGCCATTCTTCACCACGAAGCTCAGCGAGGGGCTCGGGTTGGGTCTCGCCCGATCGCTCAGTATCCTCGAGTCGGTGGGCGGAACACTCTGCTTCGACAGTCGCCCGAGCTCCTCGATCGCCCGCGTGACGCTGACAGCGTCCCCCGCGGTCCCCGAGGTGGAGGCCGCCGCGCCGCCAAAGAGTAGTCCGACGTCGACAGCCATCGATGTTGACGAGCCGCTGGAGGTCCTCGTCATCGACGACGAGCCCCTCGTGGCGCGGGCGCTCACGCGCGGTCTTCGCCCGCATCGGGTCACGATCGCGCAGGGTGGCCGCGAGGGGCTCGCGCTGCTCGCCGGAGGTCGTAGATTCGACCTGATCCTGTGCGACATGATGATGCCAGAGCTCACAGGAATGGACGTCTACGAGGAGATTGCGCGCCTCTACCCGCACGCTCTACCGTCGCTGGCGTTCATCAGCGGCGGCTGCTTCACGGAGCAAACCGAGGCGTTTCAGGCGAGCGTGACCGTACCGTTCCTGGACAAGCCCATCAAGCTCGCGCGGATCCGGGCGCTCCTGCACGAGCGCGCTCACCGAGCGCGGACCGAGCCTGAAGGCTGAGAGGCTTTGCCTTCAAATCCGGTCCGCGCCGGTCCGCTCTACCGATCGATCTCGGGGGCGACGACGTCGAAGCTGGCAATCAGCGCGACGAGGTCGGCGAGGAACAACCCGGGGCTCTTGGCCTCGATGATGCCCATCGCGGTGAAGCTCCCGGTGCGGAAGCGGCAGCGATAGGGCTCCTCGGCGCCCTTGCCGATCACGTAGCAACCCATGTCGCCGCGGGCGCTCTCGACCCGGGAGTAGGCCTCGCCCTCGGGCTTGATCTTCTTCGGGAGCTTGCCCACGAGGTCGTCTTCGGGGTGCTCGTCGATCTTCGCCAGGGCCTGCTGCAGGATCTTCCCGGACTCCTTGCACTCCTCCGAGCGCACGTAGAAGCGGTCCCAGCAGTCGCCCACGGTGCCGAACTGGCCCTTGCCGACGGGGACGGCAAACTCGAAGTCGGGATAGACCGAGTAGCCGTCGTCCTTGCGGAGATCCCACTTCACGCCCGAGCCGCGGAGGTTCGGGCCGACGAGGCCCCAGTCCTTGGCCTCTTTGCCGGTGATGATCGCCACGTTCGCGAGGCGCTGGATGTAGATCTCGTTGTAGGTGATGAGGCGGTCGAACTCCTCCATCAGCGGGACGAACTTGTCGACCCAGGTCTTCACCTTGTCGGCCCAGCCCTTGGGCATGTCGAACGAGACGCCGCCGATGCGATGGTAGTTGTACGTGAGCCGCGCGCCGCAGAGCTCCTCGATGAAGTCGTTGATGTACTCGCGCTCGCGGAGGGCCCACATGAAGGGCGTGGTCGCGCCGATATCCATGGCCATGGCGCCGATGGCGATCATGTGGCTGGCGATGCGGTTGAGCTCGCAGGAGATGACGCGCAGGTACTGGGCCCGCTTCGGCACCTCGATGCCCATCAGCTTCTCGCAGGCCGTGGCCCAGCACTCGTTGGCGAACATCGCCGCGACGTAGTCGACGCGGTCGGTGTAGGGCATGTAGCCCGGGTAAGTGCAGCGCTCGCCGATCTTCTCGATGCTGCGGTGGAGATAGCCCACGTCGGGCACCGCTTTACGGATGATCTCGCCGTCGGACTGGATGATGAAGCGGAGCACGCCGTGGGTGGACGGGTGGTGAGGACCCATGTTGAGGGTCATCTCCTCGTCCATCTCGTTGGTGAAGATGACGTCGCTCATGCCTTTGCGGGCTCCTTGGCCGGGAGAGTGATCTTGAAGAGCTCGATCGGGTTCGGCCGGATGGTCGGGATCCCGTGATAATCTTCCTTCTCCTCGTAGTCCTTGCGCAGCGGGTGGCCCTCCCAGTCGTCGGGGAGCAGCAAGCGCCGCAGATCCGGGTGCCCCTCGAAGAGCACGCCCAGGAGATCGAAGCACTCCCGCTCTTGCCAGTTGGCCGTGGACCACACGTTCACGAGCGTCGGCATCGCCGGGTCTTCCCGCTCGAGGTAGGCCTTGAGCACGATCCGGTGCTTCTTCCCGTACGAGTACAGGTGATAGACCACCACGATGCGCTTGTCGTCCGGGTAGTCGACGCCGGTGATGCACTCGAGGTAGTCGAAATCGAGGGATTTGTCCGAGCGAAGGTGCTCACAGACGTTCTCGATCTCCCAGGGGGCGATCTGGCACCAGGGATCTTTGTCCTTGGCCGGATCAGCGTGGAAATCGAAGACGGTCGCTTCGCCGAACTTCTCTTGAAGGCGCTTGAAAATGGCGTCGGGGGTCATGGCCTGGACAGGGCGCTGGGCGCGCAGAGGAGGAGTGTTGGTGCGGCAGGAGATAGGGAAAGAACGAGGATCAACCAGCGACGCCGTAGCGCTTTTGCAGGTATTTCTCGTTCTTGATCTTGTCCTGGATCTTCAAGAGGCCTTCGAGCAAGGCCTCGGGGCGCGGGGGGCAGCCGGGGACGTAGATGTCGACCGGGATGATTTGATCGACGCCCTTGCAGACCGAGTACGCGTACTGGAAGAGGCCGCCGCAGTTCGAGCAGCTCCCCATGGAGATGACGAAGCGGGGCTCGGCCATCTGGTCGTAGAGGCGCTTCACGCGGAGGCCCATCTTGTAGGTGAGCGTGCCGGCGATGATGAAGAGATCGCTCGAGCGCGGGCTGGGGCGCGGGGCGGCGCCGAAGCGCTCGAGATCGCCGCGGGGGCCGCCGGTCTGCATCAGCTCGATCGCGCAGCAGGCGAGGCCGAAGAGCATGTACCAGACGCTGTTCGCCCGGCCCCAGTTCAGCATCCAGTTGATGACCTGGTCGGTGTTGGTCGTGAGGACGCTGCCGCCGTCGTCGGAGTACTTCGCGTCCCAGCCCTTCGGCGGGGCCATCAGGTTCAGGTTCGACGACATGTCACTCGGCTCCTTGCGGCATCGCTTCTTCCACGTCGTGCTCTTCGATGAGGTACGGGCGCGTGCGGCTCGACACGTTGGGCATGCCGCGCGGGTCGCCCTTGATCGAGCGGATCCACTCGAGGTCGCCCTTCACCCAGACGTAGACCAGGCCCAGCATCAGGATGGCGACGAAGAGGAAGATCTCGACCAGCGCGAACATCCCGCGGCCGGCGTCGACCCAGCGGCGGAACACCGTCGCCACCGGGTAAACGAAGGCGATTTCGACGTCGAACACGATGTAGATCAGGGCGATGATGTAAAAGCGCGGGTTGAAGTTGAACCACGCGGGGCCGACGGGGGCCTCGCCGCACTCGTAGGTCTCGAGCTTCTCGGCGTACATGTTGTTCGGTCGGATGACCTTCCCGAACAGGAGCGACCCGAGAATGAAGCCGATCGCCACCAGGAAGAACGCGGCGACGCTGGCATACGCCATCAACATGGGGAGGAACCTCGCGGCAGGAGCCGAAGCGCGAACACGTAGACCGGGGTTTCTTAGGGGAAATTCGGTGGCGAGGCAATCCCGGCGAACCACCACGTGCCCGATGCCACCGGGGAGGGGCGCCGTGTAACATCGGGCGCGGATGTCGCTGCTTCAGCTCGTGGTGGTGGCCGTGCTTCAGGGGGCCGCCGAGGTGCTGCCGATCTCGCCTTCCGGGCACGCGGCCGTCGCTCGCTTGTGGCAGATCCGAGCGGACGGTGGGCCGGCGATCGACGCGGGGTTGCTCGTCGCCACGGCGGCCGCGGTGGGCGTCGCGACGCGGCGGCGGCTGGGGATCGCGCTGGGCGAGGGCGTGCGCGCGATCGCGAGGCCGCGCCTTTTCCAGGCGTCGCCCGGCGCCCGCGACGCGGCGGTGCTGCTGATCGCTTCGGCCGCGAGCCTCGGGACGAGCCGGCTGGTCGCGCCGCGGGTCGAGGGTCTCCGCGACGCGCCGATTGCGGTCGGGCTCGGGTTGCTCGCCGCGGGCGTGGGCCTCGCGAGCACCGTCTTCGCGCGGCGCGGATGGCGGGGAGCGCGCGCTGCGGTCGGCGCTCTACCCCGCGAAGCGCCGTCGATCCCGCTCGCCGCGCTGGTCGGGATCGCCCACGGCCTCGCGGTATTTCCCGGCGCCTCGCGCGTCGGCGCCGCGTTGACGGTGCTGCTGTGGCTCGGCGTGCGCGCCGATCGCGCGGTCGATCTCGCGCTGCTGATCACCGTGCCTTCGCTGCTGGTCGCCGCCGCGCGCGCGATCGCGAGCGCGCCGACACATGGCGGCGTCGCGCGGGACGCGCTGGCGATCGGCGTGGTGATCTCGTTCGTCGCGGCGCAGCTCGCGGCCTCGGCGCTGCGGGGCCTGGCCGCGCGTCGGCGCTTGCCCGCGCTCGCGCTGTGGATCATTCCCCTCGGCCTCGCGCTGCTGGCCTACGCTCGCGCGCTCCCCGGCTCCGGAAGCTAACCACCTCACTGCCCACGACACGATGAACGACTCTCGCCCTTCAATTCACGCCTTGATCCTCGCCGGCGGCGCCGGCACGCGCTTCTGGCCGGCCTCGCGATCGGCGCGGCCGAAGCAGCTTCTCCCGCTCGTGAGCGACGATCCGTTGATCCTCGAGACCGCGCGCCGCGTGCTCCCGCTCTGCGGCAGCTACGAGCACATCCTGGTCGCGAGCGGACGCCACCTCGTCGAGGCCACCGCGGCGATCTTGCCCGATCTCCCGTTTCACAACCTCCTCGTCGAGCCCGTCCCGCGCAACACCGCGCCGGCGATCGGGTGGGCCGCGTGGCGGGTCGCGCGCACCGATCCCGACGCGGTGATCATGGTCCTCCCGAGCGATCACCACATCACCGATATCGCTGGATTTCAAGCGACACTGGAGCGCGCGGTGGCCTCGGCGCGCACCGGCGCGATCACCACGATCGGGATCACGCCGACGCACCCGGAGACGGGCTACGGCTACATCGAGATGGGCGACGCGCACCCCGGCGGCGGCCTCGCGGTGAAGCGCTTCGTCGAGAAGCCGCACCGCGCGCTGGCCGAAGAATTCCTCGCGACGGGCCGCTACCTCTGGAACGGCGGGATGTTCTTCTTCCGCGCCCGCGACATGGTCGCAGCGATCCGCGCGCACCAGCCCGCCCTCGCCGAGGGCCTCGACGCCTTCGATCGCGCCGCCGCCGCCGGCGACGAGCTGACCGAGGTGCTGCACACGTTCCCGACCTTGCCCTCGGTGAGCATCGACAAGGGCGTGATGGAGCACATGACGAGCCTCGCCGTTTTACCCGGCGATTTCGGCTGGAGCGACATCGGGAGCTGGCAGAGCGCATGGGAGCTCGCCGCGAAAGACGAGCTTGGAAACGCGTCGCCCGAGGGGGCGGTGTTCATCGATTCGAAGAACAACCAGGTGGTGGATCTGCGCAGCGGCGGGCACGGGAAGCACCGGGTGATCGCGCTCGTCGGCGTGGAAGACTTGGTGGTTGTCGAGACCGACGATGCGCTGTTGATCGTGCCGCGGGGGCGCTCGCAGGATGTGAAGGAGATCGTGGATGCGCTGAAGAAGCGCGGGGATACGCACCTGGTTTGAGAGGGCGGCCGGAACGGCTCAGGAGCGCTCGCGCTTCAGGCGATCGATCTCGGCCAGCGCTTCAGCGAGCTTCTGCCGCTCTTCTGCGAGGGCGCGCTCGGCCTCCTCGGCCCGCCGTCCGGCTTCTTCGATGTCGCGCTCCGCTTTTTCTATCCGCGTCCGGAAATCGCCGAGCCTCGCGAGGAGCTCGCTCACCTCTGGAAGTGGCAAGACCTCGCCGTGGAACCACACATCGGGCGGGCTTGCCCGCGGAAAATCGAGCTTGGTCGGGAGCGAGTCGACGACGCGTCGGCGCTCGGCCGGCGTCATCTGATCCCAGAGCTCCTGCGGGGGCGCGCGGGGATCGTCGGGATCGACTACCCAGGCGGCAGGGAGGTGCTGCATGCGCGGAGCATAGCCAACTGGACGCGCGGGGACCATCCGCGGCGAGCTGACGCTTTCCGGGGCAGCGGATCGGACTCAGATTTTTTCTTTTCGCACGCGGTGTACGCCTTGCGGCGCTGTCAGCCTCCACGGCTCCACCGGGACATCAGAAGCCCATCGTGCTGGCCCTGCGGAAGGAGCACACGAGCGTCACGGCAACGCGCGCATAGTCGGCGCCTGTCATGAGGCTGACGCGCAAATTGCTTTACTCCCAAGCCCGATTATCCGGCGCGCCAGTCATGGATATTGAAGACGCGCGAGCGCCGTAGTACCCGGCACCCTGCGTGGCGATTCGCCACTGACCGAGCTCCCGGCGCCATGAAACAATACTACTGTGGGAATCCCATCTGCAAAGGGTCCATCACCAGCGACAGCGTTGACTGGCCACTCAGGTGCGAAAAATGCAATCAGCAGTGTTATCCCGAGAACCGTCGGCCCGGTGGCCGGTCAGAGGACGGATCATACACGCGCACGAAGGATAGTGCATTTGCGCTGCCGACTGCGATCCTCCTGGCCGAGGGCCCGGATGGCGGGCGCGTTCCGTTTCGCGACCATCCGGTCTCGACGCCGTCATCGACGAGGACCGCGCAACGCCGTCCAGACACGGATGCCCGGGATCTTGCCGCCAGCGACCGCGAAGCCGATCTGTTCGAGGTCCAGTTCCATCGAAAGCTCGCCTCGAAGCTCTCGATGACGGGATGGTGCTTCATGGCGGGCGGGGCCTACTTTTTGTGGACGAACCCGAGGTCACCGCACGACGGGCTCGCTCCCCTCTTCTGGCCGTTGATTCTGGCGGGGATCGGGCTCACCTTTCATTTCAAGGCGCTTGGGCACCGCAGAAAAGCGCGCAAGAAGCGTGAGACCATTCCAGCGGCCGAGCGCCTCGACGAGTAGCCGCCACCAATCTGGCGAAGCCCGGACATCTCTCACGAACGCCGACGATGACCACCAGCGGCACATCCGCCGCAGCCGCTCGCGCCCGCGACGATGTCGTGCCCTGGGCGGCGGATCGGACTCGAATTTTTTTGCGCGCGTGGCGGCGTGACTCCTCGCTTGCGATTCAGCAATTCCCATCCTGATCTCTCAAGAATATCACACTGCCCGCAATCCGCAGGTGGCTCCGGCGCGAAGGTACAGGCCGCGAGAGCTAAATCAGGTGGTGCGCGAGCAGCCTCGGGTTGCGTGCGCGCGCCGTGTCTGGTGAAGTCGCTCCATGCTTCGCCGCACTCGCCTGCTCGTGTTCGTGCTGGTGGGTAGCGCGCTCGCGCTGCTCGCCGGCATTCTCTACGTGCGCGGCGTCCGGCGCCGGCCCGAGCCACCCCCGAGCAAGCCGCCGGATCCTCTGTCCTCCGAGGAATGCGCTTCCCTGGCCTCGAGGTACGCGGCCGCATGGGAGGACCAGAATCACTGCGCGTCCGACGCCGACTGCGTGGCCACGCCGCGATCCGGGCGGCTCGTCGGGCTCGACCGCTGCGCCCGCTACGGCCCGCCCTCGGCCGATCCCCGTGCCGCGGACGCCCTCGCCACGGCCTGGCTCGCCGGCGCCTGCGCCCACGATTTCGACGCCTGCGCGCGCCTCCCCGAGGCCGCGTGCCACCTCGGGCGCTGCGCCGACAGACCCCCTCCACCGCTCCCTGCTTCGTGGCAACGCACCGAGGTCGAGCGCACCTTTGCCCTCTTCCTGCCGCCTGGCATGGTCGAGCTCAAGGTTCCGGGCGAAGACTCGCTGGTGCGCGTCTGGAGGAGCGAGCGACTGGGCGTATCGTTCGATTACGGGTCGTACTCCAATCCGCTCGACAGCCTGTCCCAGGGACACCGCCTCATCTCGATGGAGGAGACCGTGGTCGGCGGGCGGCCGGCGAAAATCCGCATCACGACAATCGACGCCGCCGACACCCGCTCGCGAAAGGACGCGGAGACGCACATCGGGGTTCATTTCGCCTTGATCCAAGGCGCCCCGCACAGCTACCACGGAGGCGGCCTGCTCACGGTCTTCGTGCACTGCCAGGGCGCGCCGCCCTGTCCCGATGGGGAGCGCATCGCGCGGTCGATCGCCTTCTATACGACCAACGCCGTGAAGCCGTGAACCGAACGACGCTTGGAGGAGATGATGACAGCGCTCATGGTCGAGGTCGCCCGGTTCCGGGAGTGGGCGAAAGGCTACCCCCTGGAAGCTCGTTCCGGTGAATGGGAGTGCGATTACCACGACTGGCATGACTTGCACGATGCCGTTCTCGAATTTTTTCGCTCGCGTCGGTTCGAGAGCTGGTCCGCCGCCGAGGTCGACGCTGTGCTCTACGCGATCGCGCGCGACAATGAGATACAGTATCTCGCACGCCAGGTTCGACAGCACCACCTTGCGCTGTTGATCCCGTTGGCCACGGCGGCAGCAGCGACGGGGGACCGGGACTCGAAGTGGCAACTCGCGGAAGAGCTGGGGCACTTGGGTCAAACAGGCGGTGAAGCGGAGCGGTTGCTGCTCCTGCTTGCTCGAGATGGCGAAGAGTACGTGCGCAGGAAGTCGCTCCAGGCGCTGGCCTCAATCGGCGCGCTCGCGACCGAAGAGCTGGCGCTTTTCGAGTGGCATCGACCTGACGAAGACCAGCAGTGGGCACGAATGATGGCTCTGGATTGTCTTCGTCGAATCGCGTCTCATCACTTCGACGCGCTGCTCGCCGATGCCGAACGAGACGAGAGGCCGTACCTGTCAGCGTACGCTCGCCGTCTTCGAATGGGCGAAGTCGACGCATGATCACCTCGCACCCGAGCGAAATAGCCATGCTCGCCTCCCGGGCCAATCCCCATCGAACGCTCTTACGCGAGCGGATCCGCGTACACCTCATCCACCGCCAGCTCGCACCCGATCGACGTCAGCTTCACTCGCTCCGTCGCCCCTGCCTCGTGGAGCGACCATATCCCGTCGTCGCCGCGCCGGAAGACCTCGATTCGCGGCTCGTGCTGCGAGACGATCACATACTCTCTCAGCGAGGGAATGCGCCGATAGTGCGCGAATTTCTCCCCGCGATCGTACGCCTCGGTGCTGTCCGACAGGACCTCGACGAGCAGGATCGGATTGACGAGAGTGTTCGCGTCGCCCGGATCCCGCTCGAGCTTGCCGCAAACGACGCTGAGGTCCGGGTAGGTCGCGAGCCCGGTCGCGACGACGCGCACGCGCACATCGGAGGAGAATGGCGCGCAAGCGCGGCCAAGGAGCTGCGCGCCAAGCCGGACCGCTACGCTCGACGAAAGCCTCCCGTGCTCGATCGTGCCACCCGCCATGGCGAAGATCTCGCCGTTCACGAGCTCGTGCTTGGTGTCGCTCGCCCGCTCTTGCTCCACGTATTCGGCGAAAGTGAAGGTGATCTTGTGAGCGGGTTCGTTCATGGCGCGTCTCCGCGGCGGAGTATGGCACGACGCCGTCGAGGGGAGGACATCGGCGACCGCTGGTCTCCTTTGCGAAGTCGCCTTCACCGGCGCCAGGTATTGACCCAGTCCGGCCCTCCCGTCGCCCAGTCGAGCAGCGCCGTGCCGAGCGGATCGTCTCTCCACGCGATCTCGTGCCGCACGGTCGTCTTGATCTCCCCGAGGGTCGCTCCCTGCAAAGGCACGGGCATCGGCGTGAGCGCGGGCTTCTTCTCCTGCACCACGCGCGCGAGCTCGCCGCGATCGAAGAACGTGCCGTGTTGCCCGCAGAAATCGAGGCGCACGCCCTGATGATCGACGGCCTGGAGCGGCCCCGCGCAGACTGGACACGGGCCCGTGGCCGGCTCGAACGGCGAGCGCACCTCGCGCTTCGCGGCGTTCCCATCCACGAGGCGCGCGAGGCTCTCCGCGTCGCGATCGTAGCGCTGGAGGATGGCCGTCGTCCCCACGTTGTCGAGCCAGAGGCCGCCGCAGCCGCCGCAGCCGAGGGCGTCGAGGTGGCCGACCTTGCCGGCGAAGAGCGGCGCGCTGCACCGCGGACAGCGCTTCGCTGCCGTCGTTTCGTGATCCGTCATCGTTCGAGGATAGACGAAGCCAGGGCAGCTCCGACAGCCCGACCGTGCGCGCACGTGCGCGGACCGTGCGCCGCTCGGTGCACGTTGATCCGCTCACCCCCGATCTCGTCGATTCCCCGGGAATTTCGCGCGATCTCCCCTCCCCCGGGGTTGGCCCCGACCTTGCGATAGGGCTCCTCCACGAGGGAGGCTGCGATGGACGGGACGACGAGAGAGTGGGCGCGCATCGCCCCGCACGAGATGTTGATTGCCACCGCGAGCCAGGCCTCGGTGGCGCCGCTCGATTGGCATCAGGGGCTCGGCGTCATGCTCGGTCGCGGCAGCGTCGCGACGACCGCCAAGCTCCTCGACGGCGCGGTGGGAGCGGCCTTTGCGGCGCCCGCCGCGACGACGCCGCAACTGACACTCACGCGGTGGGCCTTTCGCCTGGCCGGGATGTACCACCTCACGCACTCCACGGCTCCGCTCATGGACGAGGCGGCGCGCCGCTTCGGCGCGGTGGGTCGCCGCGAGCTGGCCACCTGGGCCGAGGACAAGGCCCATGAAGAGCACGCCCACGACAGGCTCGCTCTCAAGGATCTCACCGCGCTCGGCTACCACGCCGAGGCCCTCGTTCGAGAGCTGGTGCCGACCACCGCGGCGCGGCTTTTGGCCTTCTTCACCGGGACGGTGAAGGCGCTCGATCCGATTGGCTGCGTGGGCTACTCGTACGCTCTGGAGCGGCTCGCCACCACGGTGGGCGAGGACGACATTCGCCGCGTCGAGGCCCTGTTGCCGGCCGGGACGCGGGCCACGCGGTGCCTCCGGGTCCACAGCGCGGTCGGCGGCGACGCCCTCCACGCGCGAGAGACGGTGGACCTGGTCGCGCGCCTCTCGGGGCCCGAGCGAACGCAGGTGGCCGTCGCTTGCCACCGCGCCGCGCGGTTGTGCTTCGAGGCCCCGCCCGAGGGGCACCCGACCGACCAGGCGATCGAGAGCGTGCTTTGCCGCCATCGCCTCTGAAACAGATTTGCTCGCGTCCGGAAAGGCATGTTGCCCGACCGGACACCCTTGAATAGTACAGAACCCGTGCTGGAGATACGACCATGCAGAACAAGAACGACAGCAAAGACTCGAAGCAGATCAAGGCCGACACCAAGGACGTGCGCGAGACGTTCCAGGTCAGCGAGCCCGTCCGGGCCGGCCTGGTCGTGAGCGAGTTCGAGCGAGCCCCGTTGACCGACGTCAACTTCGGCTTCTGAGTCCCACGGGTCGAGGGCGGAGGCACGCATAGGGCTCATCCCCTCTGCGTCCCCCGCCCGACCACCTTCCATCCCACACCTTCCCCTCCCGAGAACAACTCCCATGGATATCGAGACCCGTGACTGCGTCGTGCTCGGAGGCGGACCCGCCGGCAGCACCTTCGCTGCGATCGCCCGTAAATACGCGCCCGACGCGACGATCACCGTCCTCGAGAAGGAGCGGTTCCCGCGCTGGCACATCGGCGAGTCGACCATCCCCGCGGCCAACGGGGTCTTCAAGGATCTCGGCATCTACGAGGACATGCTGGCGTCGAGCTTCGTCAAGAAGATGGGCGTCACCTTCGTCTGGGGGCAAGATCGCGTGCCCTGGAACGCCGACTATCTCACGCTCCGCGCCATCACCCGCGGCAAGAGCGGCGGCGACGTCATCGAGGTGACCGGCCAGGATTTCAATACCCTCCTCGGGCCCGGGAACCAGCAAGACACGCCGTTCTCGGCCTTCAACGTCGAGCGATCGAGGTTCGACAAGATGCTCCTCGACAACGCGAGCACCCACGGCGCCGAGGTCCGCGAGGGGACGCGCGCCACGTCGATCACCCGGATCGAGGGCACCAGCGCTCACCTGATCGACTGGGAGGACGACACCGGAAAGAAGGGCACGATCCACGCGAGCTTCGTCCTCGACGCCACCGGCCTCGCTCACGTGATGACGCCGCGCGGCCGGGTCCACGACGAGACCCTCAACAACTTTGCCGTCCACGGCTACCTCACCGGGGCCAGGTGGAAAGTCAAGTACAGCGGCGACAAGAACCGCTCGACGGTGTTCATCGCGGCCGTGGAAAAGGGCTGGATCTGGTATTTTCCGATCAGCGAAGACGTGATGACGGTCGGCGCGGTGACCAACACCCGTCACTTCAAGGATCGCCTCAAGGACGTGGATCTCGAGTCCTTCTTCTGGGAGATGCTGCGCTCGTGCCCCGAGGTCGCCGGGTTGGTCGAAGAGGCTACCTTGCGCGACGACATCTTGCCAAAGGGCGCCAAGGTCGCGGCCTGTCGC
The DNA here is from genome assembly GCA_040006075.1 of Byssovorax sp. Classification (GTDB taxonomy): domain Bacteria; phylum Myxococcota_A; class Polyangia; order Polyangiales; family Polyangiaceae; genus JANYGI01. The sequence goes on along the minus strand of JBDTXR010000006.1, from coordinate 2,487 downwards.
GACTGGTCGTCGTGGGCCAAGGAGCCTGTCGGCGACGGGTGGGCCTCGGCGGGCGACGCGGCGATGTTCGTCGATCCCATCCTCTCGACCGGCGTGACTCTCGCGCTCCAGACCGGGCACCGCGCGGCCTATACCTGGCTCACGGCGCGAGCCCGCCCCGATCTGCCCGAGAAGGCGCTCTGGCGCGCGTACGCCGACTACCTGCGCGGCGAGTATGGCGCCTTCCTGCGACTGGCACGCTACTTCTACGGGAACAACAAGGCAGCTCCCTCGTGGTGGTGGGAGGCGCAGCAGCTCGTCAACGCCTCGGGCCGGCTCGATCTCGCCGATCGCCAGGCGTTCACCATGGCGACACAGGCTTTTTCCCGGTCCCGCGCGCGCTCGGCGCCGGCGCCGAGGTGGTGGTGCCCTTGCTCCAGGGCATCACCGGGAGCGGCGAAGGGATGGAGAATATTTATCGCGCCACCGGCGTCCCCTCGGAGGAGGAGCTGCCCGGCTACGATCTGGAGATCGTCTCGCCCTGTCGGCTCGATCTCCGCACCGAGCCTGGTCTGGAGCGTGGCATTCTCGGGCGCCTGGAGATCTATCATGATCTCGTGACCGAGGAGCTCGGGATGGCTCACCGGCTCGCCGCGGTCCCCGCGCGCATCGATCCCGAGCTCGCGCCGCTGGTGGCCGCGATGCACCGCTGCAGCAGCGTCGCCGATCTCGTGGCGCTCGCGCCCTCGCTCGTGCCCGACGCGCCCGCCGAGGAGTGCCGTCGCGCGGCGCTCGGCCTGGTCCGCGTCGCGGCGACGAAGGGGTTCGTGGCGCTCCACCCGCGAAGGCGCGCGTTGAGCTTCGACGAAGCGCGGCCGTGCGTCTGACGGTCGTCCTCGAGGCGCGCTGCCCCGCGGCGCTGCGCGAGCTCGCGACGCGGGTCTCGGATCCCGCGTCGCGCGAGTACGCGCAGCACCTGGATCGCGACGCGCTGGCGCGGCTCGTCGCGCTGCCCGACGACGATGGGCGCGCGCTGATCTCGTGGCTAGCCGATCACGAAATCCCGCTGCACGAAGCCGATGACGACGTCAACGACGGGCGACGACGGGTCTTCACGGCGACGGCGCGCTCGCTCGAAGCCGCGCTCGGCGAGGCCACGGCGCGCGAGCTCCTCGCGCAGCGCTACCTGCCGCCGTCACGCTGCCGCGACGCGCTGCCGCGGCGCCTCGCGGGCCTGGTGAGCACGCTGGAGCTCTCGCCCGACAGCGTCGATCGCTGGAGCGCGCCGATCGATTTCGCCCGCGATTTGCCGCTCTGCGGCGCCGCTCCGGCCGCGAGCGGCATGCGCCCGCGCGACGTCGCGCGAGGCTACGGCTTCGACGACGCGACCGACGGTCGCGGCGAGACGATCGCGATCCTGGCGCTCGGCGGCGTCCCACGGCTCGGCGATCTCCAGGCGTTCTGGCGTGCCCACGCGATTGCTCCGCCCGACGTCCACCTCGTCCGCGTCGGCCCGCTCGGGACGCGCGCCGATCACCCGCTCTATCGCTTCGAGACGACGATGGCGATCGCCTGGGCCGGTGCGCTCGCGCCCGCGGCGCGCCTCGTGGTGTACGTGATCGATCCGGCGTGCGTCGCCGATCCGTGGAGCGCGTTCCTCCTCGCGGTGCTCGCCGACACCGCGCGCGCGCCGACGATCGCCGTGACGACGTGGAGCTGCCCCGAGCGGCAATACTACCGGGTTCACGGCGGCGATCTCTTCCGTGGCCTGCTCGATCAGGCGGCGGCGATCGGCGTCACGGTGATCGCGGCGACGGGCGACTGGGGCGCGTACGACGGCATGCCCGCTTCACCCGCCGCGAATGGCCGGGTGATCGACGCGCCGTGGCCTCACGCCTCGTTCCCTGCGGTGGAGTCGCGGGTCCTCGCGGTCGGCGGCACCCGCGTGCTCGCGATCGATCCCTGGAGCGAGGCCGCGTGGAGCGCGCCGGTGTCGCCCGCGCTCCGCGAGGCCCTGGCGCTCGACGGGCTCGCGGGCGGCGGCGGCTTCAGCGATCACGTCGCGATCCCGGAGTGGCAGCGCGCGGCGCTCGCGCCGTTCCATCCCCGCTCGGGCGGCGCACCGTCGGTTGTCCCGTACGGGCGCGGTGTCCCCGATGTGGCCTTGATGGCCTGGGGCGAGCCCGCTGCCTACCAATGCTTCCTCGACGGCGAGCCCCGCGACGACGCCGGTGGAACGAGCACCGCGGCGCCGATCTGGGCGGCGATCGCCGCGCGCCTCAACCAGCGTCGCCGGGAGCAGGGCCTGGGCCGCGTGGGCTGCGCACAGCCGCTCTTCTATCGCTTCGCCGCCGAGGCGCCCGAGGTGTTCCGGGCGATCACCGAGGGAGCGACGGACATGGTGTTGCCGGCGCTCGATGGATCCGGCGCGAGAGTGCCAGTCTCGATCGCCGGTTACCGCGCCAGGGAGGGCTGGAACCCGGCCACGGGCCTGGGCGTCCCCCGCGT
>JBDTXR010000005.1:0-58049 GCA_040006075.1 Byssovorax sp. | reverse complement strand
TGGCGGCTCGGGGATCTCGGGCGAACCGGGCCACGTGATCCCCACCTTCTGAAGCTCGCGCTGGGTGCCGAGCAGTTGCTCCCGATCGGGCGGGGCGGGTAAGATCATCTCGATCTCGTCGGCCGTAAACTCCGTGGGGCCGCCCAGCCTCCGGTTGACCACCGTGTCCATGAGCGCGTGAATGGGCGCGTCCTTGCGGGCCCACTCCGCCACGTCCGCCCTGTTCTGTGGCTTGGAAAAAAGGGCAGACCGCGGCAGGAGCCGACCGTCTTGGAGCAAGCCCCACATGGCGAGCTGGTGGCCGCCGACGTCGATCGGATCGTCGAAGAGCGTACCCGCGACCTGATCGCCGAGCAGCCAGAAGCCCACGCCCGCCAGCTTCTCCCCATACACTACATACGCGTCCCCTTTCTTGCGCGCCTCCCCAGTCTCGAGCATGCCGGCGGCGAGCACGAGCGCGGGCGTAAGCTCGGCGGGGAGGCCCGGCAATGCGCCGCGCACGTCGTCCGGGCCGCCGGTCACCGCATCGACCGGGAGGTCGAGATGATCGAGGGGACCGAACCCCAGCTCGTACGCGAGGCCGACGACGCCCGCTTCGGTCCACCCCACGACGTTGTACGCTCCGCACCCGTCGCCATTGTAGAAGGCGCCGCGCTGGAGGTTACCCGTCCAGCGCGCGTCGGCGCAGGCCGCGAACGACACGCGTTTGAGCGGATGCCCGTCGAAGATGGCCTCGACGTAGGCACGCAGCGCTGCGCGCACGATGGCATCGCGGTCGAAGACGAGGCGTCCGAAACGAGTCGTCCGTTCGATCATGGCGCTTCGCCTACACCTCGTCGGTCCCGGCGTCCACGTCCACGCCGCCCGCGTCCGCCCGCCGCGTCACGGCGGGGACGCCTGCGCGCCGTTGAGCATCTTCACCTCGTCCGCAGGCGGGTCGTTGTTCGTGAACAAAGGATATGGCGGAGAAGTAGGATCGTTAAGCGCGCTTGAGAATGAGGGCAACGCGAGTCCGTGCTCCACCATCCTGTTCTCGGCATAGTCCGGCTCCGCTCTATCACTCTGGCAGCGTAGGACAGCAGGAGATATGGCGGAGGAGTAGGGGCGTTGAGCGCGCCCGAAAATAAGGGCAGCGCGACGCAGCGCTCCTACATCCTATTCTCGACATACTCCGGCTCCGACTTATGGCCTTCATAGCGTAGGTCAGCGGGAGATATAGTGGAGAAGTAGGATCGTTAAGCGCGCTTGAAAATGAGGGCAACGCGAGACCGCGCTCCACCATCTTACTCTCGGCCTACTCTGGCTCCGCCCTGCTGTCTTTAGCGCTCCCGACTCGGCATAGTCGATCTACTTGCGCCGCAAGGAGTACCCCTGTGCAAGTGCCAAGGCCGTCATATCGTGGAGCGATTCGTCCTCCACTATGGCCATGGGTTGGCCCGTGAAGGGGTTGATACGCGGCTGGCGCGGCAGCGGCAGCTTAGGGAGCTCGGGTGAGCCAGGCCAGGTGATGCCCATCTTCTGAAGCAGGTGCTGAACGCCGAGCAGCGCCTCCGGCTGGGGCGGGGTGGGAAACAGCATCGCGACCTCGTCGGCCGTGAATTCCGTGGGGCCGCCCAGCCTCCGATCGACCACCCGGTCCATGAGCGCGTGAATGGGGGCCTGGTTGCGGGCGCACTCCGCCACGACCGCCCTGTTCTGTGGATTGGAAAAAATGGCAGCCCCCGGCAGGAGCCGACCGCCTTGGAGCAAGCCCCACATGGCGAGTTGGCTGGCGCCGACATCCACCGGGTCGTCGAAGAGCGTGCCCGCGACCTGATCACCGAGCAGCCAGAAGCCCACGCCCGCTAGCTTCTCCTTAACATACACGTCCCCTCTCTTGCGCTCTCCAGTGAGGAGCATGCCGGCGGCGTGTACGAGCGCGGGCTCTAACTCGGTGGGGAGGCCCGGCAACGCGCCGCGCACGTCGTCCGGGCCGCCTGTCACCGCAGAGACCGGAAGGTCGAGATGTTCGATCGGCCCCCACCCCAGCTCGTACGCGAGACCGACGACGCCCGCCTCGGTCCACCCCACGACGTTGTAGTCCCCGGATCCGCCGCCGTTGAAGAACGCGCCCCGCTGGAGGTCGCCCGTCCAGCGCGGCTCGTCGCAGGATGCGAACGACAGGCGGTTGAACGGGTGCCCTCCGGCGATGGCCTCGACGTAGGCGCGCAGCGCGGCGCGGACGATGGCATCTCGGTCGAAGACGAGGTTCCCGTACTGCCGATGCTTCCGCTCAATCATGCGCCGCCCTTACGCCGCGTCGTCCTCAGCGTCAACGTACACGCCGCCCGCGTCTGCCTGCCGCGTCACGGCGAGTACGGCTTCGCGCTGTTGAGCTGCTTCACTTCCGCCACCGGCGGGTCGTTGTTCGTGAGAAACTCGTTGAGCCCGCGGGAGATGACGGCCGCGTTCTTGTATGAGTTCGTGCCCCACGGGCAACAGCGCTTGTCCTTCCTGGGCACGACGTGGTGCACATTCGGCTTCGTCAAGCCGCCGATGTCCTGGGGAGCTTCGAGGAACTCCGGCTCGACGCACTTCGTTTTGCCGCCATCTGCCCCATCACAATCCCACGTGAAGCCCGCGAGGTCAGAGCGAATCTTGCCACCGTTCTGCTTGCGGTTGACCTGGAGGACATACTCCTGCTGGTTGAGGACACCGCCGTCGCCGTCGGGCACGCCGCTGTTGGTTTTGATGAACAGATTCCCCGGCCCGATGCCTGCCGGCTCGGTCAACTCGCGGTACGGCCCGCTGACCTCCGTCGGCATGCCGTCGACCTCGATGAACGGCGTCTGCCGCGGCGCGGCCTGATAGTTGATATAGGTCACGTTCGCGACATCCGCGCCGATCTGGAGCGTGTAGTCATCGGTCCCGACGACAGACTGGCACATATAGCCCGTGTCGTACGGCGCATTCCCCGACACCTCTCCGATCTTCGCGGCGTCGTCACACGCATCCTGCGACTTCTGGTAGAAGCAGCCGAACGATCCAGCCTCGGACATATAGCAGGCGTCGCCGAACGCATCGATGTACTTGTTGCGCAGCGCGACATCAAAGCTCGGATTCCCCACGAGCAGGGTGTGATAGCGCATGCACGGAGCTTCGGTGGACTCCTGACATGCCGGCGACGGGTCTGGATTCTGCGCCCCTCCAGCGCCCCCAGTGCCGGGAGTACCGGGGGTCGGTGCAGAGCATGCGATCATCCCGAGCAGTAGAGCTTCCATCGCCATGATCAGCGAGAACGAAAACGTGGACCTGCAAGGCAACAGAAAACGCATGGTAGGAGCCTTTCTAGCTAATCAGGGTTGCGAGGTGAAGCGAATGATGGGCCCGGCGGAGCGCGACCACGGCGCGAACACACCATCGCGAATCCGACAACCCCGATCACCTTCGTGCGTTCACGGCTGCATCAAGCTCCGCGAGGAGCGTGCTTGCCGGGTTGGCTCGGCGGATCCGTTCGATCCGCTGTCGTGCTTCGGGTCTTCGGTTCGCGCGAATGAGCGCCAGGGTAAAGAGTCGTTCGCGCGCGGCGCTGTAGTGGCCTTGCGGGTATTTGCTCGCGTGCTCCCGGAATGCCTTGATCGCCTCCTCGTAATAGCCGGCCTGGTAGGCGGTGCTTCCGAGATCGAAGAGCGATTGTTCTCCGGCGAGGTCTTCGCGACCCGCAGCACCGGGGCCCGCGTCCGTTCGCTCCGCCGCGCCCGCGTCGACACTCAGCGCGGGCTCGACGTCGGCGCGCAGCTCCGGCAGCTCGACAGCACCCGCGCTCGGCGCCGCTGTCTCGGTCGGAGAAGGATCGCGGGACGGCGCGACAGGAGCGACCAGGCTCGACGCCGCGGCGCGCGCCTCAGCGGTCGTAGCGTTCTGCGTGGGGTCGTGCGCCATGAGCGCGTACGTCACCAGCGCGCTGACCGCAGCAGCGGCAACGTGCGTGAGCGCAGAAAGCGCTCGCGGGCCGAGCGTGCGCAGGATGCGCGCCCCGAGTCCTGCGGGCGGTGCCGCGTTCGGCGAGCCCATGTAGCGCTCAGCGTCCGTCCCATCGTCTCGCAGGTTGCCCGCCGCCAGGTCGGCGGACATGAGCCGATCCAGGGTCGTCCAGATCCGCCGCATCGTCTCCGCGGAGAAGTGGGCCGTCGTCGTATCCGAGGCGAGGAGCTGATCGATCGAGAGCGGCAACACGGCGACGCCGAGCGAAAGCTTCCGGCGCTGCTCGCGATCGAGCGCGGCTTGCAGCCGTGCGCGCGCGGTCTGGAGGCGTGCATAGGCGCCGGAGAGCGACAGCCCGAGCGCCGTCGCGATATTCACCATCTCGATGCCTTCGGCGTTGGCGTGAAGGATGGCCCGTGAATCACCATCGAGGTTCGCCATGCACTTATTCACCAAGGCCTGCATCATGATCGCTTCGGTCTCCTCTTCCGGGCCAGGTGCATCGGTCGCCACATCCGGGAGATCGTCGACCGCCACATCCACGCGCTTGATTCGGTTCCACGTTCCCGAGCGATAGGCGAGCACGACTCGCCCGACAAAGGCGAACGCCCACGACTCCCAGCTACCCAGCGCAGGATCGTACACGTCGCGCCGTCGATACATCCGCAGGAGCGCCTCCTGCAAAACGTCGTCGCGATCGGCTTCGGCCACGCCCCAGTGCGCGGTCCATCGTCCGGCACATAGGCTCACGCGCGCCACGAAACGGCGGAAGGCTTGCGCGGTGGTCAAGTGTTCATCGACCGAACGCAGCTTGGGCGGATCGGGCGGGCTGGAGGGCGTCGCGGTGCTCACGTCGACTGGTTCTCCGGTCGGAGCGTTCTTTCTCAAAGAATCAGCAAGAGAGACGAAAAAAGACCACCGTCGCGCCGCATATCCTCCGAGAAAACACAGGTATTCCCGGACCCTGCGGACGCGCCGACCACTGGCGTGCGCCTGGAAAAAAATAGCGACGCCACCCGCGCATGCCCGACTCGTCGCCCGAGCAGCGCCCCGCCGGCGTCCCGTTCACAGCGTCGCATGCCGTCATGATACCATCGCTGCGCTCATGCGAACGACGCTCGCTCTCCCCATCGGCCTCGCCCTGGCACTCGCGCCGGGCCGCGCGAGCGCCGACCCGCCCCGCGTCGAGCTGCGCCTTTCGTACGTGCGCGGCGCGGGCGGCCAGGTGTGCCCGGCGGAGCCGACGTCGCTCCGGGCCGAGGTCGCGGCGCGCATGGGCTACGACCCGTTCGAGGAGGCGAGCGCGCCCGATCGGCTCGCCATCGTCATGATGGCCAGGGGCCGCGGGTTCGCCGCGCGGGTCGAGCGCTTCAACGCGGCCGGCGTGACCACGTGGTCAGAGACATTTCCCACGCGCCCCTGGCCAGGGAACTGCGCGGCGTTGACGTCGCCGCTCGCGTCGTACCTGCGTGGCATTCTCCTGACGTACCAGAGCGGGCCCGCGGCGCCGCCCGCCGCTGCGCCGCCTGAACCCGCAGCGCCGGTGCCCAGCCCGCCGCTCGCCCCGGCGCGCGAGCCGCCCGCCCCGCCGGTGCAAGCTGCGAAGCCGCCCGAGCCGCCGGAGGTGCCGAATCCGTCGCGCGCCACGGCGCGGAACGTTGCGATCGTGGCCTACTCCGCGGCCGGGGCCTTCCTCGGCCTGGGGATCGCATGGTCGGTCGATGTGCAGAACAGGGGGAACACCGCAAGCGCTCTCGCTGCGCAGCAGTATGCGGGAGGGACGATTTCTTGTGCGAACGGTATGGCACCAAGCGGATACTGCACGAACCTTCTTGATGCTGTTCATAGTCAAGACACAGCGATCGGCATTCGGAATGCCTGGTTTGTGGCGGCGGGGGTCTCGGCCGCGGCCGGCACGGTCGCGACGTTTTGGGCGCTGAGCTTGCCGACCACGATCAGGGGACAACCGCAAGCGCAGCTAACACTCCGACCGGGCAGTCTGGTTATTCGCGGATCATTTTAGGAGTCCACGACATGAAGGTGACGAATTCTCGGATCATCGCTGGACTGCTCGCGGTCGTGCTCGGCGCGGCCGTCGCGACGGCGTTCGGCGGATGCGGCCACAATATCGACGATTGCCGCAACACCCGCACGTGCGTTCCGCTGCCGTGCGTGGACGGCGGCGTGCTCGACGCGGGCGACTGCTGCGTGGGCGAGGATGGGGGGGCTGAATGCGCGCAGTGATTGGGATCCTCGCTGTCGTGGCGTTCGGTGCTGGCTGCGGGCACAACATCGACGATTGCCGCAATACACGGACTTGCCCGCCGCCTGTCATCGTGAGTAACGTCGATGCAGAGTGCAACGGCGTGTGTGTGCCCGCCGTGGACCATTCTCTCGCATGGTCCCTGGTGCCGTTCGTGTTTTGGCATGGGAAGGCCACGGATCTAGCAACCAGCAAATGCCCGGCGAGGGCTCCTACTCCCGGGCAGCTCTATTACGCTTCACCCGACCAAACGCCCCTATCGTGCCCGGCGTGCTCTTGCATGCCGTCGGTGGGTGGATGCGCGTTGCCCGAGACCGTGACGGTCAGTGCGTCTCCTGTGTGCCCGAGCGACGCGGGTGACGCGGGAGTACCCTTCGATCCGCCGAGCGATTGGGACGGCGGCTGCACGCCGAACGACGCAATCGCGGTTGTCGAGTGCGACGGCGGGCCCTGCCTGGCGACGGTGGAGCCCATGGCGCCGATCGGGGCTGCGTGCGCGCCCACCGAGGCCGTGGTCCCCAGGATCGTAACCTGGGCAGACGCCGCGTTTGCGTGCAGCGGCGGGACCAACAACGGCGCGTGCGCCGACCCCGGCGCGGTCTGTGCGGCTGCGCCGTCGACTCTACCGACAGGATTCTCTATCTGCGTCTCGCTGGAAGGTGATGACTCGGTCATCATGTGCCCGACCCAATATCCTGTCCGACGCGTCTACTACCTTGCCGGAGAGGACGACCGAGGTTGCTCTCCGTGCGAATGCTCGCCGCCGCAAGGCGACTCGTGCTCCTCGCTCGTGTCCATCTACTCCGACGACGCCTGCTCCGAGCTGGTCGGCGCTGTCCAGGCAGAGTCCTCGGGCCCAACGTGTGTGAGCGTTCCAGCCGGCTCGCCGCTGGGCAGCAAACAAGCGAGCGTACCGACGTACACCCCCGGCACATGCCAGCCGAGCGGCGGCGAGACGACCGGATCCGTTAAACCCAATCACCCCTATACGATCTGTTGCCAACAGTGATCGTCAAGCCGATGCGACTTCTCTCTCCACTTCTTTCCTTGATCCTCTTCGGTGTCGCGTGCAGCAGTCCCGACCCGTGCGCCGGCGACCCGGCGCAATGCCGCGACGCTGGAGGGGGCGGCGGCCCGGACGGGCAGGGTAGCTGCACGGGAGTTTGCCTTCCGCACGCCCCCCCGGAATGGTATGCGCTCAGCCTTCTGTGGGTCGGTGCGCCGAATGCCACGCCCCCGACGTGCCCTGACGTGTTGCCGGCAGCAAACCCCGGTTTCGCCGACACGCCGCCGACCGTAGGCTGTCCGTCTTGCTCGTGCTCACCCTCGCACGGTAGTTGCGATCTGCCAGATCAACTGTTCGCCAATCCAAGCGCTTGCCCGGGTGGATCGGGGAGTCAGCAGTTCAACGCGCCGCTGGCATGGGACGGCACGTGCGACGCGGTGGGCGCGATCCCCTCGGCCAGCTCTTTGACGGTGATGCCGCTCTCGATCCCGAGCGGCGAGTGTATCCCTGTGAATGCCGGGACGATCTCCATTCACGGCCCGATGGCTGCGCAATCTTGCAACGCGACTGTGAGCGTGGCGCCCGGGACGTGCGGCGATCAACGCATGATCTGTGGGTTTCCCAAGACGGACGGGCTCCTTACGTGCATCGCACAGATCGGCGATCACGAGTGCCCGGACGGTTGGCCGACGAGGCATCTCATGTTCCTGAATGGTCAGGCGTGCGGCTGCCAATGTCAAAAGCCGGTAGGTGAATCATGCTCTGCCACCGTTACGGTTCATGCGGACGATGCATGTACGCAACCGCTCGGGTCCGTTACGGTCTCTTCGGATCAACCGAAGGCGTGCGTTGACGTGGCGCCCGGGTCGGCTTTCAAGTCCAAGTCATCGACGCCGCCCCTCTACAAGGCCGGAACCTGCGCGCCTTCGGCGATGGATTTCGGCGTGCACCAAACCTACTGCTGCCTGCCATGACTCGGCACCGCGCTCCGAGCCAGCTTGTTCTCGCGGTCTCGTTCTTCGCTGGCGCGTGCCCCGAGGCCCACGCCGATCCGAGCGTCGAGCTCTCGGGCGCAACTGGCTTTGGCGCTCTCGTCGCCGGTGTCACGCCGGCTCGGTTCGCCATCAGCCCGAACGCGAGCGTCAGTGTTCGCGGCGAGGGCTGGTTCTTCGTCGCACCGGTGCTCGCGCGACCGGCCCAGTTCTTTCACGAGATTTTACCCACAGAACGGCCATAAAAAGGCCTGGAACCGCGACGGTCAGGGCGCGGACCCGAGCCCCGCGCGTCCGCTCCCGAACTCTGGATGACCCCCTATCTGGTAGTCTGGATACCGCATGGAAGAGGTCCGCTTGCTTACGAGGCTGTCTCAAAACTCGCCGCTCCTGGGCGAGACCCACGACATGTTGTGGTCGAACGAGCATCGACCTCAACAGGCTGTGGCCAATTTCGGCGGACGCTGAGTTTTGAGACAAACTCTTACGCGCGCGGCTCGGGTCCGCTTGCTTACGCGCGCGGTTCCAAGTCTTTTTGCGGCTGTCGCGCAATCCGAGCTGACCTTGAAAGCGCTTGTTACTCCGTTACGCGAGCAGGTTACGCGGCTCGGTGCGCTGCTCCGTCTTCCGCCCGAGAGCACCGAAGCCGAGGGCGCGGCGGCGGAGATTCGCTCGCTGGCGGAAGAGTGCCTGGGCGCGCTCTCGAAGTGATGACGACGAACCTCGGGCTGTGCGGCCCCTGCATCAGCCGCCGAGGGTGGTGCTCGCGGCGAGGGTGGGTGAGTCGGGCGGGGCGGGCTCGCCGCTGCCGGGGGCGCCCTCGACGCCCTTGGCATGCTCCGGCAACGGAGGGAGCTCGCCCGAGTCGTAGCCGGGGGCGACCCAGAACACCTCGGGGGCGGGGCGATAGCCGCTGTAATACTTGCGCTCCGAGGTCCGACCATCGTTGTACGTGACCTTGACCATCGAGAACACGTCGTAGCCGGGGATGCCCTTCTGGTGCCGGATCCGCGTCCCGGGGGCCAGGTTGCTCTTCACGGTCACCCGTCGCACGAAGTCTTCGGCGTGGCTTACACCGTACGTGTAGTCGACCTTGGCCACCGGATCGCCGCCGAGGATCTCCACCCGCAGCGCCGTGGGGCGCGGGAAATAGGCGTGGATCATGATCGAGTAGGGCAAGCTGTTCTTGAACTTCAGGTCGGCGAGCGGGAAGCTCACCGTCGCGTCGAGCCCCATCTTGGTGTAGGCCGAAGGGCGGGAGTGAGCCTGACGCTCGGTGATGTCGAGCGCGGCGAAGAGCGCGGCGGCGTGGAGGGTGCTCGACGACTGGCACGTACCGCCGCCATAGCCATTCTGCAGCTCGTCGCCCTGGATCTCCGGGGCCAGCGCGAACCCGCGCTCCCGGGTGCGCGGACCGACCTTGTCGTTGAACGAGAAGCTCTCTCCCGGCGCGAGCACGGTGCCGTCGAAGTGCGACACGGCGGTGGCGATGTTGATCGCCCGGTTGGCGCCCACGCCCCAGGTCACGAACGCGGTCTCGTAGGCCGAGACCACCTTCTCGATGTCGACGCGCGAGACGTCGTCAACGCTGACCTTCGCGGCGACACGGTGGACGATCAGTGACACCAGCTCGTCGTCGTCGTGCGCGCTGCTCTTCAGCGAGGCGAGCGAGGCGTCGACGTCGAGCGATTGGCCCGCGATCTCCGGGATTTTGAGGTGCTTCACGAGATCGAGCTTCGCGTCGACGGGCTTGCGCTCGAGGCTCTCGGCGAAGGTGGCGATCAGCGCCCTGGCCTTCGCCTCGTCGACGGTCCACACCAGCGGGAGATCGACCAGGCCCTTGCGCGCGCGCTCCGACTCGTGAAATCGGCTGGAAAACGAGCCCTTGTGGCCCACGGCCTCCATCGCCGCGAGCGTGGCCGCGACGTCGATCGTGACCCCGGCCGCGCCGAGCGTGGTCTCGAAGAGGTGGTCCTCATGGCGGAAGCGCACCGTGCGCGAGCGCGCCGCCTCGCGCCGCTCGGCGAGCCAGGCCCCCGCGCCGCGATCGGGCGCGCGGCTGTCGCCGACGTAGATCCCGCGCACAATCGGCGCCTGCGGGAGGTAACGGTGAGCCGCGAGCCCGCCGCCGATGCCGACGAGCGCGCCGAGGCCGAGGACCCTGAAAATCTGGGAGGAGCGCACGGGTTTCATGAGCGTACCCGGGAGAACGCGCCGCTGGAAGTTTGTCGTCCTTTGCGGAGTGCCTCGTACCGATTGGTCGCGGGCGACCCTCCCGACGTAGGATGCGGCCGGAACGCACCCTCATGACCTTCTCCGCTCTCGGCCTCTCCGATCCGCTCCTCCGCGCCCTCACCGAGCTCGGCTACCTCACGCCAACGCCGGTGCAATCCGCGGCGATCCCCGCCGTCCTCCGCGGCTCCGACGTCTGCGCCTCGGCGAAGACCGGCTCGGGAAAAACCGCGGCGTTCCTCCTCCCGATCCTCGAGCTGCTCTCCCGCGCGCCCAGCGCTTCGCCGCGACGCGTCCGCGCGCTGGTGCTCGTGCCCACGCGCGAGCTCGCCGCGCAGATCGCCGAGGCCGCGGCGAAGTACGGAGCGCAGTTGCCGAGCCCGCTTCGCACCTGCGTCGCGGTCGGGGGCGTCTCGATCAACCCGCAAATGATGGCCCTTCGCGGCGGCGCGGATCTCGTCATCGCCACGCCGGGACGCCTCCTCGATCTCGTCGCCAAGAATGCATTGCACCTCTCGTGGGTGAAGACGCTGGTGCTCGACGAGGCCGATCAGCTCCTCTCGCTCGGGTTCGCCGAGGAGCTCGCGCGCGTGCTCATGCTGCTCCCCGAGCGCTGCCAGAGCCTGCTCTTCTCCGCGACGTTCCCGCCCGGCGTCCTCGCGCTCGCGGAAGATGTCCTGCGCGATCCGACACGGATCACCGTCGACGCCGGCGAGGCGCCGTCCCCGATCGAGATCGTTCACCGCGCGATCGAGGTCGACACGAGCAAGCGCACGCCGCTCCTGCGGCACCTCCTCGCGACCAATTCGTGGTCGCATGTCCTGGTCTTCGTCGCGAGCCGTGACGGCGCCGAGCACGTCACGTTGAAGCTCGCGAAGAACGGGATCTCCGCCGCCGCGCTCCACGGCGATCTCAGCCAGGGCGCGCGGACCAGCGCGCTCGCGGCCTTCAAGGCCAGGCGGATCCGCGTCCTCGTGGCCACCGACGTCGCAGCGCGCGGGCTCGACATCGTCAGTCTGCCCGCCGTCGTGAACTACGATCTTCCTCGCTCACCGGTCGACTACATTCATCGCACCGGGCGCACCGGCCGCGCGGGTTCGCCGGGGCTGGCGCTGAGCTTCGTCAGCGCCGACACCGATGCTCATCTGCGGCTGATCGAGAGGCGCAATCAGCTCGCGATCGAGCGCGAGATCCTGGCCGGGTTCGAGCCGGTCGAGCTCGTGGTGCCCAGCGCCGATCCGCACGGCGGCGTGAAGGGCAAGCGCAAGAGCAAGAAGGACAAGCTGCGCGAGGCCGCGGCCCTGGAGCTGGCCAGGAAGCCTTCCTGACTGCCACTCTGCAAAGGCCGCTGCGGCGCGGCCGGCGCGGAGTCCCACACCGTGATCGCGAGATCGGGGATCGCCGAGGCCAGCGCCGTCGGCGACGTTCGGTCGCCCGCCCCGGACCGTGATATAGCCTCGCCCCGATGGATAGCGAGCACCCCGAGGCCTCCGCGACGCTCACTCCCGATCAGGAGGTCGAGGCGGCGCGCGCCGCGCTCGCCGCGGGCGAAATCGCCGGGGCGGCAGCGCACCTGGCGCGGGCCCTCGCGCGCGACGTCGGCCGGCGCGAGTGGCTGATCTTCCTCGACGAGATCGTGCAGGCCGGCGGGCTCGATCCCGACACGATAGCGCCCCTCGGCGAGAGACCGTATTTCGCGACGGTCGCCGTCCGCGCCTACGTCCTCGCCCGCCGCCGCGATCTGACCGCGGCGATTCAGCTCCTCTTGCGGGTGTTCACCGCCGAGCCCTCGGTGCCCTTCGTGCAGTGGGGCGCCTCGTGGCTCTCGGCCCCCGGCGCCGCCGCGAAGATCGATGTCGACGAGGTGGTCTATTCGCTGATCCAGCTCCTCCAGCGCTTCCCCGGCGACGACCTCGACGACGAGGACCGCGAGGCCCTGGCCGAGACCATGCCGCTCGTCGAGGCGCTGGAAGAGGCCCACCCGACCTCGTGGCGGCTGGCAGGAGCCCAGTCGATGATCCTGCGCAAGATTGGCCGCTACGAAGAGGCGTCGAGCGCCGCCGAGAAGGCCTATGCGGCCGAGCCGGTGTCGAGCACCGCGGTGACGCTGGCCTACGCGCGCCGCGAAGAGGGCGATTTCCCGGCGGCGCGCGCGGCGTTCGAGGCGGCGATTCGCCTGGATCCGGAGAGCCTGGAGATCCCGGCCGACCTCGCCCAGCTCCTCTGCAATCAGGGCCTGATCGACGAGGGGATCGCCCTCTTCGACGCCATCGTGGAGAAGGATCCGCGGCACCACTGCGCCTATCCGGCGTCGCTCTACTGCCACGCTCTGCGCGACGGCGACGCCCAGGCGTACACCGATCTCGCGGCCTACGCCGGCGAGCACCCCGACGACGAAGAGACGGCGTCGTGGCTCGCGAGCGCGCGGCGCGCCTGGCTTCATCCGCCGACGACGCCCGAGGTGAACGAGGGCTTCACCGACAACGTCGCCGACGCGATAGCCCACCTCGCCTCGCACGATCCCGAGCTCGATCGCTTCGGCGCAACCTCGCATCGTTACGAGCTCACCGACCCGCTCCCCGAGGCCCGCGCCGCGGCGGTCGAGGCCGGGTGTGGAGCCTCGATCCCCGTCGATTACCGGGCTTTCCTCACCCGCGTCGCCGCGTCCGGCGCCGGCCCGTACCATGGCCTCTTGCCGCTCGACGCGCCCGCGCAGCTCGCCGGCCTCGAAGGCACGTTCCCCCATTTGCGCCCCTTCCAGCCCGACGTCGAGGCCATGAGCGAGGACGAGCGCAAGGCCTTCGAGAGCGACGCCACCGTGGCCGGGACCATCGCCCTCGCCCACCTGGGGTGTCAGTATTTCAGCCTGCTGGTGATCAAGGGCCCTCGCGCAGGCACCGTGTGGGCCGATATCCGCTCTGCCGGCCTGGGCCTCGTCCCCACCCACGACTCCTTCACCGACTGGTACGGCGCCTGGATCCACGCGATGGTCCACGACGCCCCCTTCGCGATCCCCGTCCCCAAGGGCCGCTGCGCGCCCCAGAGCGCGCTGATGAGCTACTTCGAGAGCTGGAAAGCGAGCCGCGGTATCGAAGGCGAATTGAGCCAGGACGAAGCCCGCGAGGCCGTGAGCGGCATCGGCGCCGGAGGCATCGAGACCCGGGCCGAGGCCTCACGCTACTTCGACGCCGACGACCCGGTGGACGTCTGTCGGATCTGCGACCAGATGTTCCGCTATTTCGCCGAGCACTGCGGGATGCACCGCGAGCAGATCCTGCCGGGGATCCCGCCGAAGGCGGCGAGAGAGCAAGACAATGCGCCATGATATGCGTCACCCATTTGCCCGCGTAATGGGGTTATGCGGCACCGGATAGGCGTGCTCGAATCCGACGGTCACAGCTTCCCATGGCGGTAGGGATGTGCCATACTCCGTTCCGGAGACGATCATGAACGAGCCCGCCCGCACGTTAACGTTCACCTTCGCCGAGTACCTCGCACAAGAACGTGCAGGCGAGACGAAGCACGAGCTGATCAACGGCGAAATTTATGACATGGCCGGGGGTACCGGCGAGCACGCTCGGCTCGCATCGAACATGACCGGTGTGCTCCTGGGGCAGCTTCACGGTAAGCCTTGCGCCGTCTTCTCCTCAGATCTGTTGATCCGGGTGCTCGCGACCGGGATGGCGACGTACCCCGATCTTACCGTCATCTGTGGCCGGTTCGAGCACGATCCCGCGGATGAGAACGTCGCCACCAACCCGATCATCCTCGTCGAGGTGCTCTCAGATAGTACCGAATCGAAGGATCGTGGCGAGAAGTTCGCGCACTACCGGCGCATCCCCTCGTTGATGGAGTATGTTCTGGTCTCGCAGCACCAGGCGAGAATCGAAGTCTTCCGTCGGACCGACCAGGGATGGATCCTCTCCGAGGCCACCGCCGGAGAGAGCGTCAAGCTGCACTCTATCGACGGGGAGCTCGCAGTCGACGCTGTTTACGCGAACGCGCTTCAGCGGTGATCTCCATGCGCTGCATTGTCAGCGCTGGTGACCCAACCGCACCTCCATCTTCGGGTGCCTCGCCGCCAGCGCCTTCAGGTTCGCCAGGCTCTGCTTGCTGCCGTCGATGTCGGTGGAGAACGTGCCTGGCACAACGCTGTTGTCATGCGCGCGGAGGCGCGGCGACGGGCAGAGCTTCGTCGAGGTCGAAGCGACGGCGCGTGAGGCCGCGGACCAGGAGCCAGCTCGCGTACCCGACCGGGCCGAAGAAGAGCGTGACGACGAGCGAGGGAACGGTGGCGAGGTGCGGTAAGCCGAGGCGACGCGCATCACGGGCAATCCAGGCGCCCACGAAGAGATCGAAGAGCAGATAGTGAATCCAGCAGCCGACGGCGGTGCGCGGCGAGGCGAAGATGGCCAGGATCCCGGCCACGCTCCCGAAGCTCCCGCCCGTGGGTCCGCGGGGATCGAAGAAGATGCACGCGACGTAGAGCGGTACGAGCAGGAGCGCCGGGAGCGGCGAATGCGCGAGGCGACGGGTCAGGCGGGCTCTTGGCGCGAGCAACAAGAGCAGCCAGGGGCCCAGGACAACAGCGTTTGCGGTGATGAAGAGCGCTTCGTCGATGCGGTCGGGGATCACCGCGTGAGCGTACCATGGGGGCGTCGCGGATATTCCAGGCTGCTCGAGCGTCGCGCTCAGCCGGGGCGGCCGCGGCGCCGGCGGGCGACCGCGAGCGCGAAGATCAACCCCGCTGCGCTCAGGCCACCCCTGGTGCTGTCGTGGTCGCTCGCCGTGCGGCAGCCGCAGCCGGCGACCTCGTCCGGAGGCGTGGTATCTTCTTCCACGGTCGGGAACTCCAGCGTCTTGCGGAGCGCGGTGCCGCGGAGCTCGATGGTCTGGACCGGATCGCTGGGATCGTTCGAGGCGATGGTGAGGTGCGCCGTGAAGAAGCCGGCGTGGGTGGGAATGAAGCGAACCGCCGAGTCCACCGTCACCGTCGAGTCCACGTCGAGCTGGGTATCCCACGGAGGGAAGGTGTCGGGATCCGAGCTGGAGATCATGGCTGCGACCTTGGCCTCCCCTGCGTTCCAGAGGCTGTACGGGAGGAGGAGCTTCTGGCCAATCTCCACGTCGCCAAAGTCGATCTTGGTCTTGGGGAGCACGAGATCGGGGAGCGGGACGTGGACGCGCTGGGGATCGAACGACCACTTGGTATCGGTGATCGGGAACGCGATCGGGATGTCGGCCACCGGGATCTGCCAGTCTTGCCCGAGCACCGAGATGTAGAACGCCGGGACCAGGTGGAGGATGCCGTCGTAGCTCACCGTCCCTTCGGGGTGAACGTCGAGCTCGACCGAAGGACCGCTGAGGTACTTCATCGAGGTCTTGCCGCCCTCCGAGGTGATCGGCCCGCCCTCGACCTGGGCGCCGTCGGTGGTGGTGACCACCACTTGATTGGTGGTGTACGTCGCGTCGAGCTGCATCGCGATGTCGAGCTCGAAGCCGCCGTCCAGGCCGGGGATCCCGCCGATGATGTCTTTCAGCCCGACGCTGGCGATCTTCTGCGGCTGGGTGAGGCCCGAGAGCTTCACCCCCGGATCGTAGGCCCAGGCGTCGAAGATCTTGTGATCCTTCACCTCGAGATCGAACTGGGGGACGTAGGGAATGTCGCCCGTCCACGAGTAGGTCTGTCCCGCGACCTTGATTGACACCTTGCCCTGAGCGCCGAAGTCGGCGCCGTAGTGGAAGCCGAAGTCCCCACCTTCCTTGTTGCCGGGCGCCGCGAGCGTGAGAGCGTCGGGCCACGACGTGACCAGGTCCCCGGCCAGCGCGACATGGGTGTTGGCCCAGATATCGGCCCAGATGTGGACTTGAACCGGGGAGTTGCCAGGCACCCAGCCGGTGTCGAAGCTCCACTGGATCGGCAGCGCGTCGGTCTTGTCGAACTTGAGCGGCCCGCCCGCCTCGCAGTAGAGCGGATCGTCCCCGCAGGGCGTGGCGACCGTGGGCGGATCGGCCTTGGCCACCGGCGACGCCAGCAGCACCGCCGCCACACCGAGAGCCGACACGAGGCCAGGCAGAACGCGCGAGGAAGAGGAAAGAAGCCGCATCGTTGTGGCAGTATCGCCAAGTTGGGGCGAAATTGCCAGAGCTAGCGCGTCCCCGCGATTGCCCCGATCACCACGCCGATCGCCGCCGCGACGATCGCCACGACCGCCCACAGCCAGCGGCTGCGGTGCGGCGGATCGTACACCGCGCTCTGCAACGTATCGGGGATCGACGTCGTCGCCGTCAGCCGCGGGTGGGCGGAGAGGCTCACCGTCGGCGCCACCGCGAGCGCGGCCTGCGTGGCCTGCGCGACCTCCGCGGCGGCGGCGATCTCGGCCTTGTTGCGATCGAGCGCGGCGCGGGTCTCGGCGGGGATCTCCATCGTCGGGACCGTCTTCGCGGTGGCGAGCGAGGGCGGCGGGACGTTGAGATCGGTGTCGCCCGTGCCGAGCTGCGCGATGTCGACGTCGCGCGGCGGATTGAGCACCAGCGACACCTCGCCGACCGAGGCGATCGCCTCGGCGAAGGCGCGCGCGGTGGGGTAGCGATCGATGGGATCCTTGCCCATCGCGCGGAGGATGATCGCCTCGAGCGAGAGGGAAATCCGGCCGTCGGGCCGCCGCGCGCGGGGCGACGGCGGGGCCTCGGACAGGTGCGCGGCCATGGCGCCGATCGCGCTCCGCCCCTTGAACGGCAGCTCGCCGACCGCCATCTCGAAGAGCATCACGCCGGCCGCGTAGAGATCGCTGCGCGCGTCGGCCTCGTCGCCGCGGGCCTGCTCGGGCGCCATGTACTCGGGGGTGCCGAAGATCATCCCCTGCTGGGTGAGGTTGGTCGTCCCCGGCTTGCCCTGCACGAGCCGCGCGAGGCCGAAATCAAGCACTTTGACGCGGATCTCGACGGGCCTCGCCGGGCCTCCGCCGGCCGACGGCGCGCCGCGCACCTCGGTGACGAGCACGTTCGCGGGCTTGAGATCGCGGTGGATGATCCCCGCCGCGTGGGCGGAGCCGAGGGCCGCGCAGATCTGGAGCGTGATCTCCACGGCCTCGTCGACGGTGACCGGCCCTTCGCGGAGGCGCGCTTCGAGCGACGGTCCCTCGACGTACTCCAGCGCGATCGTGAGCAGGCCGTCCTCTTCGATGAAGTCGAAGAGCTTGACGATGTGCTCGCCGTGGAGCCGGGTGAGGATCTCGGCCTCGCGGTGAAAGCGCTGGAAAATCTGCGGATCGCCGCAGAGGTGGCGGTGGATCACCTTGAGCGCGACCTGGTCGCTCGTCGGCGGATCGCCGGAGGGATCGTCGGGCGAGGGGGTGTCGACCCGGGCCGCCGTCACGCGGCTCGCGAGGTAGACGACGCTGTGCGCGCCCTCGCCGATCACCGACTCGATCCGGTAGCCGCCGATGATCTTGCCCGCCGGCAGCCGCGCGTACTGGGCCGGGTTTTCCAGGCGATCGTCGTCGCTCACGGGCTGCCTCGCGTCGGCGACGGGCGGCGATCGGGAGCAGCGTGGATCAGCAGCGACGGGGTCGATCCCGGAGGCGCGGGGGTCGCGGCCTTCGCGGCCGAGATCGGGCTCGCGGCCGCCGCGGTGCAGGCGCGCAGGATCTTCGGGCTGAGCTCGACGGGATCGAGCGCTGTCGCGGGATCGGCCGATCGCCAGGCCCCGCAGGCCGTCTCGGCGAGGCCGACCGCATCCATCGCGGCGTAGGCCTCGGTGAGCAGACGGTTGACCGCGGCGATCTGCGGGCGCGCGAGCTCGCCGTAGCCGAGCATGCGGTTGCCGCGGGCGATCGCCTCGACGTAGCGGCCGGCGCGCACGTCGACCGAGAGGGTCGGGAGCTCGACGTCGACCTTGCGCTGCGCCTCGCGCGTCTGCCCCGTCCCCTCGGCGCGCACGCTGGCGCCGGCCATCGCCGCTTCGTCTTTTCCCTCGGCGGTCAAAGGCAAATCGACGAGGGGCACCAGCACCACCTCACCGCGGCGGATCGGCTCTTCCTTCTTGTGGTTGTAGCGATCGAGCATCCACGCTTTGTCGCGCTCGCCGAGGTAGCGATAGGCGATGGTGAGCAGCGAGTCGCCCGCGCCGGCGACGACGCGGAGGTTGTACGGGACGATCAGCTCTTGCCCGTCGGCGGGCGCGAGCCAGGGCATCGAGGAGTTCGCGAGGGCGAGCGCGTCGCTCCGACGCGCGTCGCCGAGGAGCACCGAGGCGAGGCCTACCCAGGTGTCGCCCGCGAGCGCGCGGCGGTAGCCGATCGCCGGGATTTCAAGGCGCATCCCCGACACGATCGGGATCCCTCCGCCCGCGTCGAGGCCGTTGGCGGCGACCAGGATCTGCTCCATCTCGACGCGGCCGTAGGTGCGCTCGGCGATCTGCGCGAGCGTCTCACCCGGCTTGACGACGTGAGGAAACGCGCGCGCCGCCCCCGCGGGGACGAGGATCGTCGCGGCGAGCCCCGCGAACGCGAGGGCCCGACGAGCGAGAGAGCGGAGCGTCGAGGAGCGTCGGGCCGGCACGGGCGACAGGCTACCAGACGCGCGGAGAGGTTAGCCCAGGAGCTTCGCCACCGCGTCGGGGTGGAGGTTCCACCCGAGAAATCCCGCCAATCCCAGCGTGGTCCCGAACAGCGCGAACGTCAGCGCGATGCCGAGGAGCCAGCGCTTCTTCGTGAGCGCGGTGACGCCGAAGAGGGCGATGCTGATCGAGAGCGAGGCCTCGGCGATGTCGAACTGATCGTCGTGCACGTTGAGCGCGTCGTACTCCTTCTGAAAGCCCTCGGCCTTGGCCTTGATCTCCGCCTTCTCCTGCTCGTAGAGCTTCGCCTTCGCCGTGTACTCGGCGATCTTCTTGTCGAAGAGCAGCCCGTTCTCCGAGCTCAGCGTCGGGCCGGCGAGCGCCCTCTGGAGCACGAGCTGATCGACCGTCTGCTCGGCGAGGTTCTGCTTCGTTCCCTTGGCCTGGAAGTACGCCCACTCGTCGACGCCGCTGGCCTGGGCCACCGACATGGCTTGAACCACGTTGCCGTCCTTCACGTTGCACAGCGCCATGAAGGTGGCGCTGACGGCGACGCACGCCGCGACCGCGGCGTTGAGCTTCGATTCTCGGCCCTTCTCGACCGCTTCGGCGACGGTATCGGCGATGTCTCCCATGGGCGCCACTCAAGCACGGCGGCGCGGCGAGGGCGTGGGAAAGCGCCTTCTGTCGCGGCGCCAGCGAGGCCTCTACCCTCCGGGGTGCAACATCGACTATTCGTGGAGGCATGGCGGGTGACGATTTCAGGACCAAGACCATCGAGGAGAGCGCGCTCCTGTCGGACGCCCTCGACGAGGCTTCGCCTGGGCTCGTGGTGATCTTCTCCGACGGCCGGCCCAAGTGCCTCGCCATTCGCCTCGACAAGAAGGCGATCGAGATCGGGCGCGTCGCGAGCGAAGGGGTCTTCGTCGTCGAGGACGACCGCGTCTCGCGTCGCCACGCGCGGATCGCCATCAAGGGCGACACCGTGCGCGTGACCGATCTCGACAGCCGCAACGGCGTCTTCGTCGACGGCAAGCGCGTGCTCGACGAGACCTTCGCGCGGCTCCCGCGGCTGCTCCGCGTCGGGCAGACCTTGTTCCGTTTCACCCCGGATATCCGGCCTTTTCTTCGCGGTACGGTCGAGGTCACGGCCGAGGGGATCGTCGGGCCCACGCTCCGCGCCTCGCGCGACTGGATCAACCGCGCCTCCGCCGCCGGCGACACGCTGCTGCTCACCGGGCCCAGCGGCTCGGGCAAAGAGCTGGCGGCGCGCGCCTACCACGCGACCGGGCGCTTCGCGACGGGCCCGTTCATCGCCGTCAACTGCGCGGCGATCCCCCAGGGCCTCGCCGAGCGGCTGCTCTTCGGCGCAAAAAAAGGCGCGTACTCCGGCGCGACGTCGGACTCGGAAGGCTACGTCCAGGCCGCCGATCACGGCACCTTGTTCCTCGACGAGGTGGCCGAGCTCGACCTCGGCGTGCAGCCCAAGCTGCTCCGCGTGCTCGAGATGCGCGAGGCGCTCGCGCTGGGCGCCGCGCACCCGAAGAAGGTCGATCTCCAGGTCTGCGCGGCCACGCTGAAGGATCTGCGCGGCGAGGTCTCTGCCGGCCGTTTCCGCGAAGATCTCTACTACCGCATCGGCCGCCCCGAGGTCCGCTTGCCCTCGCTCATCGACCGCCTCGAAGAGGTGCCCGCGCTCGCCGCGGCCGAGCTCCTGCGCGCCGACGCCAAGCTCGTGCCGAGCTCGGGCTTCCTGGAGGCGTGCGCCCTCCGCGCCTGGCCCGGCAACGTGCGCGAGTTCCTGCGCGAGGTCCGCCAGGCCGCGCGCGCCGCCCTGGACGGCGGCCGCAGCGTGGTCGAATCCAAGGATCTCTCCCCCACCGCCGGCGAGGAGATCTCGGCCGAGGTGAAATCGTCCGGACAGCTCGAGCTCTCGCGCGAGGCGATCGAAGCGGGGTTGAAGAAGGAGCAAGGCAACGTGACCCGCGCTGCCCGGGTGCTCGGCATGCACCGGAACCAGCTCCGGCGCTGGCTTTCGCGAAACAACGTGGATCCCAAGCTCTTTGGCAGCGGCGCCGAGCCGGAAGAAGAGGTCCAGAGCGACGGGCGGACGACCAAGGGGTGATGGCGACGCGCCCGTTTGCTCAGGGCGTCAGGGCCTCTGGAAAGCGCTTCTTGATCTCGGCGTCGACGAGGTCCGCCACGGCGGCGTTGCCCTCGGGCGTCCAGTGGATGTCGATGGGCCAGTAGTAGCTGGCCACGCCGCCGGGTCGGGCCTTGAAGGGTGCGTAGAGATCGAAGTACGCGATGCCCTTTTCATCCAGGTAGCTCTTGAGATCCACGTAGTAGTCGCGCTTCATCTCCTTTGGCGGGATGAGCACGAAGAGCAGGCGCGAGCCGAGGGAATGCGTCCACTCGGCCAGGCCGTCGATGCCTTCGCGGTTCGCCGCGGTCGACGCGCCCTCGACCTTCTTGCGGTTGCGTCGGTCGGTGAAATCGCGCGAGAGGCGGACGAAGAGGCTGGCCACCACCGACGATCGGCGGAGCAGCCCAGGCGGGCCGCTGGGCGAGTCGAGGTTACTCTGGGTCAGATCGCCGCTTTGCCATTTTCGATAGCGCGCCATCAGCTCGTCGTGGCCGAGCCGCTGCACCCCGCCGTCGACCAGGCGGTTCTGATCGCTGAGGAAGCCTTCGATGACCGTGGCCTGCGGGAAGAGCAGATCGTCCTGGGGATCGTTGATGTAGTAGCTGACGACCACGAGGCGCGGCGACGCGCCCAGGGCCCGGACCACGTCGCGCCCCTTGGAGAGCTGGTATCGCTGGCCGGAGTGGGTGACACCGCACTTGGCCACGGTGACGCCGAGCTTCTTTTCCAGGAGGGTTCCCCACTTGGTCTCGTAGGGCGCGTAGCCCCAGGCGAAGCTGTCGCCGAGCACCAGCACGTAGGGAGAGGCCACGGTGTCGTTGCGGTCGAGGCACCCGTAGCGGTTGGAGAACACGTCCATCGTGCCATCGAGGAAGTCGTAGGGGAGCGGGGCGAAGCTCGGCGCGATGTCGAAGCCGCGCTCGGCGTTGGCGATGAAATACCCGCGCGGATAGGCCCGCCCGAAGCTCTTCGGTCCCTGGCCCATCTCCATGGGCAGAGAGGGATCGACCGACGAGGGCGTCACCCCGCCGAGGCGTGCGGCGCCTTCAGCCACGAAGACCCCTGCCAGGAGGAGCGCCAAATTAATGACGACAATCCGCGCCTTGTTGTTCAATTCTCCTCGCTTCCCCGCGCTTCAGTACGTTTTTCTCGTCCCGAGCGCGGGCTCCTCGGGCTCGATCGACGGCAATCCTCGCACGCCCCCGCGTACGTAGTCCAGCGAACCGATCGCGCTTGACAGAGGTCCTCTGTCCGGGCGACGTTGGCCGCTCGGCGGGGAGGGACCGACCGGCAGCGCAGCAAGCGAGGGCTCATGACCGGGGAGAGCACGGCGTCGAAAGACCGTTCGGAGGCGAGACAAACCCGCCAGGAGATCCGGCTCTTCGCCGTGGTCGTGGCGGCGGTGCTCGGCTCGCGCCTCCCGTTCATCGCCCACGGCTATGGCACCGATCCCGATACCTGGCGGGTGGCCGAGGCCGCGCGTCGCATCGCCTCGACCCACGACTACGTGCCTTCCCGCTTGCCAGGAAACCCGGTTCAAGAGATCGTCTGTGCCTTGATTCGCGGCGGCGGGCCGCCGGCGCTCAACGGCGCCACCGCGGTGATGAGCGCCCTCGCGGCGGGCTTCTTCGCGCTCTCGCTCCGACGGCTCGGACGCCCCGAAGCGGCCATTGCCGCCCTGGCGCTGGCGTTCACGCCGGTGGTCTACGTCAGCAGCGTGGCCGCCATGGATTACCTGTGGGCGCTGGCCTTTCTCCTGGCTGGCCTCTATTCCTTGCTCACCCGCCGCGTCGTCCTCGGCGGCGTCCTCGTGGGCCTGGCGGTGGGCTGTCGATTGACGTCGTGCCTGTTCGTGGGCCCGCTCTCGCTCTATCTGCTGCTCCAGGACGGAGAGCCGATGAAGGCGAGGATTGCTCGGGCGGTGAAGGTCTGCGCGGTCGCCGCCGGGATCGGGCTCGCTTGCTACATTCCCATTCTCCGGCAGCTCGGCCTGGCCGCGCTCAAGCACGAGGCCAACCACCCCGGCCTGGTCGAGGCGCTGAAGGCCGCCACGCTCGATACCTGGGGGCTGATTGGCGTGCTGGCGCTCGCCGCGGCGGCGGCGGCCGTGGTGGTCAATCGCGGGCGCGACCCGGCCGCGCCCTCGTTACGGCAGCTCGCGCCGTGGCTCGCGGCGATTGGCCTCTATCTCGCGCTCTTCGCGCTCCTGCCCAACGAGGCGGGCTACCTGATCCCGATCGTCCCCTTCGTGCTCCTGGTGCTGGGCTGGCTCTTGCCGCGCCGACAGTTCCTGAGGCTCGCCATCGCGCTCGCGGCCTCGTCGTTCTTCTTCGGGATCGGCCGCGCCGCGACGCCCGGCGGCCCGGTGGCCAGCACCCTCGCCATGCCCTTCACGGTCCACGGAAAGCAGCTCGTGCTCGATCCGCTCCAGGGTCCCGTGCTCGCCGCCGACTCGGCCCGTCACGAGGCCGAGCGCTACGTGGCCCGGGTCATCGCCCGCGGCGGCGCGCTCCGCGGCAACAACGTGATCGTGGCCGGCTACTGGTGGACCCAGGTGCACGCGACCCTGAGCGGCGACGCGCCCCCGCGCGAGGAGTACGTGGAGTTCCTCGGCCCGGATCGGATCGAGCTCTACACCGCGCGGGGCGACTCGATTTATTATCTGGCCCGGCAAGACGCTTACAATGTCTACCAGGGCGGGATCGATCTGCCGTCGATCCAGGCCCGAGAGCTGGAAATCGAGGAAGACGCGAAGGAGACCGCAGATCGCTGAGGGGTTGGCCGGGAGCGCGGGAGTCACCGACCACTCGGCTCGGGCAATGTGCTGAGCGGCGGGGCGGCCTGACCATCCAGAATCAGTGCTTGATTTTACCATCCGAAGGAGGAGCAGAGGTAGAAGTAAGCTGACCAGAGCGTGCGCGTCCGCGGCCAGCAGGAGAAGGCGGTCGCGACGCTGCGCCGAGTCGATGTGAGTTGCGGACAGGCCCATACCGAATAGATGAACAGCTTCTGATCCCCGAAGCCGCGATCCGCGAGCAGGGTCACGTTCACCGTTTCAGGCAAGATCTGGTGCAGCCGCTCGATCAGCTCGGCCTCGTAGTCATTGCGTCGATTCTTCAATCCCGACTTTTGAACCGTCTTCCACAAGAGCGGTGTCGCTCGCCCGTGCGACGTCACGAGGTACATCGCGAGGGTGGCGTGATCATCCTTGTCGAACTCGGTCCAGTCGAGTGCGACCACCGGGTCCTGCCGCGCGGCGACGACGAACATGACCCAGTGGGTGAACCAGTCCCACACGTTCACCCCGGTGTTGCTCAAGAGGCGGTCGACCTGCTTGATGGCGTGCTTCGGCTCCAGGCCCATCGCCTGGGCAAGCCCACGACCGACGGCGTGAGCTCCCAGGGCGGCCGCGTGGAGCACGCCAACTACGCCGCGCGCAAAGGACAGCACGCGCGTCGCGTGGACGTCCTCGCCGAGCAGATCGACGACGAACTCGTGGATCTGGAGCGGCGAGAGCCGCGCGGCCGCCGGGCGACGCGCAGAAGTGGTGCTGGCCAATGGGGTCGAAGTCGGACGGGTGTTCGTCGTCATGCCCCTCCAACAGTGCTACGCGGCGATGGATTCCGAAAGCAAGAAACAAACCAGGGGATCGGTCAGCACGCACCCAGCTCGACGAAAATCACCGACGGCTCCGTGTCCAGCGTCGTTCGACACCAGGCACCTAGAATTCTCCGCGAATGCCAATCGTCGCGGCGCCGGGACGGACCACCACCGCCAGCGGCCTCGGGGCGATCCGCTCGCCGCGTCGCCTCGGGTCCCCCGGCACCGGATCGTCGAGCAGGTAGAGAGAAGCTCCCGCGAGCCCCAGCGCGGCCGAGGCGCCCACCAGCGCGAACGACGCTGTCCGCAGGCGATCCCGCGACGCGAGCGCGGTGTTGTAGCCGTCGAGCTGGGTCTGCGAGATGTTGCCGAACTTCGTGATGCCGAGGACCTCGCTCGCGGTCTCCTCTTTCACGGCAGCGGCGACTCCGAAGATCACCGCGCCGAGCGTCGCGGCGGCGCCGGC
Source organism: Byssovorax sp. (assembly GCA_040006075.1). Lineage (GTDB taxonomy): Bacteria > Myxococcota_A > Polyangia > Polyangiales > Polyangiaceae > JANYGI01. The sequence goes on along the minus strand of JBDTXR010000005.1, from coordinate 32,821 downwards.
GCCCAGCGCGACCTCCGCGAGCGTGCGTTGCTGCGTGCGCCGCAGGACGACGCGCAGAGGGATGGTCTGGCCACGCTCGATCGTGACCGTCCCCACGTAGGGATAGAAGCCGGTCTTGGTCAGGACGACGAGGTGCGACCCAGGTGCGATGTCGATCGCCGCGCCCAGCGGGGCCGGGCCTTCCCGGTGGCCGTCGACCGTGATCAGGGCGCCCGCCATCGCGCGGATGTCGAGGTACGCCGGGCGCTCTCGCAGCACGAACTCGAGCGGGATCACCAGGCCCTGGACCGCGGTGATCTCTTTCTCTTCGTCGAGGTAGCCCGGCGCGGAGGCGTGCACGAGGTGCTTTCCCGCGCTGAGAGTCTGGATGACGGGCAGCTCCTGGTGGTCTATGCCGTCGACCGAGATCACTGCCTCTTTGATCGCTGTCGAGACGATGAGCCTCGCTTGCGGGGCGACCTGCGGCGCGGCGTTCGAGGCCCCGGCGAGCGCAGCAGCGTCGAGGTGTCCGCCCATCACCTCGAGCTCGACCAGGGCCTCGACGGCGTCGGGCCGCCTCCCGCCCTCGGGGATCTCGTCGAGGTATTTGCGAAAATGAGAGGCGGAGTCGTGGAGCAGGTGGGGATCGCGCGCGACCGTGAACTGCCGTCGTTCGGCCTGTGCGAGGGAGAAGAGCACCGTGGGTTTGGGCGCCAGTCCATAGGCGTCGGTGAAGGCCTCGACCGCGGCCGCGTAGCGCCCCGCGCTGTACGCCTGCACGCCCGCGTCGAAGTAGATGCGCGCCTGATCGAGCGCGGTCTGCGCGAGCGCCGGGGTGGGTCGAAGGGCCATGACGCCCGCGAGGACCAGGCCGAGGAGCCGGCGCTTCACTGGCGCACCGGCAGGGATCGGTAGAGCTGGAGCCCTCCGTCGGTCTGGATCGCCAGATCCTGGAGGCCATCCCGGTCGAAGTCCCCGACGCCGATCCCGCGACCGCCGGGCAGATCGGTGAGAGGGGCAATCGTGAAGCTGCGATCACTCTTGACCTGACCGCGGAAGGTGCCAGCCACCGACACGAGGGCGAGATCGCACCCGCGGCCGGGCCGGGGCAGGCACGCCACGTCGGAGACGCCGCCTCTGATCTGGGCTCGTCCAGGAGAGGTGGTGTCGATACCGCCGCTCGCGTCGCCCCAGAGCACCACGAGATCGCTGGGATTCTCGTCGTTCCCGGTCGTGATCAGGGCGTCGAGGTGGCCGTCGCCGTCGACGTCGAGCAGGCGAAGCGTGGAGTCGATGGAGAGCGCCGCGGAGAAGGGCTGCTCGGCCCGGGGGAGGAACGTCGACGACGCCGCGTTGTAGTCGGCGATCACCAGGGCCGCCCCGTCCGCCGCGGGGCCGTAGGGCGCGACCAGGACCACCTCGGCGACGCCGTCGCCGGTGAGATCGCCGGCGGCGAGATAGGCATTGTAGCGAAAGCTCACCGTGCTCCCGGGCGCGTTCGAGTGAAACAGGGGTGAGAGCGGGGGGCTCGGGAGGAGGTGCGTGAAGTCGATCTGCTCGGTCCCTTCGATGCACCAGAGGCGCAGCGCGCCGGTCGTGGGACTGGCGCCGAGGGCGGCCAGATCAGGTGTGCTGTCACCGAACCGGCCAATGGCCATCGCCACCGCGAGGGCCGGATCGGTCGACCCGCCGAGCGGCAGCGACGCCCGCAGGCTGCGAGAGCCCTCTCCGCGGAACGCGAACATCAGGTCTGTCGCCTGGGTCAGGTCGCGCGACACGGCGACCAGATCCGCGATCCCGTCCGTCCCCGTGACGCTCGGGAACCGCGCCGACGCCAGCTGCTCGACCTCGCCGAGCGCCGCGACGATCACCGGGCCCGACGGGGGTCCCTTGGCCGCGCCGAAGGCGATGCTGGGAGCGTCCTGCCGGACGCCCGAGTGATCGAGGTTCTGCGCGAACGCGAGATCGGTCACCAGATCGCCGTCGAAGTCGCCCACGACGAAGTTGTCTGTCGGTCCGTCGGTGGCCACGGAAGCGGGGTTGAAGACGCCTCCGCCGGCGTTGCCGAAGAACTCGATATCGATGGCCACGGACGAGCCGGCGGCCACGTCGGGGAGCCCGTCGGCGTTGAGGTCGGCGATCACGGCCTGGGTCCACGGCGATCCAGCGTTGATTTGCGTGGTCACGTAGCCTGAAGGTCCAGAGATCACGATCCCGCCCGGGACCACGAAGTCGATGATCCCATCGGCGTTGAGATCCGCGGCGGCGAGCGGAAAGGCCGTATCGCCCCCGGCTTCCGCGGGCAGGGCATACGGTCCGGCCTTGCCGAGCTCACCGTTGCTTTTGGCCGAGGAGAACGTCCCGTCTCCGATCCCCCAGGCCACGAAGGCGTGCTCGCTCGCGCCGACGAGCAGATCCAGGTGCTGGTCGAGGTCGAGATCCACGAGCAAGACGCCCCGATCGAGCCTCGCTCCGGGCGGCAGCGCGATTGACTGCAAGGACCCGCCCACGTTCCACTCGACGCTCCCCCCGGCAACGCGGCAAGGCGTGAAGTGGAGGACCTCGCTCGCGCCTCTGTAGGGGATCACGATCTGGTGGCAGGGCGCGCCCTCGTCGAGAGGGCCCCAGACTATCGGCCAGGCGAGATCCTTCTCGGCGCCGGGGAGCAGCGTGAGCACCGCCTCCGGGAGCTTTCCCTCGGGCCGCACCAGCACCGCTCCTTCCTTCTTTCGATTGGTGAGCAGCACGATCTCGTCGCCGGGCTCCGCGGCGATGACGTCCATCGGGACGACGCGAAGGAGCGTCCCGGCCGGCGGTACGAGCATGGGATAGGGGGAGAAGGGAGATCGGTTGTCGGCTCGGCCGTCGAAGAGGGAGACGCCGTCGAGGTTGGCGAACGCGAGCTCGCTCGTGCCATCGTGGTTGACATCTCCCACGGCCGTCGCGGCGACGTTGGTCGGGAGCGCGAGCACCTCGCGCGGCGTCGACCCGTTCGCGGTGAAGACGATGCGCACCGGAGTCAGACCCACCGCGTCATCGTCGCCGAGCAGGAGGACATCGGGCACGCCGTCTCCGTTGAAGTCGACGACGCTGAGATCGTGCGGTGAGGCGAACGGCACGAAATCATCGAGAGGAGCGAATCGGCCCGAGGGCCACCGACAGATACCATCCTGGCCACAGCCCCAGCCGATCGGGCAGACCGCACCGGTGGTCTCCGGACCGCTGCACACGAAGCGACAGGCGTTCGGCGTCCCTGCGGCAGCGCACTCCGTGCCAGGCTCGGTCGGGTGGGTGTCGCAGTCCTCACTGGCATCGATGACCGAGTTTCCACACAGGTTCGAAGCGACCGACGCGAAGTCGGCGCACGACGGAGGAACGGTGCAGATCCCCAGCAGCGCGATCAGGGCGCCGACGCGCCTCCCGCGTCGCATCAGAACCTCTCCAGATCGCTTGGGCCCCTGGGCTTCACCGGTTTTCCCGGGGGGATCGGCGCGCGCATCAGGCTCACCGTGAGCCGCCGATCGGCGTCGGGCACCAGCTCGACCTCGGCGGAAGAGTAGTTGTTGGCGGCGAAGCGAAGCGTCACCTTGTCGGCTCCGCGCGGCAGGTGGACGATGCCCGGGACCGTTCCCAGGAGCACGACGCCGCGGTAAATCCTCGTCTCGGGGGGGACGCCGTCAATCGAGAGAGCCACGCTGGCCGGCAGGGTCGATCCCGCGTCGAGCGCGGTGTCCGGCGCGCCGAGCGGGGGCGGCGCGGCCGTCATCGAGCCGAGCGACGGGGACGAGGTGACCGAGGGTGCAGGGCTCAATCCCGCCGCAGACCGCGCGGGGCCGAGCAGGACCGCGGTGCCGGCGAAGCTGACCACGAACAGCAGTCCCGCGATGGCAGCCAATCGACTGTGCTTGCGGGAGCCGAGCGCGTGCTGCCCTGTCAGCGACGACCGCGTGTCGCCGACGCGCGCGCTGGACGACAGGGCCGTGCGCGAGCCCGACGGAGCATGCTTTGCCGAGTCGGGCGGTGACTGCTTGCCAGAGTCCGAAGGTCGAATGTCTGGAAGAGAGCCTGGCCTGCCGGAGGCGACCAGCTCCGCCGCATCCATGGTCCTCTCGGCGCTGCCCAGGAGCCGCTCCATCCGCTCGACCGCGTCCATGGCGCGCGCGGGGCCGAAGGGCAGGAGCGCGCGCGCCATCTCCGCCACGTTCGCGTAGCGCTGGCCCGGCTTCTTCGCGAGACAGCGCAGGATGACGTGCTCGAGCTCCGCCGGCGCATCGGGCAGCGCGTCGCGCAGCGGCGGGGCGGCGTCGCGCATCACCGCCGCGAAGATCTCGACGAGGGCGCCGTGCGCGAACGGCGCCGTGTTGGTGAGCAGCTCGTAGAGCACCACGCCGAGCGCCCAGATATCGGCGCGGGCGTCGACGCGCGCCGAGCCCTGGAGCTGCTCCGGCGACATGTACAGGGGCGATCCCAGGACGTGCCCCGTCTGGGTCGTCGAGCCTTCTTGGGGCGTGGCCGTCGCCGGGTCGGAGCTGGTCACCTTGGCGACCCCGAAATCGAGCACCTTGAGCGTGGTCGATCGATCGGGGTTCCGCGCGATGAAGAGGTTGGCGGGCTTGATGTCGCGATGGATGATCCCCGCCGCATGCGCCGCCGCGACGGCCTCGCAGGCTTGCAGCACGTAGTCGACCGCGAGCGGAACGGCGAGGGCGCCGCGCCGCTGGAGCGCTTCGGCGAGATCCTCGCCCTCGAGGTACTCCATGACGAAGTAGGCGGTGCCGTCCGCGAGCGTGCCCACGTCGATCATCCGGGCGACGTGCTCGCTGCGGATCTTCGCGGCAGAGCGGGCCTCGCGCGAGAAGCGCGCCACGAAATCCGGGTTCGCCGCCGCCGAGGCGTGGAGGAGCTTCACCGCGACCTGCTGCTCGAGCTCCACGTGCAGCGCCGCGAACACGACGCCCATCCCGCCGCGGCCGAGCTCGCGTTCGACACGGTACTTCCCGGCGATCATGTCGCCGGCCTGGAAGGGCGACGCCACCGCGGGCCGGCGCGTCACTGGCTGCGGAGCCGACGCCGGGCTGGCGTCTTCGGGTGTAGTTTTCGCGGAAACCATAGTCGAGCCCATGATGCAATCGTCAACCGGCCCGGAACCCCGGCGCTGTCAGCACCGGGATACGGCGGTTGGGCTCGAAACGAGAGGCCCGGACACAAATTATTCGACCGAGAATCGACGCGGAGGTGCGCTGTTCGCCGAAAGTCGACGGGGCATGAGCCGCCGCCCCGGAATCCGGTCATGCCGCCGGAGTGGCCGATCGCACAGCCGAGAGAGACAGGCTTTGATCCGCGCGCGTCGGCGCCCGATGCGAGCGAGCCTGGTCCGCCGGCCTACTTCTCGAAGGCCGGTTTGCAGATCGACGCGGTGGGATCGCAGAACCAAGGCGAGCTCGGCGGCGGGGGGCACGCGAAGCACTCGAATGGACCGCAGCCGGCGTTGACCCAGGTCGTGAAGGCCATGTTGGCGAGCTGCGCGGCCGAGAAGGCGGAGTCGTTGGCGACCACCGGGCAGCCGCAGAGATCGGCCACAACGTTGGTCCCGCTGCACTGAGGCGCGTTGATGGCGGGGTTGCAGGCCTGCGCGGCGGCGAGGGTCGCGGTCACGTCGGCCTGGAGGCCGGCGCAGGCGCCGCCGCTGCCGCCGACGCCGGTCCCCGCGACCGTCGTGGGGCCGTTGGTCCCGGTGCCCGTTGTGGAGGAGCCGCCGCCTTTGCCCCCTTCGCCCGGCGTGGCCGCGCCGTCGACGACGACCTTTCCGCCGCAGGCCAGGAGCAGCGAGGTGAGCGAGAGCGCCAGGAGCGCGGTGCGGGACAGGGGATGACGAAGCGAGACCATGCGCGAACCTCCAGCCAAGGAAATAGGGCGCGAGCCTAGCATCACGGCGCCGTTTCCGTGCGCCTGATGCCACGCGAGGCGCGCCATGGCGCCGTCACCCTCGCGTGGCGTGGCGGTGGCGCAGCGCGCCGCAATCGATCCATCGCCCGCGACTGGCACGCGCGCTGCATTGCTATCGACGTGGAGGACACGACCATGGCAACGAACACTGACCGGGATATCGATTGGGAGATTGCGAGGCTCAGCGGGGGGCTCACCGCGGCCCGACGAGCCGTGCCGGCGCATCAGGGCTCGTTGCGGCCGAGCGACTGGGATCTCGCCGAGCGCGAGGAAGGCCCGCTGAGCGAGCGGGGCGAGGCGCTGAGGCAAGATCTCGAGGCGATCGAGGCCCGCAAGCGGCCGATCGTCGAGAGCATCGCGCCGATGTCGATGGAGACGGAGGCCCCGGCCGCCGCGCAGAGCGAGCCGCCGGACGCGCGAAAGCGCCACAATCGCGGCGAAAACGCCTTCTGGACGGGCACCGCCGCGGCGATGTCGGTCCTGGCGATCGGGCTCGTGGTGGGGCTGGGCCTGTCGCCGGTCCCGCACGCGGCGACGCCTGCGGCCGCGGCGCCGGCTCCCGCGAGCATGGCTGTGGTGCCCGAGGGCGTGCCCGCCGTCACGCGCCCGATGGTGATGCTCGATCCGGTGTTCCTCACGGCCGATCCGCCGGCCGCAGCGCCGATCCACGCCGCGCCCGTCGTGGCCGCTCCCGCGGCGCGCGCCGCCGTAGCGCCGGCCCCTGCCGCCACCGCGCCTCAGATGGTGATCCCGCCGCTCGCGGCGGCCCCGCCGGTCGCCGGCGTCGACATCAGCCGCCCGGCCGTCGCGGTCGCGATCTCGGTGGCAGGCCGCCGCGCGGCCTCGTGCACCGCGGACGACGACGCGCGATCGACGATGCCTGTGAGCGTTACCTTCGCGCCGTCGGGCCGGGTGACCACCGCCACGGTCGACGGCGGGCCCTTCGTCGGCACCGCGGTCGGCGGCTGCATCGCCCGCGCGCTCCGCGGCGCGACGGTCGCGCGCTTCGACGGCGCGCCGGTCACCGTGCACAGCAGCGTGCGCATCCGGTGAGCGCGCTCGTGGCCATGATCGATCAGGCACGTGCCGGGCACGTGCCTGATCAGTGCCCGCGAAATCAGCTTGCTTCGGTGGCTCCGGGAGCCGCGTCGGCGGCCTCTTCTTCCTTCTTCCCGGCGCCGGGCTTGCGGCCCGCGCGCTTCTTGAAGAGCGACGGCGCGATGGAGTCCGTGTCGGCCTCCATCCAGCGCAGGTAGCTCACCGCGCGGCGGCAGGTGTCGTAGGCGCGCGCCAGGAGCGCGAACGCCCGCGTGCGCTGCCCATCGGTGTCGGTCGACTTCGCGCCGCTCTTGCGCACCGCGATCGCCACCATCACCGCCGGGCCGAGCTCGGCCGCGCGATCGATCTCCGTCTTCTCGACGGCCGTCTTGCTGCTGACCTTGCTCCACGAGGCCGCGAAGAGCTGCGACAGCGCGGTGAGATCGCCCGCGGTGTCCGCGTGACCGTGGCCCTTGCGGATCCCGGCGACGGCGTCGGCGTCGAGCATCCCGCGGTGAGCGAGCGCCTCGGCCGCGATGAGGAGATCTTCGCGGAGCTTCTGCGCCTCGTCGATCATCGCCTTGGCGGCCTCGGGGCTGCCGTTGGCGTAGGTGTGGAGCAGGTGCGCGTACCAGGCGCCGTGCGCGTAGGTCTCGAGCTCGTCGAGCTGCGCGATGGGGTGGAGCGGGAGCTGCTCGACGATGGCGTCGCGGAGCTCGCGGATCTTCGGCGCGGCGGCGAGCACCGCGGTGACGGCGGCGGAGACGTCGACGGTGATCGGCGTGAGCTCTTCCGGAGTGAGCGCGGCGAGCTCGGGCTCGATCTTCGCGAACGCGTCAGCGGCCGCGTTCGGAGGCGAAGGCGCGCTCGCGCTCGTGGTGGAGGGGGTCGATTCCTGCTTCTTGGGTCGGGCCATGGGGGCGCGGAGACTGCCAAGCACCTGCGGGGCAAGCAACCCCGATCAGCACCATCGCGATCTGCGGCCGCTCTAGAACGGAGCCGGCGCTTCGTCCGCAGGCTTTGTGGGAGCTGACGCGTCGCCGTCGATCGGCGCTCCGGCGTCGCTTACGGCGGGCGCGCCGGCGTCGGGCGTCGCGGTCTCCGTCGGCTCGGTCCCCGCGAGGAACACCTCGCTGATCGCGTTCTCTTGCCCCGGGTAGGCGCGCAGCCCCGTCTCCGGATCGATCGCCACGCGCGACACACCCGCGGGAACCGGGAAATCCGCCGCAGGACGCTTCTTGTGCGCCTCGCGCATGAAGTCCACGAACGCCGGAAGCGCCGCCGACGCGCCCGCCTCACCGGCGCCGAGCGGCGTCGGATCGTCGAAGCCCGTCCACACCGCGCACGCGACGTCGGTCGAATAGCCCACAAACCAGGCGTCTTTCGCTTGATTTGACGTCCCGGTCTTCCCCGCGATCGGCCGCCCCAGCGCCTTCGCTCGCTTGCCTGTGCCATCTTGCACCACCGAGGTGAGCAGGCTGGTGATCACGTAGGCCTCGGCCTCGTCCATCACCCGCCGCGACGGCGTGGGATCGGGCAGCTTCACCTCGGCGCCGTTGGGGCCGGCGATCTTCTTCACGAGGATCGGCTGCTCGTACACGCCGCCGGCGGCGAGCGTGGCGTAGGCGCCGGCCATCTCGCGCGGCGTCACCTCGTACGAGCCGAGGGCCAGCGACAGATCCGCGCCGAGCTTCGACTCGACGCCGAGCGCGTGCGTCCAGGCCACGACGTTCGACGCGCCGACCTTCTCGAGCGACCACACCGCGGCGACGTTCACGCTCTCCGCCAGCGCGTCGCGCATCCGCTTCGGCGTCTTGCCCTCGCCCTCGTCGTAGTTGTCGGGCTTGTACCCGTGCAGCGCTTGCGGGTTGGTCTCGACGATCGACGCGGCCGTCATCTGCCGCGCGTGGATCGCGTAGCTGTACACGAAGGCCTTGAAGGTCGATCCGGGCTGCCGGTGCGCGTTGGTCGCGCGATCGAGGCCACCGCGCGTGCCCTCGTAGCTGCCCACGAGGGCGAGCACCTCGCGCGTGCGCACGTCGATGGCGACCATCGCGCCCTCGGGCCCGAGCTCGAGGTGGAGCTTCATTTGCGCAGGCGATTTCGCCTTCGGATCGATCTCCGCGAGCTTCTTGTCAACCGGCTGCGCGCTCGCCGCGGCCGTGAGCGCTGCCTCGATCTTCGACGGCTCACCCGCCTTCGACGGCTCGGCGGGCGGCGGGCTGAGCAAGCTCACGCGCACCACCTTGCCGATCTCGGCGAACTTGCTCGCGGGCAAATTGTTCGGGTTGTACCGGGTCGCGGTGCTCAGATCGACGGTCCCGGTGATCGTCCCGACGCGCACCTCCAGCAGGTTCTTCGTGTCGTCGGCGCCGGTGACGACGCCGAGGAACGCCCGGTGGCCCGACGGCGTCCCCTCGAACGGCGTGGGCTCTTTGTCCTTCTTTCCTCGGCCGATCGTCAGCGGAGCCAGCAGCTTGTGGCGCTTTTCGTAGTCGTCGGCGTTGCGTCGCACCGCGGCGCGCGCGGCGGCCTCCATCGCCGGATCGATCGTCGTCGTCACGGTGAAGCCGCCGCGATCGGCCTCGGGCCCCACCGCCGCGCGGAGCACCCGCTTCACCTCGTCGACGACCTCGGGCCCGAGCTCCGACAGGACCTCGATCTCCGGCGCGAGCACGATCGGATCGTTCTTGGCTTTCTCGGCTTGCTCGGGCGTGGCGAAGCCTTTTTGCACCATCTGCGCGAGCACGTAGTGCTGCCGCTCGATCGCCCGCGGCAGGTTGACCCGCGGCGAGAACACCTCGGGCCCCTTGATGATCCCCGCGAGGATCGCCGCCTCGCCCAGGGTCACGTCGCGGATGCTCTTGCCGAAGTAGACGCGCGCCGCCTCCTCCACGCCGTAGCGCCCGTGCCCGAAATAGATGTGGTTCAGGTAGAGCTCGAGGATCTCGTCCTTGCCCAGCTCGGCCTCGATCTGACGCGCGAGGATCATCTCGCGCATCTTGCGATCCATGGTCCGCTCCTGCGTGAGCAGGACGTTCTTGATCACCTGCTGGGTGATCGTGCTCCCGCCCTGGCGCAGGCGTCCGCCGCGGAGGTTCACGGCGAGCGCGCGGAGCAGCCCGAGGTAGTTGAGGCCGGTGTGCTCGTAGAAGCCCGCGTCCTCCGCCGCGAGCGCCGCGAGCTTCATTTGCGGGGGAATCGACTCGATGCTCACCAGCGTGCGCCGCTCGACGAAGAGCTCGCCCAGGAGCTGTCCGTCGCGCGCGAGCACCCGCGTCACCTGCGGCGGGTTGTAGCTCTTGAGCGCGCGCAGCGACGGCAAGTCGGCCTCGTAGTGGCGGATCACCAGCGCCGCGCCGACGGCCGCCGCGACGAGCAGCGCCAGGATCCCGATCCCGATCCTCCGCGCCCACGTGGCAAGACGCGATCGCTTCGGCCGCGCCACGCCCTGCGCGGGGATGGCCGCGGCCTCGCTCTTCGCCGCCGCCCTGGCGCCCGCGGGCGGGGGTGGCGGGGTCGCTTCGGCGCCGAACGGCGCGGGATCCGGCGCGGTGTCGTCGACGCCGATCGACGGCGATCGCGGCGTTTTTTCGAGCCCCGTCATCGGCTTCGTCGTCGCGGGTCGTTCGCTCTCGGGATCGTCAGGCATGCGCTACCGCGGGAGCTCGCGGGTGCGAGCGGCCCCAGGTTGAGCGGGAACGCGGGAGGGCGCCACGGTCATCCGCCGGTTGTCAGCCGAAGAAGCGCAGCGCGGCCATGGTGATCAAAATGCCTGCGATGAGGCATCCCGCCGCGATCCCCGCGAGCACCAGCATCGACGGCTGGGCCTGCTTCTTTCGCGCGGCCTCGAGCGCGGCCGCGGGCACCGTGCCCTGCGGCGTGGTGGCCGGCAGCGCGCCCGGCGACGACATCTTCACGGTGCGCGCGATCCCGGGCCGCGACAGCGGCGCGACGTTCGGCTGCAGGTTGGGGATCGACGGGTGCGGCGCCTCGTTCGCGACCGCCGCCGGCGGCGCCACGTTGGACTCCTGCGCCATCGGCGAGGCTTGCGCCTGCGAGATCTCGTAGCTGTGGGCCATCGACTCGGCGGTGCCTCGCGGCATCATCGCGGTGAAGCCCTTGCCGCCCATGCCCGCGAACGGCTTCAGCGCCTGCGCGAAATCGGCCGCGGACGCGTAGCGATCTTCCGGCCGCTTCTCGAGCGCCTTCTTGATCATCGCGTCGAACCCGTCGGGAAAACGCCGCCCGGGCACGCGCTCGTCGATCGGGATCGGCGGCCGCGTCACGTGCATCTGGATGTATTCCATCGGCGTGCGCGCATCGAACGGGAGCTTGCCGGTGAGCACCTCGTACAGGATCACCGCGAGCGAGTAGATGTCGCTCCGCGCGTCGAGCGGCTTCCCCTGCGCCTGCTCGGGCGACATGAACTCCGGCGTGCCGAAGACCATGCCCTCCTGCGTGAGCATGATCGACCCCGGCCGCAGCTCGCGCTCGGTCACCTTCGCGAGGCCGAAATCGAGCACCTTCGGGTAGTCGCGGAGACCGCCGTTGGTGGAGAGGAAGATGTTCTCGGGCTTCAGATCCCGGTGAATGATCCCCTGCAAGTGCGCCTCTTGCAGCGCGCCGCACACCTGGATCAGCACCGGCACCGCGCGCTCGACCGCCATCGGTCCTTCCTTGCGCACCACCTGGTTGAGGTTCTTTCCCTCCAGGTATTCCATCACGATGTAGAGCGATCCGTCGTCGAGGTCGCCGTACAGGAACACCTTCACGGTGTTCGGGTGCGTGAGGTGGCTCATGGCCCGCGCCTCGCGGCGGAAGCGCGAAACCAGGTCTTTGCGGGCGGTGAGCTTGGGGTGGAGGATCTTCACCGCCACCATCCGGTTCATCGCCGGCTGGGCGGCTTTGTAGACCGAGCCCATCCCGCCGGAGCCGATCTTCTGCAAGATCTGGAACTGGCCATCGAGCAGGTCTCGGCCAATGTTCGGATCTTGCGCGGCCATGTGCGGCCGAAAATAGCACGCCGACGCCCGGCTTCGTCTATGCGCGAAGGGAGCCCATGGAACAAAGCTCCAGAATGCTGGATTGCAGGCCCACTCCCGGGGGATCCATCCCCACCTCGCTCGCGAGCCCCCGCCTCCTCGGGGCCGGGTTCACGCACGCGTTCTTCACGCGCGTCGGCGGCGTGAGCCAGCCGCCGTGGGACAGCCTCAATTTCGCGGTCAACACCGGCGACGATCCCGCGGCGGTCCGCGAGAATGTCGAGCGCGCCGCGCGGATCCTCGGGGTCCCCTCGGCGCGCGTGTACTTCGTGAGCCAGGTCCACGGCGTCGCGGCGCAGGTCATCGGCGTCGACGACGATCGCGAGCAGGTGCTGCGCGCCGTGGGCGACATCACGCTCTCGCGCGCGCCCGGCGTCGCGTGCGGCGTGCGCACCGCGGACTGCGTCCCGATCCTGATCGCCGATCGCACCTCGGGCGCCGTCGCCGCGATCCACAGCGGATGGCAAGGCACGGTCCTCAACGCCGCGGCCGCGGGCGTGCGCGCGCTCCGCGAGCTCCTCGGCGGCCCCGGCGAGCTGCTCGCGGCGATTGGCCCGCACATCGAGGCCTGTTGCTTCGAGGTCGGCGCCGACGTCGCCGCCCAGCTCGCGGCCTGCTCCCCGCTCGGCGACGCCGCGGTGATCCCCGGCCCGAAGGCCCATGTGAACCTCCGCGCCGTGGTCCGCGCCCAGCTCCAAGCCGAGGGGATCGCGCCGGACGCGATTGACGACGTCCGCGGCTGCACCGTGGGGGATCGCGATCGATTCCACTCCTTCCGCCGCGACGGCCAGTCGAGTGGCCGACTGCTCTCCGCCATTGTGGTTCCCGCGCGCGGATCCGTCGTCAATGGCAGTCGCCCGGGTGATGTAGCGTGATGATCGCGGCGGCACGTCGGTGAAGCGCACCCGCAGCTAGGCCCCTGGTCCGCTCGCTGCTAGCCTCCGCGGTCCCATGTTCACGCGTATGCCCCATGCGGAGCCGCCCCCGCTGGCTCGCGCGAAAGTTGGCAAGATCCTCCGGGGAAAGTGGCACCTCGACGCCCTCCTCGGCGCCGGGGGCATGGCGACCGTCTACGCGGCGACGCACCGCAACGGCAAGCGCGGGGCGGTGAAGATCCTCCACGGCGAAGTCGCGGTCGACCTCAACGCGCGCACGCGCTTCCTTCAGGAAGGCTACGCGGCCAACAAGGTCGGTCACCCGGGCGCGGTCTCGGTCCTCGACGACGACGAGGACGACGACGGCAGCGTCTTCCTGGTGATGGAGCTCCTCGACGGCGAGAGCGCCGACGGCCGCGCGCAGAAAAGGCCGGGCGAACGGCTCGAAATCCTCGAGGTCGCCACTCTGGCCGATCAGCTCCTCGACGTGCTCGCGGCCGCGCACGACAAGGGGATCGTTCACCGCGACATCAAGCCCGAGAACATTTTCCTCACCCGCGACGGCGGCCTCAAGGTCCTGGACTTCGGCATCGCCCGGATCCGCGAGGTGAAGGGGATGGACTCGGCCAGGCTCACCGCGAACACCGGGCCGATGGGGACGCCCGCGTTCATGCCGCCCGAGCAGGCCCTGGGAAAGTGGGACGACGTCGGCCCGTGGACCGATCTCTGGGCCGTGGGAGCGACGATGTTCACGCTCCTGAGCGGGCAGTGCGTGCACCACAGCGCCGAGAACATCAACCTGCTCCTCCTCGCCGCGATGACCAAACCGGCCCCGCCGATCGCCGGCGTGGTCCCCGGCATCCCGGCCGCGCTGGCCGCGGTGATCGATCGCGCCCTCGCCTTCGATCCACGCCACCGCTGGGCCGACGCCCGCGCGATGCAGCAGGCCCTGCGCGCGATCCCGCGGGCTCAGCTGGTGATGGCGCCGATGGCGCGCGCCACGCTCCAGTCGTTCGGCGCCGAGCCCCCGCCGCAGCGCGGGCCGAGCGGCGGCTCGGTGCAAGGCCTGTCGACCGTGGCCCCGGTGTCGAGCGATCGACCGACGCAGCGTCGAGCCGCGATGTCCGCGCTGCGTCTGTATGCGGTCGTCGCGCTGGCGCTCGGCGTCGGCGTCGCCGCAGCGACGTTCGTGCTGCTCCGGCGTCAGCCGGAGGGGACTCCTGTGGTCGCCACCGCGACACCGTTGCCCAGCGTCAACACCGTGTCCCCCGTGGAGACAACGTCGGTCCCGGTGGTGGCTCCGGCGGTGAGCGTGGCTCCGGCGGTGGTCGCGGCGACTCCGAGCGTCCGTCCCGTCGTCAGCGCAGCTCCGGTGAAGTCGAGTCGACCGGTGACCGCGCCGGTGCCGGTGCCTGTACCGGTGAAGACGGCCAGGCCGAAGGATCCGCTCGAGAAGTTCTGAGGGTCGGCTCCGAGCTTGGGAGCTCGTGAGAACGACTGGAAATTTTGCAGATCGTCGAAAGGGCGCTCCACTTCTCGAACGCGCGTGCCATTACGTGCTGGCGGGTGCAGCCGCTCGATCAGCTCGGCCTCGTAGTCATTGCGTCGATTCTTCAATCCCGACTTTTGAACCGTCTTCCACAAGAGCGGTGTCGCTCGCCCGTGCGACGTCACGAGGTACATCGCGAGGGTGGCGTGATCATCCTTGTCGAACTCGGTCCAGTCGAGTGCGACCACCGGGTCCTGCCGCGCGGCGACGACGAACATGACCCAGTGGGTGAACCAGTCCCACACGTTCACCCCGGTGTTGCTCAAGAGGCGGTCGACCTGCTTGATGGCGTGCTTCGGCTCCAGGCCCATCGCCTGGCGAGGTATGCCTCGCCTCGCCGGAGGCCATGGCGGGTATCGCCGTATGCCTCGACTGGTATCGCCGGGATTGGTGTCCTCGTCGAGTAGGGCGAGACTCCCGATGGGGCCTGCCCACGCGAGGCGCGAAAAGCACCAGGCTCCCGCGGCCGGTGGGCCGTTCAGGAGACAGCCTGACCGCGACGCCATGCCCCCGGCGCGCGGGGCCACGCCGATTTCGCGGTGAATATGGGATCCCACGGCCGCTCGCCGCTGGTGCGCCTCTTGCTGCGCGCCGGCTCCGATGCGTCGCCTTTATCTTTTCTTCCTCTTCCTTGGCTTCATGGTCAGCAACACGACGGGGTGCTCGTGCGACAACGGCTGCGCCTTCGGCAAACCCGCCAAGACCAGCTGCGCTCCTGACTTCAGCCACCTCGACTTCGGGACCGGCGGAGGGCCCTTCGGGACCGGCGGGAGCAGCGGGAGCAGCGGCTCCTGCCTCCCGGGTCAGGCCTGCGGGGACAACGGGGTCTGCTCCGACAACAACGTCTGTTGCACCGTCGTGCTCTGCGCCGGCGCCTGCTGCAACGGCGGCGAGATCTGCGCCTTCGATCACTGCGTCTCTCCCGGGAAGACCTGCCAGACATCGAGTGATTGCCCCGACGGCTCGGGCTGCGACTACACGCTTGGAGGGCTCGCTTCGCCGCCCGATCCCGGCGTCTGCGCCCCGACTCCCCAGACCGGCGTGTGCCTGCCCCGGCCGCCGGACTGCACCAACGGAGAGGTCGAGTCGTCATCCTGCTTGCCAGTCTGCCTCGCGCCCCCGCTCGCGCCCTTCGCGCCGCCGACGACGCTTGGCTCCTTCGGCGACGCCGCCGCCGACGGCGACCACGTGGCCAGTCTGCCGGTGGTGCTCCCGCTCCTCGACGAGAGCTGCGATGGGCGGATCGACGACCTCGACGTCCCGGTGATCGTGTTCACCACATTCTCGGCCTCGAACCCCGCAATCGGCGCGGTGGCTCACGCGATGGTGATGAAGGACGGCGCCCTCGTCCCGCGCTGGACGTCCGGCCCCGACCCGGTGTCGCCCACCGATCCGGCGAGCGCTCTCGCCGCAGGCAACATCGATGGATCCAAGGGGAACGAGGTGGTCTTTTGCACCCTCGATCACCGCGTCCACGCCCTCCGCGCCGACGGGAGCGAGCTCTGGCTCAGCGATCCGTCCGCAGCCTGCAAGGCCCCGGCGATCGCCGATCTCGACGGCGACGGTCAGGTGGAGATCGTCACCGAGTCGAGCATCCTCGACGGCAAGACCGGCGCTCTCCTCCACACCCTCACGCCGGCCAGCGACGCCCCGGTCGTGATTGCCAATCTCGGCGGCAGCCCCGGAGCCCTGCTCTCGATCGTCTCCGGATCGCGGGTCTACGATCAGAGCGGGAAGGTCGTGGCCGATCGCGGCGTCGCCTCCGGGTTCGTGGCCGTGGGGGATCTCGACGGCGACGGCCTCGTCGAGATCGTCGCGACCAGCGGGGTAGTGGGCGAGCACGCGCTCACGGTGTGGCGGCTCGACGCCGCGAGCCCGGGCGGCTTCAACGTCGTTCGCGACGCGCTCGATCTCGACGGCCCGCTCGGCGACTCCTGCGCTCCCGGCGCGCCGGCCACCGTGGAGGGCGGCGGCCCGCCGCTGATCGCCGACCTCGACGGCGACGGCCTGCTCGACGTCGCCGTGGCCAGCGGACACGGGATCCTGGCCTTCAAGGGATCGGCGCTGGTCAAGGCCGCGGTCCCCTCCGAGGAGACCATCCTCTGGGCCAGCGACGCCGCCACCTGCACGGCGCGCCGCGCGGGACTCTCGGCCTTCGACTTCGACGGTGACGGCAAGAGCGAAGTGCTGATCGCCGACGAGACCTCGTTCCGCGTCCTCGCGGGCGGCACGGGCGCCGAGCTCACCACGCTCTGCAACACCAGCGCTCCGGGCCTCTCGTTCCCGATCGTCGCCGACGTCGACGGCGACGATCGCGCCGATATCCTGATCACCGCCAACGCCCACACCGGCCTCACCTGCAACGGGCAGAAGAACGCCGGCGTCCGGGTCCTCGGCGCGCCGAGCTACGCGAGGACCGGGCGGATCTGGAACGAGCATGGCTATCACGGGATCAACGTGCTCGCCGACGGCCGCATCCCGGCCTTCGAAGGCAAGCTGCTCCACGGCTTTCGCGAGGCCAAGGAGAACAGCAATTCTCCTGATCTGGTGATCACGCTGGTGGCCTCGTGCAGCGATCCCTTCGCCTTCGTCGTCGACGTTCGCAACGTGGGTCAGGCGCGCGCCCCGGCCGGCGTTCTGGTGGTGCTCACGGGCGGCGTCGACGGCACGACGGCGCTCGGCAAGGGCGCGACGACCAAGGCGCTCGCGCCGGGAGAGGCCGAGTCGGTGAAGATCAGCGTCGATCCCGCGGCCGAGAAGGTCAATGTCCAGGCGACCCTCGGCGGCGCGGGCTCCCCCGCGCAGCTCGACGAGTGCCGCGAGGACAACAACCACGCCTTGCAGTCCCCGGGCTGCGAGCTCTGACGTGAAGGCGCCCCGAAGATCGATCTAAAGATCGAGGCGGATCCGCCGTTCAGCTCGGCGTGAGCACTGCCACGACGACCCAGCTCGACAAGCTTCTCTGCGCGTTGCCAGCGGACGGCACCAGCTATCGACCGATGCTCGAGCTCATCCTGTCGAGCATCGGCGACGGCGTGGCCATCACCGACGTCACCGGCGAAGCGCTCTACCTGAACGACGCGGCCAGGCAAATCCTGGGCGTCTCCACCGCGGACGAGCCGGTGAGCCTCCGATCGTATGGCGCGGATCTTTACCGTCTCGACGACTTCAATCCTCTGGGCGACGACGAGCTCCCGCTGGTGCTCACGCTCGAAGGGAAATCCACGGTGGATCTCCAGCTCTTCGCGCGGAGCGCCCTGCTCCCGGACGGGGCGCTGATCTGCATCAACGCCGACCCGATCCGCGACGCGAACGGCGCCATCGTGGGCGGCATCGCCGTCTTTCACGACGTCGGCGCGCGCAAGCGGGCCGAGGAGGAGCTGCGCGTCGCCAACGCCAAGCTCGGCGCGTGGGTCGCCGAGCTCGAGCGCCGCGCGACCATCTCGCTCCTCACCAACGACATGGCCGATCTGCTCCAGAGCTGCCTGACGATGGACGAGTTCTTCAGCGTCGTCCGGAGCTTCGCGCCGCGGATCTTCGAGGGGGAATCCGGAGCGGTGTTCGTCATGAACTCCTCGCGATCGGCCATCGAGCTCGTCGTGAGCTGGGGCGCGGCCGAGCCCACCGAGCGCGTATTTCGCCCCGACGCCTGCTGGGCTCTCCGGCGCGGACGCCTCCACCGCGCCGGCGAGAGCTCGCTCGGCCCGACCTGCGAGCACACGCCCAGCGAAGGCACCTCCGGCTACACCTGCATCCCGATGATGGGCCAGGGGGAGGCGCTCGGCGTCCTTCACGTTCATGGCTCCGCCGACGCCGCGCTGAGCGTCCTCGAGCTCGGCGCTGTCGTCATCGAGTCGCGGACGCGCACCATCATCTCCGTCACCGAGCACGTGGCCCTCGCGCTCGCCAACCTCAAGCTGCGCGAGACGCTCCGCACCCAGGCGATCCGCGATCCGCTCACGGGTCTCTTCAACCGCCGCCACATGGAAGAGTCGCTCGAGCGCGAGATCGCGCGCGCCAGCCGCGCCGGCGGATCGGTCGCCGCGCTGATGATTGACATCGATCACTTCAAGCGCTTCAACGACACCTTCGGCCACGCCGCCGCAGATCTGGCGCTCCGGGAGACCTCGGCGGTAATCCGCGCGAGCCTGCGCGCCGACGACATCGCCTGCCGGTACGGCGGCGAAGAGATCGTGGTCATCCTCCCCGACACCCCGCTCGACGAGGCCGCCGCCTGCGCCGAGAGGATCCGGGCCGCCATTGCCGCCCAGCAGCTCCGCTACCAGGGCGCCGCGCTCGGGGTGGTCACCGCGTCCTTCGGCGTGGCTGCGTCGGATCCGATCGGCACGACCGCGGAGAGCCTCCTGCGCAGAGCGGACGGCGCGCTCTACGCGGCCAAGCACGAGGGTCGCAACCGCGTGTGCACGTCGCAGCCCGAGCCACCTGCTCCGTCGAGCAAGATGCTGATCCCACTCCCCATCGCGCGAGCCATCTGACCGAGGCGTCGCCCGCGGGCGAAGCCTTCCGTCTTCGAAGAGAGCCATCGAATGACCACGTCGATTCAACCCATCGCCGCGATCCACGACGCCGACGCCGCCATCCTGCGCGGCCACGTCGTTCAATGCACCCGCGCGGCGTTCGCCGCCTACTCCGTTCACGTGGATCTCGACGCAGGGGATCCGTATCAGCCCGCGCACGATGCCCAGATCGTGGCGTTCATCGGCTTCGGGGGCGCGCGGATGCGTGGCACGCTGACCGTGGTGGCGCCGCACGCGCTCTGGCGCGAGACCTACCCGATCGTCGGCTCTGCCGGCTCGGAGCCCGATGACAACGATCTCCTCGATTGGTGTGGCGAGGTGGTCAATCAGGTGCTGGGGCGGATCAAGAACCAGCTCCTGCGCAGCGGCGTCGAGCTCCAGGTCAGCACGCCCAAGGCCCTTCGCGCCAGCCAGCTCACCATCTCCACGTCCGCGCAGAAGACCGTTTGTGTCCTGCGATCCAGCGCGACGGACGGGACGTCGATCGGCGTCTGGTTCGACGCGATGGTGGAGGAGAGCGGCATTCTCTTCCCGTCGCCCTCCGAGGCTCTGCCCTCCGGAGACGTGGCGGACTCGATGAACGAAGGGGACGCCCTCCTGTTCTGATCGGGATCCTGCCCCGCGCCGTACGGAAATCTCACCGAGGAAACGATGATGGCTAAAAAGGTGATGGTCGTGGACGATTCGCGCACGATGCGACAGCAGGTCGGCATCGTGTTGACCGCTGCGGGGTTCGAGATCGTCGAAGCGGAGGATGGGCTCGACGGCCTCGAGAAGGTGCGGCAGACGCCGGATCTTTCGCTGATCCTCTGCGACGTCAACATGCCGCGGATGAGCGGCCTGGAGATGCTCGTCCACGTGAAGAGCGACCCGCGCTTCGCCGATCTGCCATTCTTGATGCTGACGACGGAAGCGCAGCCGGCCTTCATCACCAGGGCCAAACAAGCAGGCGCCAAGGGCTGGATCGTGAAGCCTTTCAAGCCGGACCTGCTCGTCGGGACGGTGCGCAAGCTGGTCGGAGCCGCCTGAGGCGATAGGGATCGCCTCGGCGACCACGCTGCATGCGCGCGCCGAGCTGCTCCTTCGCGACCGGCCCTTTCAAGGTCACCTCGGATCGCACGACAGCCGCAAAAAAGGCTTGGAACCGCTCCCTGACAGTCGCGGTTCCAAGCCTTTTTGTGGCTGTTCTGTGGGTGAAGCCCGGCGGAAGAGCTGGGCTGGTCACGCGAGCATCGGTGACCTTGAATTCAGAGAGAGCCGCTCGCCAGACCTCGCGCGCAGCGGAATCCACTGTTCTCGCTTCGGTTCGCGGGCGTGTCGCCGATGCGCGCCGCCGCGCGGAGACGGGTCGCCTCGTTGAGCCACGAGCCTCCGCGCAGCACCCTGGAAGAAGCCCCGTTGATGTCAGCGCAGTTGACGCACGCGGCGCCTCCGGCCCCGTACCAGGCCGCGTCGTACCAGTCGAGGTTCCACTCGAACATCCCTCCGGCCAGATCGCGATGGCCCCATCTCCCGTTACCCGAGGGATGACTTCCCACCTCGAGGAGCGAGCCACCCTCGCTGCTCCCATGGCTCGCGAGCGCCTCGTTCGACGACGGATCGTCGGCCCCCCACGGGTAAAGGCGATTCTCGCTCCCGCCGCACGCCGCGTACTCCCACTCTGCCTCCGTCGGCAAGCGCCCGCCGTCCCAGGCGCAGAACGCCGCGGCCTCGAACCAGCTCACGCAGTTGATCGCCGCGTTCTCGTCGGCGCCCACCGCGTCGCTCCAGGTCTGGGACTCCGGGGAGCACTTCAACCGGCTGACGAGGGTCGCTCTCGAATCGGCCAGGCTCGCGCTCCAGGTCGCCTGCCAACCGCTGTTCGCGACGAGAGGGTGCGCGCCGGCGGAGGCCATGGGAGGTGTGCCGTCGAACGCGTCCACGAACTTGCGGAATCGGCCCACCGTCACCTCGAACGTGTCGAGCGCGAAGCCGGCCACCGTCACCGCGTGCTCCGACAGCTCGTCGGTCGCACCCGCGTGAGCGTCCGATCCATCGAGGCCCCTGCCCATCGGGAAGGTGCCCCCCGGAACAGCTATGGACTGGCAGCAAGAGATCCCGTGGCAGTCGAGCCCACCCTCGCACGACGGCCCTTCCGGGATATCGTGGCCAGTGTCTCCGCCTCCGCTCGTGCTGACTCCGCCGCCGGCGCCGGATCCGCCGCCGCCCGCGCCGCTCGACGAGCTCCCCTTCGATCCGGCCGTCAACGGCGGCGGGGCGGTCTTCGATGGACCGCGCGAGCAGGCCACGAAGACCGCGCCACAAGCGAGCACACCCAGGACGACGTTTGACATTCGAGAATTCATCTGGACCCTTTCGGGGCGGACGTGGGTCGGATCGCCCTCACTCCGAGGAAGCGCAGTCGAAGCGAGCGCGCCAGTTGAGGAGAATGGGCGTCGCCGAGTGATCCGGGGTTGGATTGAGGAGGAAGGTCAGGCGCAAGAAGGCGCGGGTCGGATAGCCACTGTCGACCGTCGCGAGCGGCGTGAAGAGATCGTAGTTGGTCCACACGGCGCTCTGATCGACGGGGGGACCGGTCATGGTCCCGATCGAGATGGGCACGGCGGGCGCGAGGGTGGCCAGCGTGTTCCCGGTCTGGGCTTTGATCTGGATCGTGGGGTACTTGCCGCCGCTGCTCCCGAAGATCGCCTCGAGGCCGGCGTCGATCCACACGACGTGCGTCCCGACAGGGCAGCTCCCACCGTCGTAGTCGCTCGTGAAGCTGGCCGCGTAGACGAACTGCTGCGTGCACGTGGTGGCGCAGGCACCGCCGTTGGCCGCGCCCTGATCGCACTGCTCGCCGTTGGTCGTCACCCCGTCGCCGCAATACGCGGCGAACTTGCAGCCCGGCGCGCAGGCGTTCGACACGGTGCCTCCATAGGTCGTGGCGTTGGTCCCGTCGTCGCAGCTCTCGGCGCCGTTCTTGATGCCGTCACCGCAGTAGGGCCCGCGCCCGGAGCAGCCGGATTGACAGTGTCCGTACGTGCCGTCGTTCACCCCGTCGTCGCAAACCTCGTTGCCCTTGACCTGCCCGTCGCCGCAGACGGGGCTGCACACGCTGACGGTGTGCACGAACCCGCTCAGCGACGCGGTGTAGTTCGATCCGCTGGTGTGACGCTCGGCCTGGAAGAGGTCAATCGAGTACATGCCCTTGTCGACCATGCCGAGCTTCGTCTCGGCGGTGGCCAGGTTGAGGGTCACGCTCCCGCTCTGCGGGCCGTGAACGCCGCCGAGGTCGACGACGAGCTGACCGTTGACGAACGCCCAGACGTCGTCGTCCCCGGTGAAATCGAACTTCGACGGGCTGGCGCTGACCGCGACGCTGTGCAGGTACGTGAACGGATAATGGAGCTCGCTCGTGAACGCGAAATTGTGGCCGGGCGAGCCGCTGCTGTCGTTGCTCACCTGGGTGCTGTCCGAGAGCCAGGCGCCCGTCCCCGTAGCGCCGAGGTAGCCGGCGACCAGGGTGACTGTCGTGGAATTCACCACCGACGCTATCGCGGTGAGCTTGGCCACCGCGTCAGCCGATCGCCGGATCGTGAAGCCCGCGGAGAGCCCCGCCGTGGAGCTCAACGTCACCGTCGCGCTGCCCGCAGTGAAGCTCGACGTCGCTCCCGAGAATGGCTTCGCCCAACCGAGGCCGTCGATCGGATAAAAGACCGTGCTGCTGAACTTGTAGATGTTCGTGCCCAACCCCTGCTGCGGGAAGACGAGCGTGGTCGGCTTGCCCGCCGCGTCGAGGTACACCGGCATCGCGTACGGATTGACGGTGCCCACAGGGCCGCAGTCCGGCGACTGGGCGGTCGCCTTGTCGTGGAACCACCAGCAGTAGGCGACCGGAGAGGTGAGCGAGTTCGTGGGGGGCGTGGGGCGAAACACCGGCTCCCCGTCCGCGCCGAGCAGCGCCTTCACCATGTTGGCTCCGGCGGACGACGCGGCCTGCTGGAAATCAGGGTGCCCGATCCCCAGCGGCCCCGCGGGGAACGTCCCCGCGTAGTGCATGTCGTGGTAGAGAATGGGAATGACGAGCTGCGTTGGCGGCGCCTGGTCCACCGCGATACAGGAGAAGCCCGGCTCGATGGTGCACGTCGCCGAGCAGCCATCGCCCGCGGTGGTGTTGCCGTCGTCGCACGCCTCGCCCGGGAATTTCAGCCCATCTCCGCACACCGCCGTGCAAACACCGCCCTGACACTTCGCCTCGACCGCGCACGTCGGCGAGCAGCCGTCGTAAGGGACGAGGTTACTGTCGTCGCACTGCTCGAACCCCTCTTTGGTGCCGTCACCGCACACCGAGGCGTGACACACCGACTGGGTCCCCACCGTCACGCAGGCGAAGCCCGCCTCGAGCGCGCACGTGGCGCTGCAGCCGTCCCCGGACATGAGGTTTCCGTCGTCGCACGGCTCGGCTCCCACGCGGATTCCGTCGCCGCATGTCTTCGCGATGCACTTTGCTCCAGCGGTGGGACACTGCCATCCCGCCTCGAGCTTGCATGTCGATGAGCAACCATCGCCCGTGACGACATTGCCATCATCGCAGGTCTCGGCGGCGCTCACCTTGCCGTCGCCACAGGGCGTCGCGACGCAGGGGGAGCCCGGGGCCGGACAGGTGTAGTTGGCCTCGAGCTGGCAGCTCGACGTGCAGCCGTCCCCCGATACCGTGTTTCCATCGTCGCACTGCTCGCCCAGGCTCACCACGCCGTTCCCACAGACGAGCTTGGCGCAGCCGACGCCGACGCATGGGCCCCCCGTCAACACCACGGAGCCGTCGATCGTCAGCCCCGCCTCGGAGCCCGCGTCGAGGTCCTGTGGCGTTTCGAGGATCTGGCGGCAGCTCGGGTCGCAGGGATTGTTCACGCACGGGCCCGCGTCGAGCTTGAGGCTCAGCGTCGCGAACTTGTCGAGAAAGCACGGGCCCCACGTCGCGTCTTCGCACGTCTGCAGCCCCGTCGCACATTCGATGAGCTCACCCTGCCTGTGGCTCACGTGGCCGCAGTCCCGGACCTCGCCCTCCGGACTGCACGGCGTGCCTTCACCGTCGTCGCCGCCTCCGCCGCCACTGCCGCCGCCACTGCCACCCTCACCGCCCGGGGACGCCGGCACCGCGGTGGCGCCCGATCCCGACACGATCCTCACGGAACGAGGGGGATTTGGAGCCGATTCCAGGCCACATCCGCCGACGAGGGAGGCCACCAGCGCGGGAAGCGAGACCACGATCAGGGCGAAGAACGCGAGACGTCCGGCCGAGAGACGACGTCGCATTCTCAGCGGCGCCTCGGACGAGGATCCGGTCCCACGGAACGACGACTTGGCGATCATGCGCTGGCAGAATCGGCCGCGCGGGTCGCTGACTTGAGCGTTTTCGCAACAAAATCGAGGTCGCTGACCAGGAAGAGCGGCCTCCGGCGCGGTCAGCCCAACCGCTCGATCGCCGGGCGATGGGCGTGCGCACCCCGCGGGCGCGGGGCGTCTTCGTCTTCTCGTCCCGACGCGAGCACCTGCAGGACGGAACCCGAGCCGGTCTCGATCTGCTCGACCGAGACAGGCTCTCTCGCTCTCGGAGTCCGGGAGACGTTGCGGGGCGTCTCTCGCGTCGTCTATCCTCGCACGATGAGCGAACTCGGCGACGCGCGGGATCTCGGCGACGACCCTCGCATACTGGCCATCCCGTGGCGCGATCTCCTGCGCCAGACGCGCCGGGAAATCGCGGTCGAGCTGACGATTTCTCTGCCCTGGCTCGCCTTCGCGCTGGGGTGCAATCACCTCGCCGCCATGCGGCATCCGGCCTGGATCGCCGGCTCGATCTTCGGCTCGTTCTACTTCTTTCTCACCGGGCTGCGCCAGGCGCACAACGCCCACCACTACGCACTCGGCCTGTCGCGGCACGCGACCGAGTGGGTCCTCTTCGCGCTCAGCCTCTTGATGGTGAGCTCGATGCACGCGATCCAGGCGACGCACCTTCATCATCATCGCCATTGCCTCGAGGACGAAGACGTCGAGGCTTCCACCTCGCACCTGCCCTGGTATCGCGCGCTGCTCGCGGGGCCGGCCTTCATCGTCGCGCTCCACTGGCACGGTCTCCGGCTCACGCGCGCCAAGCTCGGCGCTCGCCGGAGGCGCAGCGCGTGGATCGTGGCCGAGCTTTCGTTGATCGCGGCGTGGGGCGTGCTCGTCTTCACCGTGCTCGACGTGACGGCGTTCCGCATCCATTTCGCGCTCATGGCAACTGGCCAGTGCATGACGGGGTTCTTCGCGGTCTGGACGGTGCATCACGGGTGCGATCCGCGTCAGCACATCGCGCGCACGCAGCGTGGATGGCTCAAGAACCTGATCTCGTACGAGATGTTCTTTCACGTCGAACACCACCTCTTCCCCGCCGTGCAGACGCGCCGCCTGCCCGAGCTCGCGCGCCGACTCGACGCCGCGGCGCCCGAGCTGCGGGGCAAGCTCGTCTTCTGAGCGCGCCTGGCCGGATCATGCAAACTCTGGTCGTGCTCGGTGGGACCGGCGTCGTCGGCCGGCGGATCGCGCGCCTCGCAGAGGAGCGCGGGATCGCCGAGCGGATCGTGCGCGTCGCGCGCGGGGTGAAGGAAGATGCCTTGAACCGTCGCGCGGATCTGGCCGATCTCGGGTCGATCCGCGCGGCGATCGCCGGGGCCTCCGTCGTCGTCAACGCCGTCGGCCCGTTCACCTACGATCCGGCTCCGCTGGTGGCGATCTGCGCGGCGAGCGGCGCGCAGTACGTCGATATCGCCGAGGTGGAGAGCTTCCGCGCCGTGGTAGCCGCGCAGGCGGGGCGCGAGGCCCTGGCCGGACGGCCCTTCGCCGCGGTGAGCGGCGCGTCGACGATCCCCGGGCTCGTCGAGCTCCTCGCGCGCGATCTCGCGCGGGATCCGTCGGCGGCGCGGGTGCGAGCCTATCTGTCCGTGGGCACGCGTAACCCGGTGTCGACCACGCTCCTCGCGAGCATGCTCGATCCGCTCGGGCGCCCGCTCCCGGAGGAGGGCAGTCGCGCGCCAAGGGCCTTTGCGTCGCTCGTCCGCAAGCAGCACGGGTCGCTCGGCGCGCGGCTCTATGGCCGATACCCGAGCGGGGCCCGCGGCGTCGAGGTGAGTAGGCTCGGAGAGGTCCTGTCGCGGACGCTGCCGGTAGAGCAATACTTTGGATGCGATCGTGCCGTGTACGGAGCGGCCTTGTGGGCCGCGGCGCGGGCGCTCGGCCCTCTGCCGCCGGGCGCCGCGCGCGTGATGTCGAGCGTGGCCCGCGCCCTCGCGCCGCTCGCGCGGACCTTCGGTACGACAACAGGCACTCTCCTGGTCGAGGTCGTCGACGACCGCGGGGGCGTCCTTCAGGCCATCGAGCTCGTGGCGCGCCGCGAGGGGCTCGACGTCCCCGCCCTGCCCGCGGTGTGGGCGGCGGCGGCGCTCGGTCGCGGGCGCCGCGAAAGCCACCTCGGCGAGCTCGTGACCCTCGAAGATGCCCTGGCAGATCTGGTACGCTCGGGCGTCGAGATCCGACGTTACGGGCCCGGCGGCGCGGCCCTCGGGAGAGGTATCGATGCATGAGTGAGGGCGCGATGGAACGACCGATTGACGTGGTGGTCGTGGGCGGCGGCATCGGTGGTATCGCCCTCGGGATCACGCTCGCGCGCGCCGGCCGCCGCGTGACCGTGATCGAGCGCAAGCCCGCCGGGACCTTCCGTCTCGGCGAGTCGCTCGACTGGGAGTCTCCCATTCTGCTACGGCGCCTCGGCGTCGAGGTGCGCGACCTCGTCGCCGACGGCAAAGCCACCTGGAAACCAGGTGCAGTGTGCACCAATCCCTCGCACCCGCGAATCGAGGCCGAGCTCGGCTTCTCACCGCTCTTCCGGGCGGCAATGTGGATCGCGGGGCGCGGAAAGCCCACGATCCACGCCAACCGCGAGGCGATCGACGCCGATCTGTTCGCCCTCGCCGTCGAGGCCGGCGTGGAGATCATCACCGCTCGCGTCTCCACCGTGCACGCCGAGCGCGACCGGGTGACCAGCGTCGTTCTCGCCGACGGGCGCGTCGTCACGGGGCGCTTCTTCATCGACGCGACCGGGAGCGCCGCGATGTTCCGGCGCGTGCTCCGGATTGGCTTTGCCCCCATCGGGCCACGCAAGGTGGTTATCCGCGCGCGGTTCCCGCACCCGTACGATGGAATGGGCACCCGGATCCGCACCGACGACTCGCTGCCGACACCGACCTGGATCTGGGACATCAACGTATCGGACAGCCTCACCGATCTGGGCGTCGTGCTCGCCGAGGACGATTTTGCCCGGCTAAAAAAGGCGCTCGGCTCGCTCCACGCGGTGTTCCTCCACGTCGCGAACAAACACGCTGATCTGGCGTGGGTCTCCCCCCTCGTCGACGAGACAACCCCCCTCTGGACATGCGTGTTCCAGGACGGCGTCGCCGACCGGAGCAACGGATCCAACTGGATGTGCGTCGGCGAGTCGGCCTTCGTCGTCGACGGGCTCCTGTCGAGCGGCTTCACCTCGGCGCTCCGCCAGGGCCTGAACGCCGCGAAGATCGTGGAGGACGCGCTCCTTCGCGAGTCCGACGAGCTCTGCCCGCGCCGGCGATCCCGGCACCACCGCAAGGTCTCGGCGCATGTGCGCACGATCGACGGCCTGATTGACGTGCTCTGGTATCGGGGTCGGATCCGGGAGCGATGGTCCTTGTTGCTCAACGTGGCGTCGATCCTCTTCGTCAACTTCAACCTGAACCACCTCCACACGCGCTGGTCGCCGCGGACCGAGCTCGGCCTGCGCGCGCTGCTGCTCCTGCACCGGACGATTGACGCTCTGGTGCCGCGCTACACCGCCGCGCTCGAGTGGCTCGGTCCCCGCCTCGGGCGCGCGGCTCACCGCCCGATCGACGATCCGCTGTTCGCGCGGCCGACCACCGGGTCGACCCCTCCGGCGAGAGTGGCTATCGAGAAAACAGCCGCGCCCAGCGCTCACCGAAGTCGAAAGGAGAGAGAAACGAGGGCCAGCCGGCGCCGCGCGCGAGCCACGTCGCCGAGGCGATGACGACGAGCAGCGCCAGCATCGCGCCCGAGGCGATGTCGAGTCTGCGAGCGGCGACGCGATGGCGAGACAGCAGCGCTCGCGGCGTGAGGATCGGAGCGAGCCACGCCATCGCCACGAAGGGGCACGCGCGGGCTGCCAGCTCGAACACGGCGGGGCGCGCCGCGAGCGTCAGCGCCGCTCCGACGGTCCAGTGAAGGAGCAGCACCGGCGCGAAGCGCGCGAAAGAGCGCAGGGCGCGCGTGGCCTCGGCGATCGCGCTCCTGGTCACCGGCGGATGCTACCACCCGAGGCGCCGGCGTGGCGTGAAGGCGAACGCGGACCGAGCCGCCCGAAGAAACGCGAGAGACTGGACCCCGGCGACGCTTCGGCCTAGAAATGGCGCGTGTTCACCGACGTCCACCTCAAGAGCTTCGCAGCATTCTCGGATTTCCACTGGGCGGGGCACGGGCAGATCAACGTCGTCGTCGGCGAGAACGACACGGGCAAGTCGCACCTGCTCAAGGTGCTGTATGCGATCGCCAAGACGGTGGAGACGAACGCTGCGAGAAAGGCAGGGAACCCCGACGCTTCTCCTGAGCGTCACGTCTTCAGCAACAAGCTCCGGTGGACGTTCCAGCCTCCCAACTTGGTTGCGCTCATCAAGAACGGCGAGCCAAGCTTGCACATCGATGCGCGGCTCGCGGGGAAGAAGCATCACTATACCCACAAACGTTTCGCGGGCCCCGAGAAGTGGCGCAGCGTCGTTTCAGGATTCTCCCAGGAGGCCGGAATGACCACGAACGCCATCTTCCTGCCGCCCAAAGAGGTCTTGACGATCTTTGCGGCCATCGAGATCAGCCGCGGAAAGTACGAGATATACGGCTTCGATGACACCTACTATGACCTACTCAAGCTCTTGCGCGTGCCTCCGACGCAAGGGGACATCCTTCCCGAGCTCCTGACAATCGCGGATGGTCTCGACGCGTTCGTCGGGGGCCAGATCGTCAGAAAAGGCCTCTCCGACGAGTTCCTCTTCCAGCGCGGAGAGCACGCTTACACGATGCCGCAGACGGCGGATGGCATCAAGAAGATCGGCATTCTGACCAATCTGATCAAGAACCGGAGCCTCACAAGGGACACAATCCTCTTCCTCGACGAGCCGGAGACGAACCTTCACCCGCGGGCCATCTCCGTCTTCACGGAGATGCTCTTCAGCCTCGCGCAGGCCGGCGTCCAGATCTACCTCGCGACCCACAGCTATTTCGTGCTCAAGAAGCTCGAAATCCTGGCCAAGCGTCACCAGATGAGCGTCCCGTTCTGCTCGCTCACGCGAAGCGGTGAGGACATCGAGGCCCAGTTCAGCGATATGCGCGACGGCATGCCCGAGAACCCGATCATCGACGAGTCGCTCCGCCTCTATGAAGAGGGTTACAACGTCGACATGCAGCGCTCTGGCAAGTGACGCTGATGCCGATATACCTCGACCCCGCGAAGAGCCACGCCGAGCCGGGCTTCCTCTTCAATCCTCCGCACGAGCGAGCGTTCCGCCTTTCGGACAGCGCGCTCAGCGGCCCGCTCTTCAAGGGCTTCGGCGTTCAAGAGATGGACTTCGGCTGGTGGGACGAGCCAGAGCAAACAATGAATCTGCTCGAGGTGAAGGACTACACGAAGGGGACCTTCAGCGCGGAGCACTATGTCAACGAGTGCGCCCAGAAGGCGACAGACTGCCTCCTCTTGCTTGCGTCGATCTGGTACGCCCTTCCGTATGGCCTGGAGGTGAGAGAATGCCTGCCGGTCGAGTGGCGCACGTTACCGATCGCTCCCCCACGAGTGCACCTGTTCTTCGTGATGAAGGAGCCGCAATCCACGGACCCAGTCGGGATGAGCGCGCTGCAAGACAGGGTGCGAAGCAAGATGAGAGGCAGAATCGAGCTTCTCAAGCTGACGCCTGCGACGAAGCTGTTCTTGATGAACCATCGTGTCGCGGCGCACCAGCTCCCGCTCACGACCGAGGACGACTTCCTCGCCGAGTCGGCGCCCGCCCGCCCGAAGCCGTCGCGCAAGCGGTGAGCCTCACGAGCAGGCCCCAACGCCCTGGGCTATCTCAATCGAACCCGTCGATCGGCCCCGCGCCCTCGCGGACAATCCGCACGTCGCCGTGGCTCAAATCCACCACCGTGGTCGGCACCGTCCCGCCGCCCTCGCCGTCGATCACCAGATCCAGGCCGGGGAACTCCTGATCGATCTCCCACGGATCCACCAGCGGAGCCTCGCCGTGACGGGCTGCCGTGGTGCTGATCAAGGGCCGCCCCAGCGCCCGGACCACCGCGATGGCGATGGGGTTGTTGGGCACGCGGATCCCCACGGTCTTGGCCTTCATCTGCACGATCTTCGGGACCTCGCGGGTCGCCGTGAGGATGAAGCAGTACGGGCCCGGCAAGAAGCGCTTGAGGACGCGATAGACGTCGTTCTCGACCACGGCATAGCGCGCGATGTCGGCGAGATCCGGGCAGATGAACGAGAGGTTCTGATCCCGCGACATCCCCTTGATCTGATAGAGGCGATCGATCGCCTGCTTGTTCATCAGATCGCAGCCGAGGCCATACACGGTGTCGGTCGGATAGCCGATGACACCACCCTTGTTGAGGATGTCGACGGCCCGCTGCACCTTGCGCGGCTCGGGATGGTTGGGATTGATGGGAAGAAGCACGGGGGAGCACACGTAGCGCGCGGCGCCGACGAAGCAAGCCGTCAGCGCCGCGGGGATCCAGAGGATCCTTGCTACTCCTTGATCGCCTCGCTGCCGCCGATGATCTCCATGAGCTCCTTGGTGATCGCGGCCTGGCGAGCCTTGTTGTACTGGAGCGTGAGCGAGCCGATCATCTCTTTCGCGTTCTTGGTCGCCGCGTCCATGGCCGTCATGCGGGCGCCGAGCTCGCTGGCCTGGGACTCGTAGAGCGCGCGGAGGATCGAGATGTCGAGGTACATCGGCATCAATTGCGTGAGGAGGGCCTCGCGGGTGGGCTCGAAGATGAACTCCGTACCCACCCAGACGCCGCCGTCCACCTCTTCAACCGCCTTGGTGGTGCTCGCGGGGACGAGCGGCGGCGCGACGGGGAGCAGGCGCTCGCACGTCACCACCTGGGTCATCGCGCTCTTGAACTCGCTGTAGATGATGTAGATGGCGTCGACCCGGTCTTCGGCTTCCTTGGTGAGGAAGGGAGCCAGGACCTTGGCGCCGATCATCTTCGCGGTGTCGTGACCGAGCTTGTCCCAGACGCCGGCCACGAACTCCAGCACCGGGGCGTTACGACGGGTCATGTAGTCGCGGCCCTTGCGGCCCACGACGATCATTTTCACGTCTTGCCCCTCCGCGGTGCGCGTCTTCCACTCGCGCTCGGCCCGCTTGTTGAGGTTGGCGTTGAACCCGCCGCAGAGGCCACGATCGCTGGTGAGCACCAGGAGGAGCACGCGCTTCTCGGCGCGCTTCACCAGGAGCGGGTGAGCGGGCTTGTCTTCCCAACCGACACCGACGCTCTCGGCGACCTCGGTCACGGCCTCACCGACGACCGCGAGCGCGGACTCTTCGGCTGCAGGCGGGGCCGCGTTCGGCTCCACGGTGATCGACGCCAGCACGGCGTGGGTCTTCACCGCGTAGGGCCGCAGCTCGGTGATCCGGATCTGCGCCTTGTTCAGGCGCGCCCCCGCGACCATCTTCATGGCGCGGGTGATCTTCTGCGTCGACTGGACGCTTACGATCCGCTTGCGAATCGCCTTGAGCGAGGGCACGGGTCAGTCGCCTTTCTTGGACTTCTTGGCCTTCTTGGGGGCCACGACCTTGGGCGCTTCTTCCTCTTCGGCCTCGTCGTCGTCGACGCCGGACGCGGCCGCGAACGAGCCCTTGCTGGGATCGAGGATGAACTTCTTCTTGAAGGCCTCGATCGCCTTGCGGATGCTGCCCTTGAGGTCGTCGTCGAGGGCCTTTTTGGTGAGGATGTCGCTGAAGACGGCCGGGCTCTTGGTCTCGATGTACGCGTAGAGCTCTTGCTCGAAGCGGCCAAGCACGCTGACCGGCAGATCGTCGAGGAGGCCCTGCGTGCCGGCGAAGAGAATGACAATCTGCTTCTCGACGGGCTGCGGGACATACTGGCCCTGCTTCAAGATCTCGACGAGGCGAGCGCCGCGCTCGAGCTGAGCGCGGGTGCGGGCGTCGAGGTCCGAGGCGAACTGCGCGAAGGCCGCCATGGCGCGGTACTGCGCGAGGTCGAGCTTCAGCGTGCCGGCGAGCTGCTTCATCGCCTTGATCTGCGCGTTGCCGCCGACGCGGCTGACGGAGATACCGACGTTGATCGCCGGGCGAACGCCGGAGAAGAAGAGATCGGTGTCGAGGAAGATCTGCCCGTCGGTGATGCTGATGACGTTGGTCGGGATGTACGCCGAGACGTCGCCGGCCTGGGTCTCGATGATCGGCAGCGCGGTGAGCGAGCCGCCCGAGTGGGGCTCCTTGATGATCTCGTGATCGGCCTTGTCCGTCAGCGCCGCGAGGCTCTCCTTCGCGGTGTGCATGCCAGTCGCGCCGACGTGGCGCTTGCCGTCAACACCCTTGTACGTCGTGTTCCCGCCCTCGATCTTGGTCCCCTTCTTCACCACGTAGAAGATGTCGGCGACCTTGGCGGCGCGCTCGAGCAAGCGGCTGTGGAGGTAGAAGACGTCGCCCGGGTAGGCTTCGCGGCCCGGCGGGCGGCGGAGGAGGAGCGAGAGCTGGCGGTAGGCGACGGCCT